>NZ_LSJA01000221.1 GCF_001556515.1 Caulobacter sp. CCH9-E1 | reverse complement strand
ACCCGCCTGAACTCAACACGGTTGCTCCCCCGCATCGCGGGGGAGGATCTTGGAAAAGGAGCTCAGACATGCCCTCCCCTCGCAAACCCCGGCGCAACGGCGCCTCCCGCTCGGCGCGGCGGCGGCGGCATGAACAAGCCTGGCTCACCCGGAAGCTTCAGGAGCGCTTCCTTCGGTTCGCCGAGATTCTTGCTGAGAAGGAACGCGACGACACGGATGTCTACAACCCGCCCCACGTCAAAGAAAAAGTCCCCGGCCTTGCGGCCGAGGACTTCTCCTTGTTCTTCAGGGAACGAGAGCTTTAGCGGATGACCCGCGCGCCCTTGCCCTTCATCACGGCCTCGACCTCGGCGGCCTTCACCATCGAGGTGTCGCCGGGGGTGGTCATGGCCAGGGCGCCGTGAGCCGCGCCGTACTCGACGGCGGCCTGCGGGCCCTTGCCTTCCATGAAGCCGTAGGCCAGGCCCGAGGCGAAGCCGTCGCCGCCGCCGACGCGGTCGTAGATTTCCAGGTTCTCGCGCATCATCGAGGCGTAGAACTGGCCGCCGGCGTACAGGATCGCCGACCAGTCGTTGACCGAGGCGGTCTTGGCGTTGCGCAGCGTGGTCGCGGCGACCTTGAAGTTCGGGAACTCCTTCACGGCCGTCTCGATCATCTTCTTGAAGTTCGCCGGGTCGATCGAGCTGATGTGCTCGTCCAGGCCTTCCACTTCGAAGCCGAGGCAGGCGGTGAAGTCTTCCTCGTTGCCGATCATCACGTCGACGTACTTGGCGATGTGGCGATTGACCTTCTGAGCGCCTTCCTTGCCGCCCTGCGACTTCCACAGCGAGGCGCGGTAGTTCAGGTCGTAGGAGACGATCGTGCCGTACTTGCGGGCCACCTCAACGGCCTCGATCACGGCTTCGGCGGTGTTGCTGGCCAGGGCCGCGAAGATGCCGCCGGTGTGGAACCAGCGCACGCCTTCCTCGCCGAACAGCTTTTCCCAGTTCACTTCACCGGGGCGGATCTGCGAAGCGGCCGAGTGGCCGCGGTCCGAGCAGCCGAGCGCCGGACGGACGCCGAAGCCCTTCTCGGTGAAGTTCAGGCCAACGCGCGTATTGCGGCCCAGGCCGTCGAAGTCGCGCCAGATGACGTGGGACTGGTCGACGCCGCCCTGCATCATCAGGTCCTCGACCAGCCAGCCCAGGTCGTTGTTCGGCAGGGCCGTGACGACGGTCGAGCGCTTGCCCCAGCACTTACGGAACGCGCGGGCGACGTTGTACTCGCCGCCGCCTTCCCAGACGTTGAACTGCCGGGCGTTGCGGACCCGGCCGAAGCCCGGATCGAAACGCAGCATCACTTCGCCGAAGCTGGCGCAGTCCCACTTGGTTTCCGAAGCCGGACGGATGTTCAGGATGTTGTCGGTCATTTGGTCTTAGGCCTTCCCACGAACCTTCTTGATCAGATCGACGGTCTCGCGGACCTTCTTGGAGATGCCCGCGTAGTCCTTGGCGTCCAGCAGCTCTTGCGTGATCAGCTTGGAGCCCATGCCGGCGGCGACGATGCCCGCGCCGAACCACTTCTTCACCGAGGCCTCGTCCGGATCGACGCCGCCCGTCGGCATGATGCGGGTCCAGGGCATCGGGCCCAGCACCGCCTTGACGAAATCGGGACCGCCGACCGACGAGCCCGGGAACACCTTGACGATCTCGCAACCCAGTTCCTCGGCGTACGAGATTTCCGAGGCCGAACCGCAGCCCGGCGAGTACGGGATCTTGCGACGGTTGCAGACCTTGGCGACGTCGGCGTTCAGGATCGGGCCGACGACGAACTTGGCGCCGTTGGCGATGTAGATGCCGGCGGTCGGGGCGTCGACGATCGAGCCCACGCCCATGATCACGCGCGGATCGGCTTTGTCGAAGTGTCGGGTGACTTCGTAGAAGACGTGGCTGGCGAAATCGCCGCGGTTGGTGAACTCGATGCAGGGCGCGCCGCCGTCGGCGCAGGCCTGGATCACGTTCTTACAGACCTCGACGTCCGGGTGATAGAACACCGGGATCACACCCTGGTCCATCAGGGCGGTCAGCACCGCCATACGGTCTTTCACCATCGCATTCTCCTTCCCGAAGGCTCGTTCTTGCGCGGACCGCCGGAAAGACGCCCGCGTGAGCAAAATTTCGCCGATGCCGGCTCAGGCCGTTCCCTTAGACCGCGTTGCGGACAGGCGCCACAACTGGCTTGCCGCTACGTCAAACTAAAAGGCGGAACGCGGGGCGGAGCCGTCGGGCTCGCGATCCGCGCGAAAGACACTGGTCCTCGCTTCCTTCCCCAAACCTTTTGCGGCGCCTCCCCTCGCCCGGCCGCCGACGCAAAAGTGAGGGCGCCGGCATGACCCGGCGCCCCGGAGTTTGCGCAGGAGCGAGCTCAAGGAGCCGCAAACGATACGGACCGACCACGACGCCGAGCCGAAACGTAATGACACCGGTGTCACTCGAGAGGGAGGGAAAGTGGCCAAGCCACTTAGCCACCGGTGTCATGCGCAGATAAACAGAAAGCGACGGGGAGCGCAAGCGGGGTTGAAGCGGGATTCTGGGATGGGCAAGCAGTTGAAAAGGATAGGTTTTGGCCGACTGGAAGAACGATGATCAAACAGCCGACCTCCCCGGCGAATGCCGGGGCCCAGATTCATCCGGAATGTCTGGGGATGACGCGCCTTCTGGCCTCGCCCGCCCTCTGCGTCTGCGGGCTCGATCTGGACCCCGGCAGGAGTTTACGCTCGGGCGCGCAGAGCGCGACCCGTGGCGCCGGGGAGATCGGATTCTTGAGCGGTCAAATCACCCCGTATTGCGCAGGCCCGCGGCGATGCCGGCGACGGTCAGCTGGATCGCCAGACGCAGCTCCTCGTCCTGGTCCCCCGCCCGGCGACGCGACAGCAGCTCCAACTGCAGGTGGTTCAGCGGATCGACGACGCGGCCCGCCAAGGCCACGGATTCGGCGAGGTCGGGCTGGTTGTCCAGCAAACTGGACCCGCCGCGAATGGCCAGGGCCAGCTCGGCCGCCCGCTCGTGCTCGCGCCGGATGGTCGCGAAGATCCGTTGGGCGCTGTCCTTGTCCGGCGACAGCGCGACGTAGCGCGAGGCGATCGGCATGTGGCTCTGGGCCAGGGCCAGCTCCATGTTCGACAGCAGCGAGGCGAAGAAATCGAAGTTTCCGGCCAGGTCGCGCAGTTGCTCGACCGACAGGCCGGCGCGATCGACGCCCGATGCGAAGCCGTACCAGCCCGGCAGCATGAACCGCGACTGCGACCAGCTGAACACCCACGGGATGGCCCGAAGGTCCTCGATCTTGCGGCTGGCTGTCCGGCTGGCCGGACGGCTGCCGATATTGAGGCCGACGATCTCGCTGATCGGGGTGACCGACCAGAAGAAGTTCTCAAAGGCCGGATCGTCGTACACCAGGGCGCGGAAGCCGTGGAACGAGGCGTCGGCCAGGGCCGTCATGGCCGCGTCGACCTTGGCGTCGGGCTTAACGACCGGGCGCTCGCTGGCGATCAGCACGGCGGCGGCCAGGCCGTCGAGATTGCGGCGGGCGGTGGGCTGGTCGCCGAAGCGGCGGGCGATCATCTCGCCCTGCTCGGTCATGCGGATGCGGCCCTGGACGGTGCCGGCCGGCTGGGCCAGCACGGCCTCGGCGGCCGGTCCCCCGCCCCGCCCAACGCTGCCGCCCCGGCCGTGGAACAGCTGCAGGCCCACGCCCATCCGGTCGGCCTCGCGCGCCAGGGCCGAGGCCCCGACCGCGACGCCGCGCCGGCTGGCGACGTACCCGCCGTCCTTGTTGCTGTCGGAGTAGCCGAGCATGATCTCCTGCACCGGCCGGTCGCCGAGGATCGAGCGGGCCAGCGGCAGCTCCAGCCACTGGCGCAGGACGGCCGGGCCGTTCTCGAGGTCGCCGATGGTCTCGAACAGCGGCGCGACCTTGACCGAGGCGCGCGGCGCCGCGCCGCCCCAGACCAAGCCGACCTGCTTGAGCAGGACCAGCGGCTCGAGGATGTCGGACAGCGTCGCCGACTTCGAGATGATGTAGGCCCCCAGGCAGCCATGGCCGTAGTCGCGCACCGCCTGGGCGGCGGCGGTCATGGTCGCCAGCTCCCTGGTCGTCTCCTCGCTGTACTCGGTGAACGGCGAGACCAGCGGACGCTGGTGCGACAGCTCCTCGATCAGCAGCTTGCAGCGGGCCTCTTCGGAAAGCTTCAGGTAGCCGACGCCGGAGCCGGCGCGCTCGTAGAGCTCGTGGATCGTGCGCTCATGGACGTCGGCGTTCTGGCGCAGGTCCAGGCTCATCAGGTGGAAGCCGCAGGCCTTGGCGACGTCGACCAGGGTGCGCAACGCCGTGCCGACCAGCCGCTCGCCGCCGTTGCGCTCCAGGCTGTCGATGATCACCGACAGGTCGGCGATGAAGGCGTCCGGATGGCCGTAAGGCTCGACGCTGGTGACGCCCGTGGCGAAGGCGACCGGCTGGCCGGTCAGCTTCTGCGACACGGCCGTCAGGCGATCGAAGATCAGCTCCAGCGCCAGGCGATAGGGCTCGTCCAGGCGGTGAACCGACGGATTCTTGGCCTGGGCGGCCAGGGCCAGCAGCTCTTCCGACACCGGCGCATAGGCCGTCGAGACGGCCAGGTTCGACCACAGCTTGCGGACCTCGCCGGCGTACCAATCGAGGATCACGCGGGACTGGCTGGCGAAGGCCAGCTTCAGGGTCTCGCCGTTGACGCCGGGGTGGCCGTCGCGGTCGCCCCCCAGCCACGAGCCCAGCTTCAGCAGCGGGGCGAGATGGCCGTGCGAGCCGATCTTGCTGGTCCAGTCGCCGTAGAGGTCGATGATCGCCGGCAGGATCGAGGTGCGGACGATCGACAGGGCGTTGCGGATCTCGTCCTTCACCGTGATCCGCTCGGGCCGGTAGAGGCGCGTGCGCCACATCAGGGCGATCTCGCGGAACAGGCTCTCGCGGATCTCGGCCTCGAGATCCGGCGGCAGGTGGTGGCGACGCAGGGCCATCAGGCGCGAGATCTCTGTCTCGCGGTCGACCATGCTGCGGCGGCGCACCTCGGTCGGGTGAGCGGTCAGCACCGGTACGACGTTCATCGCCGCGAAGGTCTTGGCCAGGTCCTCGTCGGTCTTGCCTTGGCGCTTCAGCAGCTTGACGGCGTCGACCAGGGTGCGGGGGCGTTCGTCGCCCGGCTGGGCGTCGGCCTCGGCGTGGCGACGGCGGCCGGCGACGTCCTCGCCGATATTGGCCAGCAGCGAGTGGCTGGCGAAGGCGCGGGCCAGGAACACGGCCTGATCCTTCGAAAGGTCGGAGAACAGGTGATCCAGCACCGGCGCGTCGCCGTTGGCGACGTCTTCGTGCGAAGCGACCTTGCGCGCCCGAGCCACCAGGGCGGCGGCCTCCTCGCCTTCCAGATAGGCGATCGCCTCGACCAGCAGATCGCTCAGCAGATTGGCGTTCTTGCGGACGTGTTGGCTGGTCGGACGATCGACGTCGATCGACAGGGCCGGGTTGCGCATGCGCGGACTCCGAGGACCCCGAGCGCCGGGATCCCATGCAGGCAGAAGGTTCGAGGGCGCGTCGCGGCGGGGAGACTTGACGCTAGGGCGCCCTCTAGCCTTGTTCACCAGACGAGAAAACCCGCTCGGCACGATGGTTGCGCTACCATCGACCGATTGCGTGTTTTTATTTCGTCAGCGGGCCAACCAGCCCCCGTCCACGGGCAGAGTAATCCCCTGGACGTAGTCGGAAGCCGACGAGGCCAGGAACACGGCGGCGCCGCCGATGTCCTCGGGACGACCCCAGCGACCGGCCGGAATGCGGGCCAGGATCGCCGCGTTGCGGTCCTGGTCGGCGCGCAGGGCCTCGGTGTTATTCGTGTCGAAATAGCCCGGCGCGATGGCGTTGACGTTGATCCCCTTGGTCGCCCACTCGTTGGCCAGGATCTTGGTCAGGCCGGCCAGGCCCGACTTGGCGGCCGTGTACGACGGCACGCGAATGCCGCCCTGGAACGAGAGCAAGGAGGCGATGTTGATCACCTTGCCGCCACCCTGCTTCAGCGCCTGCTTGGCGAAGGCCTGGGTCAGGAAGAAGACGACCTTCAGGTTGGTGTCCATCACCGCGTCCCAGTCGGCCTCGCTGAACTCGATCGAGTCCGCGCGGCGAATGATGCCGGCGTTATTGACCAGGATATCGACCTTGCCGAACGCGGCGACGGTCTCGTCGACCACGCGCTGGACCGGTTCGGTCGAGCCGAAGTCGGCCTTGATCGACAGGAACTTGCGGCCGAGGGCCTCGACGGCGGCTTGCGTCTCGGTCGGTTCGCTACGGCCCGCGGCGGCGATGTCCGCGCCGGCGGCGGCCAGGGCGATGGCGATCCCCTGCCCGATCCCGGTGTTGGCGCCGGTGACGAGCGCGACCTTGCCTTCGAGGCTGAACGGATTGGCCATGGTTCTGATTTCCTGATCCAAAAATCGTGTCATCCCGGAAGCCTCGCAGAGGCTATCCGGGACCCAGGGGCGACCGCTCAGCGCGCGGTCCTGGGTCCCGGGTCTTCGCTACGCTTCGCCCGGGATGACACGGAGGAAGCGCCTAGCCTTTCGGCCCTACTTCAGCTGGCAAATGTCCAGCACGTTCATGTCGGTATAGTCGAGGTTCTCGCCGCCCATCGCCCAGATGAAGGTGTAGTTGGCGGTGCCCGAGCCCATGTGGATCGACCACGGCGGGCTCATCACGGCTTCCTCGTTGGCGATCACGATGTGACGCATCTCGTCCGGCTCGCCCATGTAATGGAAGACCCGGTCGTTCTCGCCCAGGCCGAAGTAGAAATAGGCTTCCGAGCGACGGTCGTGCAGGTGGGGCGGCATGGTGTTCCAGACGCTGCCCGGCTTCAGCACGGTCATGCCCAGCAACAGCTGGGCCGACTTGCAGGTGGTCGGCACGATGTACTGGTAGATCGTGCGCTCGTTGGAGGTCTCCAGCGCGCCGCGCTCCAGCGGGATCGCGTCGGCGAAGGCCAGCTTCTTGGTCTCGAACGCGGCGTGGGCCGGCAGGCTGACCAGGTAAAAGCGCGCGGCGCCGTCGACGCCCTCGAAGGTCACGTCCTTGGCGCCCATGGTGACGTAAAGGCCGTCACGCGGAACGATCTCGTAGACAACGCCGTCGACAGTGACCTTGCCGGTGGTCTCGCCGACATTGATCAGGCCCAGCTCGCGGCGCTCAAGGAACGGGTGGCCGGCGGCCGAGGCGGGCTCGGTCTGGTCGGGCAGCTTGATCGGGCTGGTCGCCACGACGCCGCCGACGACGAAACGTTCGGCGTGGTTGTAGGTCAGGACGATCTGGCCGTCCTGGAACAGGCCCTGCATCAGGTAGCGGTCGCGCAGGTCGTCGTTGCTGACCGCGAACATCATGTCCGGATGGGTGGCGTGATAGGTCTTGGCGAACATCAGGAAGTCTCCGGAAAGGGTGTTCTATTCGGCGGCGGCGCGCAGCGCGGCGGGACGGGCCCAGTCCGGACGCTGGTCGAGCTTGTAGGCCTTCTTAGGCAGGTTGTACGTCAGGTCGACGATCAGCTCCTCGGCCTCGACGAGATCCATGCGGTGCTCGGCGACCATGCGGGCCAGGAAAGCGCTGTCGACACGGCGGGCCACGTCGTGGCGTGCCGGGATCGACAGGAAGGCGCGGGTGTCGTCGTTGAAGCCGACGGTGTTGTAGAAGCCGGCGGTCTCGGTGACCTGCTCGCGGAAGCGCATCATGCCCTCCGGGCTGTCGTGGAACCACCAGGACGGGCCCAGCTTCAGGACCGGATAGTGGCCGGCCAGCGGGGCCAGTTCGCGGCTGTAGGTCGTCTCGTCCAGCGTAAACAAGATGATCGACAGGCGCGGATCATTGCCCAGGCGGGTTAGCAGCGGCTTCAGCGCATCCACGTACTCGGTGCGCATCGGGATGTCGGCGCCCTTGTCGCGGCCGTGGGAGTTCAGCAGGCCAACATTGTGATTGCGGTGCGAGCCGGGGTGGATCTGCATGACCAGACCGTCGTCCAGGCTCATCTTGGCCATCTCGGTCAGCATCTGGGCGCGGAACAGCTCCGCCTTCTGCGGCGTCACATTGCCCTTCACCAGGTCCGCGAACAGGGCCTCGGCCTCGGCGTCGGTCAGATCGGCCGTGGCCGCGGTCGGGTGACCGTGGTCGGACGAGGTCGCGCCCGCCTCGATGAAGGCTTGGCGGCGCAGGCGGTGCGCCTCGAGGTAGGATTTCCAGCTGTAGACGTCCTGGCCGGACACCTCGGCGAAGCGCTCGAAGGCGCGCGGGCTGCGCTCGTCCTCGAAGTCGATGACGGCGTCTGGACGGTAGGCGGTGATGACGTGACCGCCCCACCCGCTCTCGCGGATCGCCTTGTGATGCGCGAGGCTCTCGTGCGGGCCCTCGGTGGTGGCCAGGGTCTCGATATTGAAACGGTCGAACAGGGCGCGGGGGCGATAGGCTTCGGTCGCCAGCGCCTCGGTGATGCGGTCGTAATAGGCGTCCGAGTTCGAGGCTTCGAGGAACTCGGTGAAGCCGAACACCTGACCGAACACGTGGTTCAGCCACACCCACGAGGGCGTGCCCCGGAACAGGTGGAAGTTGCTGGCGAACACGCGCCAGGCTTCGCGCGGGTCGGTGTCGGGAACACCGGCCTTCGAGCGCACCTTCAGCGCGTCGAGCTGGATCCCCTGGCTGTAGAGCATTCGGAACAGATAGTGGTCCGGCGCCAGCAGCAGGTCGGTGGCGTCCTGGAACGGCGCGTTGGTCGCGAACCAGCTCGGATCGGTGTGGCCGTGCGGGCTGATGATCGGCAGGTGCTTGACCAGGCCGTACAGGCCCCGGGCGTAGGACCGGGTGGTCGGGTCGGCCGGAAACAACCGGTCATCATGGAAATTCAGAGGCCTGGGCATGGCTTAACGTCTGCTCCCTGTCTGACCGGCGACTTCGCGATGAGGCGCTTTGGCCCGCTTGGTAACCGGTGTCATGTTACGATGCAAGCCGCGGGCGGCCGCGAGCATTCACGCCGGAACCGGGCCCGAGGACTCGCGCACCACCAAGCTTGGCTCCGTGGTCGTAAGGTCGCGCGGCTCAGGACGTTCGACTCCCAGCAGCTTCTCGGCGGCCATCCGGCCGATCTCGCGCGTCGGCGTGCGCACCGTGGTCAGCGGCGGCCACACCGCCTGGGCGATCTGGAAGTCGTCAAAACCGACGACGGTCACGTCTTGCGGAACCGAAAGACCTGCCTTGCGGGCCGATTGCAGCACGCCCGCGGCCATTTCGTCGTTGCCGCAAAAGATCGCGGTCGGACGCGGGTTGCGCGCCAGGAGAATGTCTCCGCAAGCCACGCCGGACTCGAAGGTGTAGCCGCCCTGGACGATGTCCTCCGGCGCCAGCTTCAGCCCCGCCTCGGCCAAGGCCTCTTCGAAGCCCCCTCGCCGCTCGTGCGACGAGCGGAAGGTGGCGGGACCCGAGATGAAGGCGATCCGGCGGTGCCCCAGGGACAGGATGTGCCGCGCGGCCTGGGCCCCGCCCAGCCGGTCATGGCCGACGATCATGTGCTCGGGCTTGTCCAGCTCGACCGAGGCGATGCGGATATAGGCGCAGCCGATCTCGTTGAGCAGCTTGGCGACGCGGTCATCCTCGGAGACCGACGGCGGCAGCACCACGCCGAACAGCTTCTGGCGCTCCACGAAGGCTCGAATATCGGCCAGGAAAGTCGGGCTGGAACGGTCGCAAGGGTGCACCACCAGTTCGAAGCCGGAACCGCGCAAGCCGTCCAGCAGGCCCAGTTGCATGTTCACGACGTACTGCGGATTGGGGTTGTCGTAGATCATGCCGATCAGGAACGATCGACGGAACGCCAGGCCTCGCGCCTGCGGATCAGGCGCATAACCCCACTCGGCGATGACCGCCTCGATCCGCTCGCGCGTCTCGTCGCGAACGAAGGGCGACTGGTTGATGACGCGCGAGACGGTCTTCTTCGAAACGCCGGCCAGACGCGCGATATCGTTGATCGTCGCCCGGCGGCGTCCGCCCTCGACGCCGGTCTCGCTTTCTTCCGGATTCGAGGAAGGCGTATTCGAAGCAGTCACGGCGTTCCCAGCGGCTTTGTTTATTTTGGCTTGTCATACTCTAGCGAGACGGTGATCGCCACCTACGACGAAACATCGACTTGCCGCCAATCTGACACCGGTTACCATGTCACTGATCTTTTCTTTTGGCGATCCCCGCCCCGAGGGCGAGACTTCACGATGACTGATGCGCTCCAGCCGCAACGCGAATCGATCCACCCGGTCGACCCGCGCGACCACGTCGCCACGTCGCTGCGCGACATCGCCCGCGGCGAGGCTGTGGACTTGCATGGCCAGGCCATCACCGCGCGCGCCGACATCCCCAAGGGCCACAAGATCGCCATCCGCGCCGCCAAGGCCGGCGAGGACGTGCTGAAGTATGGATGGCCGATCGGCCGAGCGCTGGCGGATATCGCCGTCGGCGATCACGTCCATGTCCACAACGTCGCCACGCGTCTGGAGGGCGTCGAGGACTTCGCCTGGACGCCCGCCCCACCCGAACCTCGACAAGAACCGACGCCGCGCGCCTTCCAGGGCTATCGGCGCAAGAACGGCCGGGCCGGAACGCGCAACGAGATCTGGGTGCTATGCACCGTGGGCTGCGTGGCCAACACCGCCCGCCGCATCGCCGAAAGAGCCAGCCAGCGCTTCGCCGGCCGCGTCGACGGCGTCTTCGCCTTTCCCCACCCGTTCGGCTGCTCGCAGCTGGGCGATGACCTGGCCCACACCCGCAAGCTGATCGCGGCCTTGGCCAGCCACCCCAACGCGGGCGGCGTCCTGCTGCTGGGCCTGGGCTGCGAGAACAATCAGCTCAAGGCTCTGCTGGAGAGCGCGCCGGAGATCGATCACGAACGCCTGCGCGGCTTCACCACCCAGATGGTCGAGGACGAGCTGGAAGATGGCCTGGCCGCCGTCGAGGCGCTGGTCGAGATCGCTGAGCGCGACCGCCGCGAGCCGATCCCAGTCTCGGACTTGGTGGTCGGCCTCAAGTGCGGCGGCTCGGACGGCTTCTCGGGCGTCACCGCCAATCCTCTGGTCGGCCGCATCGCCGACAAGGTCGCCGACGCCGGCGGCACGCCGGTGCTGACCGAAATCCCCGAGGTGTTCGGCGCCGAGGGCGTGCTGCTGGCCCGCGCCGCCAGCCGCGAGGTGTTCGACCAGGCCGTCTGCGTGATCGACGACTTCAAGCGCTACTTCATCGACAATCACCAGCCGATCTATGAGAACCCCTCGCCCGGCAACATCGCCGGCGGCATCACGACGCTGGAGGAGAAGTCCCTCGGCGCGGTCCAGAAGGGCGGCCGCGCGCCGCTGGTCAAGGTGCTGCGCTATGGCGAGCGGGTCGGACCGCACGGCCTGACCCTGCTCGAAGCGCCCGGCAACGACGCCGTGTCGTCGACAGCCCTGACGGCGGCGGGCGCCACCGTGATCCTGTTCACGACCGGACGCGGCACGCCGCTCGGCTTCCCCGCCCCTACGCTGAAGATCGCTTCGAACTCCGGCCTCGCCCAGCGCAAGCCGGGGTGGATCGACTTCGACGCCGGCCAGGTGCTGGCGGGCGTCTCGATGGACGAGGCGGCGAACGCCCTGATGGATCTCGTGGTCGAAACCGCCTCCGGTAAACCGACCAAGGCCGAGCTGAACGGCGAACGCGAGATCGCTATTTGGAAGTCCGGCGTGACCCTCTAGAGATTGGTCAAGCCAATTGTCACCGAGGCCAGACTACAGCATGTAGGCGGCCTGAACGTTCCTTCGATCTCTAGGCGCTTCCCTTGACCGCTTCCTCCGAGACCTCTTCCGCCCTGCGTTTAAGCGCCACCAGCTATCCCGGCGCGATCCCGGGCGTCGCCCTGCCCGTCTATGACCGCGACAAGGTCCAGATCGGCGTCGTTCACTTTGGTCCCGGCGCCTTCCACCGCGCCCACCAGGCCTTCTATTTCGACGAGCTACTGGCCAAGGACCCGCGTTGGGGGATCTGCGCCGTCTCGCTGAAGAGCCCCGGCGTCCGCGACGCCCTGGAGCCGCAGGACGGCCTCTACACCCTTGCGCAGCTGGACGCCGAGACGACCTTCCGGGTGATCGGCTCCATCCAGGAGGTGCTGGTCGCGCCGGAGGATCCGCCGTCGGTCTTCGCCCGCCTCGCCGCGCCGACCACGCGCATGGTCACCCTGACCGTCACCGAGAAGGGCTACACCCTGTCGGCGGAGGGCGGGCTCGACGAGAGCCACCCCGATATCGTCCATGACCTGGCCCATCCCCGCGAGCCCAACAGCGCCGTCGGCTACATCGTCGAAGGCCTGCGTCGCCGTCACGCGGCGGGCCTTGCGCCCTACGCCGTGGTCGCCTGCGACAACCTCGCCGACAACGGCTGGCGCCTGAAGGCCGCCGTGGTCGCGTTCGCCGCCAAGCTGGACGCCGAGCTCGCCGCCTGGATCGAACGCGAGGGCAGATTCCCGCGCACCATGGTCGACAGCATCACCCCGGCCACGGACGACGCCTTGCGCGCCCGAGTGCTGACCGCGACTGGTCTGGAGGACGCCTGGCCGATCCAGCGCGAGGCCTTCACCCAGTGGGTGGTCGAAGACGTTCTGCCGGCGGACGCCCCGGACCTCGCCAGCGTCGGCGTCATCCTGACCGACGATGTCCGCGGCTTCGAACGCGCCAAGCTGCGCCTGCTGAACGGCGTGCACTCCACCCTCGCCTATGCCGGCATCCTGCGTGGGCATGAGACGGTGTTCGAGGCGGTCAGCGATCCCGTGCTGGAAGCCCTGGCGCGCGACATGATGGTCAAGGACATCATCCCGACCCTGACCGCGCCGCGCGGCCTGGATCTGGCCCAGTACGCCGAGGCCATCCTGGCGCGCTTCCGCAATCCCGAGATCCGCCACTACCTGTCGCAGATCGCCTGGGACGGCTCGCAGAAACTGCCCTTCCGCATCCTCGGCACGCTGACCGAGACGCTGGACGCGGGCCGCTCGATCGAGCGCCTGGCGATCCCGCTGGCCGCCTGGATGCGGTTCGTCGCCCTGCGCGCCAAGGCCGGCGAGGCGATCACCGATCCCCTGGCCGAAGCGCTGACCGCGCTGGGCGTCGCCGCGACCGGAGAGGCCAAGACAGACGTCGCGGCCTTCCTGGCGCTGGACACGGTCTTCCCGGCGGCTCTGGCGAACAACCCGGCCTTCGTCGCGGCGCTCGAGAAGGCCTACGCCGCCCTCGGCTAGCGGGTCACGCCCCTGGCGGTCAGCACCGGCACGACGGTGCTGACCAGGATCTTCAGGTCGAACAGGAACGAGCGCCGGCGCAGGTACTCGGCGTCGAGCGCCACCTTGTCCGGAATGGCGAGCTCGTCGCGACCATTGATCTGCGCCCAGCCGGTCACGCCGGGGCGCAGCGCGTCGACGCCGGCCGCCTTGCGCGCCGCGATCAGGTCGTCCTGATTGAACAGCGCCGGGCGCGGACCGACCAGGCTCATGTGCCCGACCAGCACGCTCCACAGCTGAGGCAGTTCGTCCAGGCTCAACTTGCGCATCAGCGGCCCGACCGGTGTCAGCCAACGGTCGGGGGCGTCCAGCAGATGGGTCGCGACCTCGGGCGTGTCGATCCGCATGGTGCGGAACTTGGGCATCGGAAACAGGGACGAGCCCTTCCCCACCCGCTGGGACCAGTAAAGGCCCGGACCAGGCGACGTCAGTCGCACAAGCAACCATAGCGCCAGCATCGGCGCGGCCAGCACGATCAGGCCGACCGCCGAGGCCAGCAGGTCAAACGCACGCTTCAAGTCGAACGTCCAGAACTAGCCGAGGTCGCCGCTGGCGGCGTCGAGCAGCAGATAGGCCCGCCCGGCGTCCGAGGACAACAGCGCCGCCATCAGGAAGCCTTCGCGGTCCTGCCCAGCCGCTTCCTCGACCATGCCGGCGTAGCGCTTGATAAAGCGCTCGGCGTTGCCCTTCAGAGTCGAGTCGGAGAACAAGCGGCGGACAAGGCGACGGATGGCGGCGGGCGCCAGTCGCTTGACCACTTCCCGGGCGCCGCCGGCGTCGCCCGTCTGCAAGGCGGCGGCGATCTCGTCGATGCGCGGACGCGGCAGCAACGCGTGCGGGTCGATGCCCATGGCGGTGATCTCGGCCGCCAGCTTCTCGCCCAGGGCGGCGTCGCCCTGCGAGCCGCTTTCGATGCCGGACAGCAGGTTGCGCCAGCTCCAGCCGCCCTGGCCCCCGTCTTCCCCAGCGGGCGGCGCGGCCTTGCGGGTGCTGGCCTTCTCGAAGACCGAGCGGAACTCCTCGTCGGTCGCGGTCGGCGTCAAGCGCAGACGGCGACGGTCGCTCGGCGCCTCGCCTTCGTCGTCGAACTCCGCCATCGGCAGAGGCTGCGGCTGGGACGGCTTAGCGGCCGCTGGGGGCAGCGGCGGCGCGGCGCGGCCCTTGGCGGCGGACGATGACGCGGCGCGCGCCGCAACGGTCGACACGCCCGCCGCGGTCACCGCGCCGGCCGCCTCGCTCAGCATCTCGTAATTGCGGCGCACGCGCTCCTGGAACGCCTGATCGATCGCGGCGGTCTCGTCGGCCGTACGGCGCACGGCGTTCATCAGCTGCTCGACGCCCTGCTCGATCGAGACGCGAACCTCGGCGGCCTTCATCAGGGCTTCCGACGGCAGTTCGGCGGTGCGCTTGCCGATCTCCGACAGCATCGCCTCCAGCTCGTCCAGCGTGCCGCGCGCGGCTTGCACCGAGTCCGCCAGTTTCTGGGACGTCCGCGCCCCAGCCTGTTCGACCATCTGGGCGGAATGCTCGATGATGTCGCGCGCCTCCTCCATGCGGGCCTCGAACACCGCGTCGGCTTTCTGACCGGCGGCGAAAGCGATCTCGTTGAGCTGATCGACGCGGCTGCGGGCGGCCTCGACGCGGGTTTCGACGCCCTGAGCGGCCTTCAGCGCGGCGTCGGCCATGGCCTCCATCGCCGCCTTCAGCTCTTCCTCCAGCAGGGTCCGCTGGTTCTCGGCGACGTCGCCGATCATCTCGAGCGTCTTCTTGGTCTCTTCCGCCAGGGCGTCCTGACGCGCCTTGGCGCTGTCGGCCATCTCCCGGAACTGATCGGCGGCGGAGCTGATCAGCCCGCGCAGGATCTCGGCGCCCATCGCGGCCTGGTCGGAGAGCTCGGTGGCGCCCACGCGGGTATAGGCGACAAACTCGGTGAGCTGCGCGGTGCGGGTCTCCGCCTCGGCGGCGAAATCCTCCTGCTCGGAGCGCAGGGCCTGGCTGACCTCGAGCAGGGCGGCGCGCTGAGCGGCCAGGGTCTTCTCGACGGCCGCGACCTGGTCGCTGACGCCAAGGCCGGCGCTCTCGAGGCGGGCGACCTGACGCGACAGATCCTCGGCCCCGACGCGCGCCGCGTCGGAAGCTTCCGCGGCGGCGGCGGCGAGGTCCGCGGCGCGGGCGGCCAGAGCCGCCTCGGCTTCGCGCAACTGAGTCTCCGCCAGATCGGAGGCCTCGGCGACCATGCGGGCCTGGCTGCCGATGGCGTCGACCACCGCCGTGGAGCGAGCGTCCAGCGACTGCGACAGGGTCTCCATCGCCGTACGTTCGTGGCCGAGGCCCTGCGCGAGCTGATTGGCCATGCGGGCCGACTCGGCGGCCGCCTCGGCCAGACGCGCGGTCTCCTCGGCCAGGGCCTCGCGCAGGGAAATGATGTGCTCACGGGCTCGCTCGGCCGCGGCGGCGGCTTCATCGACACCTTGGCGCATGGCGTCCACGGCGCTGGAAGCGCCGACGGCGGCCAGAGCGGCGGGCGTTACAATGCGGTCCGTCGCGGTCCGCGTCCGGCGCAGCTCGTCGGAGATTCCCGTCGCCTGCCGCAACAGATAGGCGCCCAGCAAGGTCATCAGAGCCGGGCCGATCGCCAGGCTGGCGAAAACCGTGAAGGCGAAACCCTCGACCTGGAAGGCCGGCACGCCTCGGGCGTAGCCGAACGCAAAAGCGATCGGCGCCAAAGCCCAGAGGGCGGCGATCGCCGAGGCCAGCGTCCAGAACAGCGCGCCAGACATGCGACGCGGCGACTCTTCCGTCTCAAGCGCCACCGGCGTGGAGCCCGGCGGCAGGCGAAGATCAAGCGCGGCGTCGCGCTTCTCCGCCTTGGCGGGCGTGGCGCGCTCGGGCTCGGCGATCGGCGCCAAGGGCTGAGATACCGACAGCGACGGCGCGGGCTTCAGCTCCGGTTCGGCGAAATTCTTGGGCTGTTCGGGCTCGGCCTCCCGTCGGCGACGCGACCGCACGGTCGTCGGCGGCGGAACATCCAGATCGTCGTTCAGGGTCAGCGGCTCAGCGGAAGTCGGTTCGATCACGGGATCGGAGAACGACGTCGATTCGGGAAGCTCGGGCGCGACGCTGCTCTCTTCCACGGGAGGAGCCGTCGGCGTCGCGGAGAAATCGAACGGTTGTCGCTTCTTAGGCTTCATACACAGCCAGAGTCCCAGGGCGTCGGCGGGGGGCGCTGAGACAGCCTTCGCGCGCCGGCCCCTCCTTCGCGTGTCGGATGAACCTAACGATGAAAAGCCTTGACGAAAAGCGGCTTTGGTTGCGTTCGCACAGGTGCGACGCCTAATCGCGGCTTAAGCGGCCTTGGGCGTGGCCGAGGGCGCCGCGGTCGGGACCGGCTGCGGCTTGGCGGCTTCGGCGCGCGGCGAGCGCGCCACGGTCTTCACGGCATGAGCGTGGCCAGCCTTGTGGGCGCGCGTCTCCGTCGCCACGCCAAACTGGCACAGCGCGAAAGAGGACAGCCAAACGACCGCCACCGCCAACATTTCAGCCAAGAAGGCCATGACCCGCCTCGAAAACGATAGCGGCGTTATGCGAGAGTCTCGCGCAGCGCGCGAGTGAAAATTCCGTCATGAACGCCGAAGCTTGCGAAGGTGTGGCGCCAATCCAACTGACAGCGCCTCCAGATTTCCGGCGTTGCCGCTGGCGCTCGCCAGGCCTAGGTCGCGACATAGGTTCGACGTCGTTCCCGTCCAGGAAGGCGTACGGACATTTTCCCTTTGCGGAACTTCGCCTTGGCCCTTACCGAATTCGCACCCGCAGCGCTCCCGCCGGAACCGATGAAGACGATTGAGATCTCGCCGGCCCGCCTGACGCACCTCCAACGCCTGGAGGCCGAGAGCATCCACATCCTTCGGGAAGTGGCGGCCGAGTGCGAACGCCCCGTCATGCTGTACTCGATCGGCAAGGACAGCGCGGTGATGCTGCACCTGGCCGCCAAGGCCTTCTATCCCAGCAAACCGCCCTTCCCGCTGCTGCACGTCGACACGACCTGGAAGTTCCGGGACATGTACGCCCTGCGCGACCGCATCGCCTCTGAGCTGGGCTTCGACCTGATCGTGCACAAAAACCCGGACGCCGAGGCGCGGGGGATCAACCCGTTCGACCACGGCAGCGCCCTGCACACCGACCTCTGGAAGACCGAAGGGCTCAAGCAGGCGCTGACCAAGTACGGCTTCGACGCGGCCTTCGGCGGCGCCCGCCGCGACGAGGAAAAGAGCCGGGCCAAGGAGCGTGTCTTCTCGTTCCGCACGGCCGAACACCGCTGGGATCCCAAGAACCAGCGCCCGGAGCTCTGGAACCTCTACAACACCCGCAAGCACCCGGGTGAAAGCCTGCGCGTCTTCCCGATCTCCAATTGGACCGAGCTGGATGTCTGGCAGTACATCCATCTGGAAAACATCCCGATCGCGCCGCTGTACTTCGCGGCCGAGCGCCCCGTGGTCGAGCGCGACGGCGCGCTGATCATGGTCGACGACGACCGCTTCCGCCTGCGCGAGGGCGAAGTCCCGCAACTGAAGAGCGTCCGGTTCCGCACCCTGGGCTGCTATCCGCTGACCGGCGCGGTCGAAAGCACGGCCGCCACCCTGCCCCAGGTCATCCAGGAAATGCTGCTGACCACGACCAGCGAGCGCCAGGGCCGGGTCATCGATCACGATCAGTCGGCCTCGATGGAGAAGAAGAAGCAGGAAGGGTATTTCTGAGATGGCCCATCAGTCCGCCCTGATCGCCGAGGACATCGAAGCCTACCTGCACCAGCATCAGCACAAGTCGCTGCTGCGCTTCATCACCTGCGGCAGCGTCGATGATGGCAAGTCCACGCTGATCGGCCGTCTGCTGTACGACAGCAAGATGATCTTCGAGGATCAGCTGGCGGCCCTCGAGGCCGACAGCAAGAAGGTGGGCACCCAGGGCGGCGCGATCGACTTCGCCCTGCTGGTCGACGGCCTGGCCGCCGAGCGCGAGCAAGGCATCACGATCGACGTCGCCTATCGCTTCTTCTCGACCGAGAAGCGCAAGTTCATCGTCGCCGACACGCCTGGCCACGAGCAGTACACGCGCAACATGGTCACCGGGGCCTCGACCGCCGACGCGGCCGTGATCCTGATCGACGCCCGCAAGGGCGTGCTGACCCAGACCCGCCGGCACAGCTATCTCGTCAGCCTGCTGGGCATCCGCCACGTCGTGCTGGCGGTGAACAAGATGGACCTGGTCGGCTGGGACCAGCACGTGTTCGACGCCATCGTGGCGGACTACCGCGCGTTCGCCGATCAGATCGGCCTTTCGGTCTTCACGCCGATCCCGATCTCGGGCCTCTCCGGCGACAACATCGCGACACGCAGCGAGGCCACACCGTGGTTCGAGGGCCCGATCCTGATGGATTGGCTGGAAGGCGTCGAGGTCGAAGACGACCTGCAGGCCAAGCCCTTCCGCATGCCCGTGCAGTGGGTCAATCGCCCGAACCTCGACTTCCGCGGCTTCTCGGGCCTGATCGCCTCTGGGACCATCAAGCCCGGCGACCGCATCCGCGCCCTGCCCTCGGGTCGCGAGAGCCGCGTCGCCCGGATCGTCACCCTGCCGGGCGACCTCGACCAAGCCGTCGCCGGCCAGTCCGTGACCCTGACGCTCAAGGACGAGATCGACATCTCGCGCGGCGACGTCATCGCCGCCGCCGAGGCTCCGGCTCCAGTCGCCAACCAGTTCGAGGCCACGGTCGTCTGGATGGACGACGAACCGCTGCCCCCTGGCCGGACCTATCTCCTGAAGATCGGCGCCCGCACGGTCGGGGCCAGCGTCACCGACATCAAGCACCGCGTGAACGTCAACACGCTGGAGCACACGGCCGCCAAGCGGCTGGAGCTGAACGAGATCGGAGTCTGCAACCTCTCGCTCGACCAGGCCATCCCGTTCGAGCCCTACGCCGACAATCGCCAGATGGGCGGCTTCATCCTGATCGACCGCCTCAGCAACCGCACCGTCGGCGCGGGGATGATCAACTTCGCCCTGCGGCGGGCCGACAACATCCACTGGCAGCACACCGACGTCACCAAGGTCTCGCGCGCGGCGCTGAAGGCCCAGCGCGGCCAGGTCGTCTGGCTGACGGGCCTGTCCGGCGCGGGCAAATCGACGATCGCCAACCTGGTCGAGAAGCGCCTGCACGCCCTCGGCCGGCACACCTACCTGCTGGACGGCGACAACGTCCGCCATGGCCTGAACAAGGACCTCGGCTTCACCGAGGAGGACCGCGTCGAGAACATCCGCCGGGTGGCCGAAGTCGCCAAGCTGATGGTCGACGCTGGGCTGATCGTGCTGACCGCCTTCATCTCGCCGTTCCGCGCCGAGCGCCAGATGGCGCGCGATATCCTGGAGCCCGGCGAATTCATCGAGGTCTTCGTCGACACGCCCCTGGCCGTGGCCGAAGCGCGGGACGTCAAGGGCCTCTACAAAAAGGCCCGCTCCGGCCAGCTCAAGAACTTCACCGGCGTCGACAGCCCCTACGAGGCGCCGGAAAGCCCCGAGCTGCGGATCGACACCACGGCGATCGATCCCGTCGAGGCGGCGGAGCGGATCGTGGCGTGGCTGGAGGGCCAAGAGGTCGACTACACGATCTGATGGGGCGACTGACGGGCCAGGACGATCGCGCCGATCAGCCCCAGCCCCGCCATGCCGGCCGTCGCCAGATAGCCGAACGGCCCCAGCGCGTCGAACAACGGGCCAGAAGCGAGGGTCGCGATGCCGAGCGTGAAGCCTGACGAGAGGGCGGAATTGATCGCCTGGGCCGGCGAAGCCGCCGATGGCGGCGCCAGCTTCTCGATCAGGCGCAGCGAGGCCAGGAACGACGCCGCGAACGTCAAGGCGTGCAGGGCTTGCAGCGGGAACAGCGCCCACAGCGGCGGCTGAAAAGCATAGGCGGTCCAGCGGACCACCGCCGCCAGGGCGCCGAGGATCAGGAACCGCTCGGGACCCCAGCGACGGCGCAGGGGCTCCAGAAAGAACATGAAGCCCACCTCGACGGCGACCCCGACGCCCCAGAGCACGCCGATCATCGGCTCGCTGATCCCCTGCTTGCGCCAGAGGATGGCCGAGAAGCCGTAGTAAAAGGCGTGCGCGCCCTGGATCAGGCCAGCCGTGACCACCGCCAGCACGAAGGTTCGGTTGCGCATCAGGTCCCCTAGCCCCTTCCAGCGCTCGGCGCGGCCGGGCTTGGCGCCCTCGGCGTGGACCCGCTCCGGCGGCACCAGCCAGGCGGCGGCCAGAGCGCCGACGAAGCAGGTGGCGACGATCCAGATCGCGATGATGGTCGGCGCCGCGAAGGTCAGGATCGCGCCCATGGCGAGGTTGGCGGCGATGAAGGCGCTGGACCCGGTGCCGCGCGCCAGGCCGTAGTTGAAGCCCTCGACCCGCGCGCGCCGCAGGGTGATGACGTCGATCAGCGGCGAGACCGTCGACATCAGGGTCTGCCCGACGAACCAGGCCAGGACCAGCCAGAACAGGTTCGCGCCGGCCAGCAATCCCGCGTAGCCGAGCCCCGCGCCGACCAGCAGCAGCACCATCGGCGTGCGCCGCAGCTTGAAGCCGTCGGCCCAGACCGCCAGCACCGGGCCCGTGAAGGGCTTCAGCAGCAGCGGCACGGCCAGGATCAGGCCGATCGCGCCGCCGCTCATGCCGCGATCGCGCAGGAAGGTGCCCGCGTAAGGCAGGCTGACGCCCGAGACGAGGAACAGCGAGGCGTAGAACAGGCAGAGGCGGACCAGGGTCGGAAGGCCCTTCCCGTCCGACTGGCTGTCCGCCCCCGCGATCACCCTAGTCCGCGCCGCCGAAACGCGCCGTCCATTCGGCGATCTGGTCGTCGTCGATCTTCTTGAAGAGGACCTCCGGAACCGTGATCGCCTGGCCCACCGTCAGCTTGGAGAGCTCGGCCGCGGCGTCGTTCGACGGCCAGGCCGCCGGGAAGTCCAGGCCGAACGCCTCGCTGATCTTCTCGGCCGCGAACGGGATGAAGGGGGCCGAGATCTTGGCGTAGAGGGCCGCCAGGTTCAGGGCCGTGCGGACGATGACGGCGGCGCGGTCGCGGTCGGTCTTGATCGCGGTCCAGGGCGCGGCCTCCTGCAGGTACTCGTTGCCGACCACCCAGAGGGCCCGCAGCGCCTGGGCGCTCTTGCGGATCTCGATGGCGTCCATCTGTTCGGCCAGATCCGCCAGGCGCGCCGAGACGTCGGCGAACAGCTTCTCCTCCAGGGGCCCCGGCGCGCCGCCCTCGGGCACGACGCCGTCGAACTTGCCTTCCGTGAACTTCAGGATGCGGTTGACGAAGTTGCCCAGCACGTCGGCCAGGTCGCGGTTCACGGCGCTGGCGAACTGCTCCCAGGTGAAGGCCGTGTCGCTGCCCTCGGGCGAATTGGCCGTCAGGTACCAGCGCCACAGGTCGGGCGGGAGGATTTCGAGGGCCGCGTCCATGAAGACGCCGCGCTTGTTGCTGGTCGAGAACTTTCCGCCGTACCAGTTCAGCCAGTTGAAGGCCTTGAGCATGTCGACGCTCTTCCACGGCTCTTCGGAGCCGAGAATGGTCGCCGGGAAGCTGACCGTGTGGAACGCGACGTTGTCCTTGCCCATGAACTGGACGTAGCGGACGTCATCCGCGCCCTCGTCGGTGCGCCACCAGCGCTTCCAGTCGCGATCGGGCTGAGCTTCCGCCCACTCCTGGGTCGCGGCGATGTATTCGATCGGGGCGTCGAACCAGACGTAGAACACCTTGTCCTCGAAGCCGGGGCGCGGGACGCCGTCCTTGGCAACGGGAATGCCCCAGGCCAGGTCGCGGGTGATGCCACGGTCGATCAAGCCCTCGTCCAAATGCTTGTAGGCGATCGAACGCGCCAGTTGCGGCCAGTCGGCGTGGCTGTCGACCCAGGCCCTGATGCGATCAGCCATTTTCGTCTGGAGAAGGTAGAGGTGCTTGGTGTCGCGCACCTCGATGTTCCGCGAGCCCGAGATCACCGAGTACGGATTGATCAGGTCGGTCGGGTCCAGCAGGTTGCCGCAGTTGTCGCACTGGTCGCCGCGCGCCTTCTCGAACCCGCAATGCGGGCACGTGCCTTCGACGTAGCGGTCGGGCAGGAAGCGCTTGTCGTCGACCGAATAGACCATCTGGTCGACCCGCTCCTCGATCAGGCCGTGGTCTTCCAGGGCCTGGCAGAAGTGCTGGGTCAGGCGATGGTTCTGCGGCGACGAGGAGCGGCCGAACCAGTCCCACGACAGTCCAAAGGCGCGGCCAACGTCATGCTGCAGCACATGCTGCTCGGCGCAGTAGGTGGCGACGTCCTGGTTGGCCGCGGCCGCCGCCAGCTCCGCCGGGGTGCCGTGCTCGTCGGTGGCGCAGATATACAGCGTCTCATGGCCCCGGGCCCGCTGAAAGCGCGCATAGACGTCGGCCGGCAGCATCGACCCCGCCAGATTCCCCAGGTGCTTGATGCCGTTGATGTACGGCAGGGCCGAGGTGATCAGGATGCGAGCCATGCGGGCGCGGCCTTTCGAGGCAAGTCGGACGAAGCAAAGAAGTGTCCGCATATAGAAGGGTCGGGCCGCGAGGGAAAGGTTTGGCGACGGCGCATGCCTTCGCCGCTTCACGCGATCGCTCGCTGAAGGTGTTGGGGAGGCGACGGAGCGGCCGGGCGAACCCGGAGACCGTAGGATTTGTTGCGTTTCGGCTCG
>NZ_LSJA01000220.1 GCF_001556515.1 Caulobacter sp. CCH9-E1 | reverse complement strand
TCCCTCTCTCTTCGAGAGAGGGAGGGGCCCGCGCCGCCAGGCGCGGGAGGGTGAGTGGTTGCTGGTCGAGCCGGAAATCCTCAGCGCCTTCAATAGCTTTCCCACGCACCACCATATCCGGAATGGGTAAAACCACTCACCCCCCATGCTGCGCATGGGCCCCTCCCTTGTATCTGGATTGCGGCGCCGGAGCGTGATGGCCTGGAGCTG
>NZ_LSJA01000219.1 GCF_001556515.1 Caulobacter sp. CCH9-E1 | reverse complement strand
CGGCGACCAACAAAGTCGTCGCCTATGTGCCGGTCGGCCAGGCTCCTCAGGCCCTGAGCTACGTGCCCGACGCGGTTCCGGAGGGGCCCGGAACGCAGAACCTACAGCCGCTGGGCAAGGGCGGAGCCGCCGCGCATCTGGTGTTGGGTCCCGTCGGCGGGGGTGGCGAGGAGCCCACCAGCGTGAGCCTGTTTGACCAGGGGCTGTTGCAGGTGCTGCAGGCGTCTGTCACCGGCCTAGCGCCCAAGCAGGCCTATGTGCTGGCCTTGGCGCGACAGCCTGACGGCTCCGGCCCTCTCGAGCCGCTGGCCAGCTTCACGGCCAACCCCGCGGGCGCGGCGATCGTCAATGCGATCGGGCCTATCCGCCAAGTCGTGCAAGCGCCGAGCGCGGCGGAGAGGCGCTATCTGGTGATCGCGCCGGGAACCGCGGAACGGTTCGGCGCGCCCGTCCAGGTTCAGGCCCGCTAGGGCGCGCCCGGAGAGCCGCCGTGGACGACATGACCCGCCTGATCGAGCCGTCGATCCCGAGCCTGCGCCGCTATGCGCGCTCTCTGGTCCAGAACGCCGCCGAGGCCGACGACCTCGTGCAGGACTGTCTGGAAAGAGCGGTCGGGCGTTGGACCCAGCGCCGCGAGACCAGCGACGCGCGCGGTTGGCTCTTCTCGATCCTGCATAGTCTGGCGGTCAGCCGCTGGCGCCGGTTGGGCCGACGTGGACGAGAGGTGCCGTTGGACGAGCTGGCCGAGACGGATTTGGCCGAGCGCGCCACCCAGCAGGACGGCGTAGATCAGAGCGATATCCTCCGGTCCCTCGCGGCCTTGCCGCAGGACTACCGCGCCGTGCTTCTGCTGGTCGGGGTCGAAGACCTTTCCTATGCCCAGGCCGCCAAGGTGCTGGGCGTCCCGATCGGGACAGTGATGTCGCGACTGTCGCGCGCCCGCGCCCGCCTCGCCCAGATCATGGCCAAGGGTTCGGCCACCCAGGTTGGAACGCCGCTTCTGCGGAGGATCAAATGAGCGCCCCGCGCCCCATTAGCGAAGACGACCTGCAAGCTTATGTCGACGAGGCTCTTCCTCCGACGCGTCGCCAGGAGGTGGAGGCCTATCTCGCGGCCCACCCCGAAGAAGCTAGGCGTATCAGGGGTTATGTCGGCGATCGCGCCGCCTTGCGCGCCGCTCTGAGCGCGATCGCCGAGGAGCCGATCCCGCCGGAGCTAGGTTTGCGCGCCATGATCGAGGCTCGTCGCGCGCGCCAAGCCTACTGGCGCCCCGCGATCGCCGCGGCGGCCGTGCTGGCGATCGGCGGACTGGCCGGATGGACGGCCAGGGGCGTTGTCGCGCCGCCGCTCAACGGAGTCGGCGCTCTGTCGCGTGAGGCCGCCGACAACTACCGAGTCTATGCTTCGGATGTTCATCGCCCTGTCGAGATCGATTCAACTCAGAAGGCGGACCTGGTGCGCTGGGTCTCCAATCGTCTCCGTAGCCCCGTCGCGGTGCCGGATCTGCAGGCCGCGGGATACCGCTTCATCGGCGGACGACTGGTTACCACGCCGCATGGGCCGGCGGCGATGTTCATCTACGACGGCGCCGATGGTCTGCGCCTGGCGGTGATGGTGCGGCCGATGCAGTTGGAAAAGAACGTCGCGATGACAGAGCGCGAGGATGCCGACCTCGGCGGCGTATCCTGGGCGACCGACGGCGTGGGCTACAGCCTTGTCGCGCCGCGCTCGCCCCAGGCGCTCCACCCTCTAGCCGATGAGGTTCGGCGGCAGATCAGGGGGAGCTTCTAGCGTGTGAAGACATCCCGGCCACGCTGGCGCGGTCGGGATGCCTAAGGGGCCTTCAGCGGCGACCGCGGGCCTCCAGGAACGATAGGACCGAGCGGTTGAAGGTCGCCGGCGCCTGCCAGGGCGCAAAGTGACCGCACCCGGACAGAACTTCGAGTTCAGCGCCTGGGATGGTGCGCGCGATCCAGGCCGCATGCGTTGGAAGAATGAACTCGTCGCGGTCACCCGTCGCAATCCTGACGGCCCTCGACCGGACGCGGGCGACCTGGTCCGCGCCCAGGTTGAGGCTTGAAGTCTGCATGGTTCTTACCGCCTGAGCCAACGCGGCGAAATCTGGCGCTGGCGAGAGTTCGGCGTAGTCAGCAGCGAGCCGCGGCCCGACCTGCTTAAGGATCGGAGCGTTCCCGGCGTTCGGACGCACGCCTTCCTGGTTCATATTCGCGCCGAAGGCGTAGATCGGCCCAAGGTCGGCTGTAGGGGCCAAGGCCAGAACGAGGGCGATGATCGCCCCATCGCTCCAGCCGACGATCGCGGGTTGCTCAAGGCCAAGGCGCGCGATCAGGGCGCCGACATCCGCAGCCATCCGCTCATAGGTCAACGGCTCCGGGCCCAGAGTGCTGCGGCCATGTCCGCGGCTGTCGAACAGAATGACCTGGTAGCCCGCTCTAACCAGAGCGGGGACCTGACCGCTCCAAACCTTGTGGCTGGAGAGGCCCCCGTGGAGAAGGATCACCGGAGGGCCTTCGCCGACCACGCCATACCAGAGCCGGGCGCCTTCGCGCTCAAAGTCGCCCTCGGCCCGGATGCCCAGCGCATTAGAGGAGCCGTTTCGTCCCGAGAGGCTCTTTGTCTGGCATCCCGCCAGACCGCCGAGGGTGAGCGCGGCCAAGCCGTAGGCCGCGCTCCTGAGCAATCGCCGCCGGATCACAGCGCCACCCGCAGACCATCGATGCGGCGGATGCCGGCATAGCCTTCGATCTTCGGCGGCGGCCCCGCCAGGCGCAGGCTGGGCAAGCGACGGCTAAGCGCCATTAGGCCCTCCTCGAGTTCAAGCCGCGCGAGCGCCTCGCCGATACAGCGATGCGCGCCGCCGCCAAACACCAGCGGCCATCGCGGATGGTCGGTCCGGTTGATGATGAAGGCGTCGGGATCGGAGAACCGGGCGGGATCGCGCATCGCCGACAGGGTCGAGAGCGACACCAGCCGGCCCGCGGGGATGATCGCCCCGTCCAGCACGATCTCCTGCGTCGCGAGCCGCGGAACCGAGCCGACGGCCGGTTGCACCCGCAGCGCCTCCGCGACGGCGGCGCGGGCCAGGCTCGGGTCGTCACCGACACGTTTCCAGGCTTGGCCCGTCGCCAACATTAGCCCGGTCTGGATCGCCATCGCCGTCCGCGTGGTGTCGCTAGCGCCGATGATCAAGGTCGCCAGCTGAGCGACAGCCTCTGCTTGGGTGAGCGCGTCGGCGCCGATGGCCGCGACCATATTTTCCATCAGCTCCGAGCGTGCGCCTTCGCCCGCCATCGCCTTGGCCAAGCTCTGTTGGACATAGGCCGTTAGCCGCCCGGCGCCCTCGACCATCGACGCCATGTCCTCGCCGGGGAGGGCGGGCGCGAAGGCGGGGGAGACCTGATAGACCCATTGCGCGAACGCCTCGGCTTCACTGGGCGGCGCGCCCAGGAGACGGCTCATCACCAGTGGCGGAAAAGGCGCGCAGAACGCGGCCATCAGATCGATTTCGCCGTCGAACCTCGCCCCGGCCTCGACGTCGTCGATCAGGCGTTCGGCCGCCGATCGGATGGTGTCGCGCAGGGACTCAACGGCGTGGAACGCCAGGACGCGAGACATCGGCGCGCGGCGGCGCTGGTGCGCGTCGCCCTCCGACATCAGCAGCGACTCGACCAGCAGGTCCTGCAGCGGTCCTGGGGGGACGCCGCGGATGCGGCTGTAAAGCCCGCCATCGATCTGCCGCGTCCGGTCATCGGTCAGCAGGGTGTCGACATCGGCGGCGCGGAGCACGAGGCAGGCGCCATCCTCGCGCTGAATGACTGGCGTCCTGGCCCGCCAGTATCGAAAGACGGTGTGCGGATCGCTCTCCAGGGCTGACGAGGAGACGAAGGGCGGCTGTCCCGTTGAATGGCCATCCTGAGGGGCATGATCGGGACGTTGGGGGGAAGCGGTCATCGTGAGGTCCTCGGCGAGACGGCCGATGAGCCGTCCAATGGCTCCGACCGATCGCTCGGCCCTGCTGATCGGATGTCACCTCCGCGTTGCAGCGGAGGTGCCGATCGATGACCGTTGTAACCGTCGCGGCGCGGACTAGCGCGGCTTTCGATCCAGCACATCCATGGCGCGCCGCAGCCGGCCATCGGTGACGCGCAGCTTGATCTCGTCCGACACTAGGGACGCCAGATTGGTGAGGATCGCCTGTTGGGTGGCGTCCAAGGTGCGCGGCTTGGTGTCGATCACGCAGAGCGAGCCCAGCGTGAAGCCGTCGGGATCGACGACCGGGCAGCCGGCGTAGAACCGAAAGTGCGGCGCCTCGGCGACGGCGGGATTGTCCGCGAAGCGCGGGTCGGCCGACAGGTCCTCCGACACCATGCAGCGCCTTTCCAGGATGGTGTGGTTGCAGAAGGCCCAGCTGCGGGGCGTGTCGGCCATGTCCAAGCCATGACGCGACTTGAACCACTGGCGGGTCGGGGTCAGCAGGGTGATCAGCGAGATCGGCATGCCCAGGGTCTGCGCGGCCAGCCAGGTCAGCTTGTCGAAAGCGTCCTCGGGCGGGGTGTCCACGAGGCCCGAGCGCTCCAGCGCCAGCAGGCGTTGGGCTTCGTTGGCGGGCAGCGGGACGCTCGGGCTGGCCTCGGGCGCGGCCGGAACCAGCGCCGGTCCTCGCACCGCCGTTTCAGCGGCTTGGGCCAGTGTGTCCAGATCCTCCACGAAGCCCACCCGACCTCCGGCCGCCGCGGCGAAGGCCGCGGTCTGAGCCTTGGGGCCGACAAGCAGGATCGCCGTCTGCGACAGCGCCGAATCCGAGGCCAGGGCTCGCAGCAGGTCGGCGGCCATGGGCAACGAGCCCGCGTCGATCACCACGGCGGCCGGAGAGCGGCCGCCGATGTTCAGCAGAGCGGGGAACGGCTCGGGATAGGCGTCGATGAAGCAGGAGGGCGCGTGCGCCAGCCGCGCGGTCAACCCCGGCAGGGCGTCGGGGCCGGCGATGACGATCACCCGCGCCGACACCGGCAGGGCCAAGGCCTCGCCTGGCATCAAGGCCAGGACATCGGATCGAAAGACGCGGCGATGACCCCCCGGCGTCTTCCACGAAGGGATCGATCCGCCCTCGATCAGCAACTGCGCGGTGCGCACCGACACGCCCAGGATCTTCGCCACGTCCGTGGTGGTCAGGATGTCCTTTTCGGCCGTGTCCATCGTGTCTCCAGGCCTCTCGCCGCAGCGGACAGATGCCTACCCCGCCTTGCCTTGACAAGGTCTAAATTCGATGCATTTGATGAATTTGATAAATTTGATACTTCATTTCGAGTTTTGGAGTCTAACCTGTGATCGACCACCTCCCAAGCGACCACCCCGATTTCGCCGTGCGCGTAGCGGCCAGCCAAGCCGAGCGGGCGGCCCATTTGAAGGCGACCTACGATTTCATCGTCTGCGGCGCGGGAAGCGCCGGCTCGGTTCTGGCCAGACGGTTGGCGGAGAACCCCGCCGTGCAAGTGCTGCTGATCGAAGCGGGGGGCAGCGACGAGCGCGCCAGCGTGATGGAGCCCGCAGCCTGGCCGACCAACCTCGGCGGCGATACCGACTGGGGTTTCGTGGCCGAGCCCAATCCCCAGCTGAACGGACGCGCGATGCCGATGTCGATGGGGAAGGTCTGCGGCGGCGGCTCCAGCATTAATGTCATGGTGTGGTCGCGCGGCCACCGCAGCGACTGGGACCACTTCGCCGAGGAAAGCGGCGACGCCTCCTGGGGCTACGACGCCGTGCTGGGCCTCTACCGGGAGATCGAGAACTGGCAGGGCGCGCCTGACCCCGCGCGGCGCGGGACGGGCGGGCCGGTCTATGTTCAGTCGGCGCCTAATCCCGGCCCTGCGGCTTACGCCATGGTCGACGCCGCCCAGGAGCTTGGCATTCCGACCTACGCTTCGCCGAACGGCGAGATGATGGAGACCGCGGGCGGCTGCGCGATCAGCGACGTGCTGATCCGCGACGGCAAGCGCCATTCCATCTTCCGAGCCTTCACCTATCCCTATCTCGACCGGCCCAACCTGACTCTGCTGACCAAGACCCAGGTTAACCGGGTGATGATCCAAGGTGGGCGGGCCATCGGCGTCGAGGCCATTCGCGACGGCGTGCTTCATCGCTTCGGCGCGGCCCACGAGGTGATCCTTTGCCTGGGCGCGATCCAGACTCCGACCGTCCTGATGCGATCAGGCGTCGGCGACGAGTCGGAATTGCGCGCTCACGACATCAAGGTGGCGCAAAGCCTGCCGGGCGTCGGCGCGAACCTGCAGGACCACGTCTCGTTTGGCTGCATCTGGGAATACAAGGAACCCATCGCGCCGCGAAACAGCGGCAGCGAAGCGACGCTCTACTGGAAGTCCGACGCGGCGCTCACTGAGCCGGACCTGCTGTTCTGTCAGGTCGAGTTCCCGGTCCCGAGTCCCGAGACGGCCCTGCGCGGTGTTCCTGAGCACGGCTGGACCATGTTCGCGGGCCTGGCCCATCCTAAGAGCCGCGGCCGGGTGCGCCTGGCCTCGGCCGATCCGATGATCGCCCCGCGGATCGAGCTGAACACCTTCAGCCACCCGGACGATCTCAAAGCCGCGCTCGCCTGCGTGGAGCTCTGCCGCGACCTCGGCAATACGCGGGCCTTCGCTCCCCTGGTCACCCGCGAAGCCATGCCGGGGCCGCTGAACAAGGCGGACATGGAGCAATATGTGCGGGACGCGGCGGTGACCTATTGGCACCAGACCTGTTCGGCCAAGATGGGGCGGGATGAGATGTCGGTGGTCGACGCCAGCCTGCGCGTCTACGGCGTCGAAGGGCTGCGCGTCGCCGACGGCTCGATCATGCCCAAGGTCGCGACGGGCAACACCATGGCGCCCTGCGTGATCATCGGAGAGAAGGCCTCCCGATACATCCGCGCCGCCCACGGGCTTTGACACGGGACGCGGCCGCGCCTTTCGAGGTTGCGGCCGTATCCGTCCCGTGAGTTTGGATCTCCAAGAAAGCCGGATGCATGCAGCACGCCCAGAGACACGTCCTCGTGGTGGACGACGATCCTCGGCTCCGAGACGAATTCCAAGGCTATCTGAGCGCCTACGCCTTTCAGGTCAGCACGGCGCCGGACGGCGCGGCCATGAAGCGGATCTTGGCCGCCCGGCCGGTGGATCTTGTCGTCCTGGATCTGGAACTGGGGGCCGAGAACGGGCTGGACCTTATGCGAGGCGTCATCGATCGCGACGTGGCGCCCGTGATCAGCCTGACCGGCGCGCCGGGGGAGGCTCCGGACAAGGTGGTGGCGCTGGAGCTGGGCGCCGATGACTGCATCAGCAAGCCGGTTAATCCCCGGGAGCTTCTCGCCAGGATCCGCACCGTCCTACGGCGCGCGGGGCCGGCGCGGTTAGCGCGCTCGCGGCCACGCGCCCGATGGCGTTTCGTCGGCTGGGAAGCCGACTTGCGTCGGCGCAGTTTGACGGCGCCGGACGGCGCCTTGGTCAAGCTGACGGCCGCCGAGTTCAACCTGCTCGCGGCCCTGCTCAAGACGCCCAGCCAGGTGCTCAGCCGCCAGCAACTGGTCGCCGCCTGTCGCGTGCATCCCGACGAAGTCACCGATCGCAGCATCGACGTGATGATTCTGCGGTTGCGCCGAAAGCTGGCCGCCTGGCCCGATGGTCAGCGCATCATCCGCACCGAGCGCGGCGCCGGCTACGCGCTCGCGGTGGCGGTCGAGACAGTCTGACGGGGGCGCCGGCCGCGGCTGGAACTCGCCAGCCCGGGTCGGCTCCACCTGGGCCGGGAAAGCATAGCTCGCACCATGCACCGTCTCGATCAACGTGCGGCCATGGCGATCGTCCGCAACTTTTCCATGTAACCGTTTCAATGTGCGCGCCGATGCGCCGGTCGAAGCAAGGCCGTTACCGCCGTGACACCACAGCCGCCCTAGGAGGCTTGGCGGGGCTCACTTGGCCGGACATCATCGCCCTTGATGAGCTGAAATCGACAAGAAAGACCGCCCATGCCCAAACTCCCGTCGCGTCCGGCTCCCCTGTTGGGCGCGCTCCTCGCCGGCGGCCTGCTATTGTTCGCCTCGCCCGGCTTTGGGCTCGCCCGCGCCGCCGCGGCGCCGATGGCGACGCAAAGCGACCAAACCGCGTCGGTTCTCCGGGGAAGGATTGCTCCGCCACACGAGGAAACCCTCAAGGCCTATGTCGCCGCGGGCGCGACGGAAACCAAAGCCCATATCCTCACCGACCGGGAATGGGCCTTGGTCGAAAGCGCTATCGCCGATCTTCCCGAGCTGTATCGGCGGGTCCTGGAACGACGCCTCGCCCGGCTTAGTTTCGTCGATGCGCCGTCCAGCCTCGGCACGGCCTTGACGCGCTCTTCCGAGGGCCCCAACGGCGAACCGGTGCTCGACATCACCATACGCGCCGAGGTGCTCGAACAATCGCTTTCCGCCTTCCTCACGCAGAAGGAGGCGGCGCTCTTTTCTCCGGATGGGTCGGGCTACAGCGTGCGGGTTACGGCGGGAGACGCCTCGGCCCTGACCTATATTCTGCTGCACGAGGCCACGCACGTGGTCGATCGCACGCTAGACGTCACCACGGGCGGCGGCCCTTTCAAGGCCGTATGGGTCGACTATCGGCGCTTGGCGCAGCCCTATGCGGCCAGTGTGATCGCCCGCTCCGTCTATCGCCGCGAACCCAAGCTTCCGCTCGCTCAGAGCCCCTTCCTCTATCGGGCTCTGGCTCAAGCGCCGTTCGTGTCGCTGTATTCCACCGCCTCGGCCGGCGAGGACTTCGCCGAACTCATGGCTTGGCGTGAGCTCTCGAGCCGCTTTGGGACGGCGCTGAGGATCCAGGTTCTGGACGGACACGGCGCCGAGATCGTTTCGATAGAGCCGCTCCAGTCGACCTCTGTTCGGTTGCGTCTCCAAGCGGCCGAGGCGGTGCTGGCGCGCGCCAGCGCGGCGGCGCCCGAAAAGATCTGAAAGAACGACGGCGGGCGTGGGGC
>NZ_LSJA01000218.1 GCF_001556515.1 Caulobacter sp. CCH9-E1 | reverse complement strand
GTGTGTACCGTTTCGACGAAGCCAGACGCTCCGCGTAGCCGTTATCCGATGAGCCCTCGACGCGCGGGGTTTTAACCCGCTTCCGAAAGAGGCCCCCGACAGGCGGGCCAGGGCGACGAACCCCGGTCCCGGAACGCCCGGGCGATTTCAGCCCAGGCCTGTCGCGCCGCCTATGCCTTCACCGCCCCCTAAGGGAAGGATTTGGGGCTTCGTCCCGATGTTTCAGGGAGCCTGCG
>NZ_LSJA01000021.1 GCF_001556515.1 Caulobacter sp. CCH9-E1 | reverse complement strand
CGACCCCTCATCCGTCGCTTTCAGCGACACCTTCTCCCGCAAGGGGAGAAGGGGAAGGCTTTTTCTCCGCCGCCCTTCGCGCTATCTCCGCTCATGGCTAAACCCAACAAGCTGATCGTCGAGTTCGACATCGAGGTCGACGGAGACCCCTATGTCTGGCGGCTGCATCGCCTGCCGCAGTGGTCCTATGACCCGTCCGAGCGCCACGGCAAGGTGCTGGCCGTGCGCCACAAGGAAGGCCAGCGCGAGGCGATGATCGAGTTCCCGCCCGGCCCCAAGCCCAAGTTCAGCGCCCCGCCGCTGAAGCCCTCGCAGATCCCCGTGCGCGTCGTCGCCAAGGCCATCGCCTCGGCCATCGAGGCCGGCTGGGAGCCGCTGTCGCGCGGCAAGCCGGTGGTGATCTATGTGGACGAGGAGGGGAGCTAGAGCGCTCTGCCCCGGCGATTGGTCGCTCGCCTTCAGGTTGGCCCGAGTCGTGCATGGTTAGCGCCATGCGCCTCGGCGCGGACGGGGAGGGCGAGTTCCATGAACCGCGTGAGCAATGAAGGCGGAACCTCAGCCGGCTGCTTCGACGCCCGCGCCCGAGGCGAAGACCGAGTCGGCCCCGACGAAGCCTCGCTCCATCAAAGACATCGATTTCGAGAACCTGACGCCCGAAGACCGGACGTGGTTGATCGCTCAGAATGAGGCCGGCGCGGCCAACCACGAGGCGCTCATGATGTGGCGTGATCTCGCTATTCGGGACACTGACCAGGTGACGCCCGTAGAGGCTCGCGCGCTGCTGGCGAAACTGGAGCCGCTGGTGAAAGCCAGCGAAGACTACGAATTCAAGGATGGGCGCATTCAGAGCGCGGTGGAGTTCCTGACCGATCGCGGCTCGCGACCCGACGACTATCGGCCGGTCTATCGCGAGATCCACGGCATGCGCCTCCGCGTCTAGCGCGCTCGCGCGCGCCCCGTTCGCTTGCCCCTGTGGGTCTCGGTTTTCCAGCGACGGCGGCCAAGCCGCTACCGTCGCTTCATCTTCCGCAACGCCTCGCGCATCGCCACGGCCTGGGCGGCCGGAGGCTTGCCCTCGTCGGCGGCGTCCTTGCGCGCGGCGGCGGCCAGGATCGGCGCGGTGGCCGCGTCCAGGCGGTCGAAGGCCTCGTGGATGGCGCTGGGCAGGCTGGAGGGCTTGGGCTGGGGCGGGTCCAGGGCCAGGACCTTGCGCGCCATGCCGGCGATGTGGCCGGCCAGGCGCGACTGCTCGCGGGCCTTGGCGATCACGGCGGGGTCGTCGGTCCCCTCGGCCATGGCCCAGGCCGCGTCGATCGCGTCCATCAGCTTCTGTTGCAGGGCGTCGCAC
>NZ_LSJA01000217.1 GCF_001556515.1 Caulobacter sp. CCH9-E1 | reverse complement strand
ACTGGCCCGAGCCCTTCGGCCTGGTGATGATCGAGGCCATGGCCTGCGGCACGCCGGTCATCGCCTGGAACTGCGGTTCGGTGCCGGAGGTGGTGGAGCCCGGCGTCACGGGCTTCATCGTCGAGGACCTGGACGCGGCCGTGGCCGCCGTCGGCCGCATCGGCGAGCTGCGGCGGACCGGGGTGCGCGCACGTTTCGAGACCCGCTTCTCCGCGCTCACCATGGCGCGCCACTACGCCGCGCTTTACGCCGGGCTGCGCCAGCCCGAGCCTGGTCCGGTCTCGCGCGCGGCGGCTCAAGTGAAAGCCGTCGCCGCGTGAGGAAGCGGGGGGACGAAGCATGGACGACCTGGCGCTTGCGCCGGAGGCGCATTTTGAGGCGGCGAGCGAGCGTGAGCGGCGCGCGCCCGACCGCCTATTCACCCTCAAGGAAGGCGACGTCTTCCTGGTCTGCGACGCGTTCGGCGACATCCACGGGGTCGCCGACGGACTCTTCCACAACGACACGCGGCAGCTCTCCCGCCTGACCCTGCGGCTCGACGGGAGCGCCCCTGCCTTGCTGAGCAGCGCCGTGGGTCGGGACAACGTCATCTTCACCGCCAACGCGACCAATCGGCCGCTCACGCCGATCGGCGCGGTCACGACGCCGGAAGGCGTGGTGCACCTGGAGCGTAAGCGGCTGATCTGGGACGGACGGCTCTTCGAGCGCATCCGGTGCGTCAACTACGGAGACGCTCCGGCCACGCTGCCGCTCGACTTCAGCTTCGATGCCGACTTCAAGGACATGTTCGAGGTCCGCGGTCAGACGCGTGCACACCGTGGCCGCCGCGCCTCCCCCACGGTCCTGCCGATGGGGGTCAAGTTCGAGTACGAAGGGCTCGACGGGAACCGCCGCGACTGCGTCATCGCCTTTTCGGAGCGGCCCACGCACCTCGACGCCCATCACGCCAGCATCCGCCTGGAGCTCGACCCGCGAACGCCGAAGGAGGTCTACCTCGAGGTGGGGCCGGAGGGGGGACCGCCGCCCGCCGCGCGGCGCTTCCGGCGCGCGAGCCTGCTGGCCAAGGCCGCGATGCGGCGGCGCCTGCGCCGCGGCGGCCGGGTCCACACCTCTGGGCGGCTGTTCAACGCCTGGCTCGACAAGTCGCGGGCCGACCTGGCGCTGCTCACCACGGACCTCGCCACCGGCCCCTACCCCTACGCCGGCATCCCTTGGTTCTCCACGACCTTCGGCCGCGATGCGATCATCACGGCCTGGCAGCTGCTCTGGCTCGATCCGAGCCTGGCCAAGGGGGTGCTGGCCTACCTCGCGGCGACCCAGGCCGACGAGCACTCGAGCTTCCGGGACGCGGCGCCGGGCAAGATCCTGCACGAGGCCCGACGCGGCGAGATGGCCGCACAAGGCGAGGTGCCGTTCGGCCGCTACTATGGCGGCGTCGACACCACCTGCCTGTTCGTCGCGCTGGCGGCGGCTTACGCGGAGCGGACCGGCGACCTCGCCTTCCTGGACCAGATCTGGCCGGCGCTCCTGGCCGCCACCGGCTGGATGGACAGCTTCGCCAAGTCGGACCCGCTGGGCCTCATCCGGTACGCACGCGGGGCGGACACGGGCCTCTTGAACCAGGGCTGGAAGGACAGCCACGATTCCATCTTCCATGCGGACGGCCGAACGCCCGACGGGCCGATCGCCCTGGTCGAGGTGCAAGGCTACGCCTACGCCGCCTACTGCGGGATGGCGCGGCTCGCGGCCACGCGGTTCGACCGCGACCACGCCGAGGCGTGGCGTCGCCGGGCCGAGCAGATCCGCGAGGCGGTGGAATCACGATTCTGGATGCCGGAGGCCGGCTTCTACGGCATCGCCCTCGACGGCGAAAACCAGCTCTGCCGGGTGAAGTCCTCCAACGCCGGACACCTGCTGTTCGTAGGCCTGCCCTCGCCCGAGCGCGCCCAGGCGGTAATGCGAACCCTTTTGGGCCCGGGTTTCACCAACGGGTGGGGGCTTCGCACGCTGGCCAGCGACCAGCCGCACTACAACCCCATGTCCTACCACAACGGCTCGGTCTGGCCGCACGACACCGCGCTCTGCGCCATAGGCTTTCGGCGCTATGGGGGCGCCGACGCCGTGCCGCGCCTGCTCTCGGCGCTTTTCGAGGCGGCGGTGCACTTCGACATGCGCCTGCCCGAGCTCTTCTGCGGGTTCCCGCGCCATGCAGGCGAGCCCCCGGTCGCCTATCCCGTCGCCTGCCTGCCGCAGGCTTGGGCTGCGGCGTCCGTGTTCGGCGTCCTGCAGGCCTGCCTTGGCCTGCACGTGGACGGCTGGCGTGACGAGCTCCACGTGCGCTCGCCACGGCTGCCCCTGGGCATCGGCGAACTCCGGCTCGAGAACCTGCCGGTTGGCGACCGTCGCCTCGACCTAGTGTTCCGCGAGGCCGGCGGGCGGGTGATGGTCCTCCCCGGCCGCAACGAAGAACAGGGCCTTCCGTTGATCACCCACACCTGAGACGGACAGGCGAGAGGGACCCACCAGAGCGAGCGGAGACATGCGCGTCAGAGTTTGGATCGAGGGCCCGGACGGGCCCGCCCGGGACTTCGAGCTCGTGAGCCCGCCGCGCGTCGGCGAACGCATCGGCATCGCCACGTCGCACGGGCTCGAGGAGGGCGTGGTGGAGACGATCACCTGGCAGCTGCAGGCCGTCGAGCCCACGACCACGGAACTGCTCCTCGAAGGCGAACCGCCAGGATCCGTCAGCCTTGTCCAGGTCGTCTGCCGCCGACCGACGGAGGCCCTGCACCGGGTGTTGGCCGCCTCGGCCGACGCCGAGCAGGCGTCCCTTCCTTCTCCGTCGTCCCGTTAGGGGCGGTCCTCCGGCCACGGCGCGCTCAGCACCTCGTGCCAGCTCATGTCCGGCGCCTTGCCCTGAAAGTTGACGAAGCCGACGCAGCCCAGGCGTTTGCACCGCTCCTTGCGGTTCCAAAGGCTGAAGTCCGCGCCCTTCACACGCGCGATCAGCTTAAGGTTCACGCGGAAGAGCAGGCCGCAGGCCTCGCACTTGGAGTGCACGTCCCAGCTTAACCGGATCATGTCCCCCACGCTCTCGCAGCGCCGCCGACGCATTGCGATCGGTATGCGATCCGGATTGCGACGACCCATGCTCGACTCCTGACCGATCGGAACAGAAGCAGAACGACAACGGATTGAAAAGGTGACCGGCGGGTCCGGCTCGGCCTAGCCCCGCCCGTGCATTTTATTGCTCGTTCGCTGCAACTCGCTGGGCAGACCAGCGCTTCTCCAGGCGAGCTGTGGCGAGCAGCTCGCTCATGGAACCGCGCGTCGCTGGCGCCTGATCCAGCGACGCACGCTCTGGCCAATGGAGACGCCCAGATGTCGCAATCTCTCACCCCGTTCGGAGGCGCCGATCCTCTGCTTTCGCTTCATCGCGAGATGAACCGCCTGTTTGACGATGTCTTCCGCGGCTCGCGCAGCTTCGCGCCGCCCGCGGGTCAGGGCGGCGGCGCGGCGGCCACCTTCAACGCCAGCATGGACGTCTCGGAAACCGACAAGGAATTGCGCGTCTGCGTGGAGCTGCCGGGCGTCGACGAGAAGGATATCGACGTCTCGCTGGAGAACGACCAGCTCTCCATCCGTGGCGAGAAGAAGTTCGAGCAGGAGAAGGGTGACGAGAAGACCAACTACCATTTCGTGGAGCGCGGCTATGGCCGCTTCCAACGCGCCATCCGTCTGCCCTTCCAGGCCAATCCTGATGAGGTGAAGGCGACCTTCCACAACGGCGTGCTGACCGTCACTGTGCCGAAGAGCGCCGAGCAGAGCCGTTCGCGGCGGATCCAGATTCAAGGTTCGAGCGGTCAGTCGTCGTCTTCCGCCCAAGGGCAAGACCAACAAACTGCGGCCGGCCCGGCGAGCGGGCAGGAAGGCTCCGGCCAGGGCGCCACGCACTGAGCGGTTACCGACCGTGGGGGGCTTGCGTCCCTCTGCTAAGCCAACTTGGTGGGGCGGAGATAAAGGTCATCGGCTTCTCCGCCCCGCTGCTTGTACGGACCTTCTTCGGTCATTCGCAGGACTGGCGCCGAACCACCTCAGCGGCATAAGATTGGAGTCGCCGCCGGCGACGGAGGTTCGGATGGTCGGTCAGATCGCTCGATGGATTGTGTGGCTGCTCATCGCGAGCTTCGCGGTCAGCTATGCACCGGTCCTGCTGCGTCTCGATCGCGAAGCACTCGCTACGGTCGGTGTCTTCGCCCTCTATGCGTCATTGTCCGCCGTCAGCGCCCATGAGACAGATTGAGGGTTCCGTTTAGAGGAGGGTTT
>NZ_LSJA01000216.1 GCF_001556515.1 Caulobacter sp. CCH9-E1 | reverse complement strand
CGTCTGGATTCTGGCCGAGCCATGGTCCCGTCGGCGGCGGCCGTCCAGCGTCGCGAGCCGGGCCGCGTTCCTTGCCCTTCCAAACCGCAAGGCCATTGAGCGGCACGCCCTGTTCCATGTCGCGGCGCACGCGGTCATAGAGCTGCATGAACGCCGACTGCTTGGCGTCGAGATCCAGGCGCGAGCGATAGGCGTCGACCGCCAGACGGCTCGTTCGGTCCAGGTTCCCGGCCGCAGCAAGCTCGGGCAACACCACGTCGCCCGTCGAGATAGGCTCGACGGGCGCGGCGTTTCCTGGCGCATTGGCCTCGTCTGGCGTGATGATGGCAGGGTCACCGTCAGACGCGTCCGCAGCGGCCTCGGCGCCAGCTTCATCCGGGAGTTCGGGATCATTGGCGGCGACAACGGATGTCGTGGCAGACTCGATGGGCATGCCGCTTTTGGGATCAATAGCCATCGGCGCGTCGGTGGATGCGGCCGTGGCCTCGACCGCCGGCGGCTCGGCTCCCTTTTGCCGCATGGCCTCGGCTTCGGCGATCAGCGCGTTGGTCTTCTCCAGCTCGGCCAGGAAGATCTCGGTAGGCGTCGGCCCCTCGGGCGGGACGATGCCGTCGGCGACCTTGGGCCGGCTCTTGAACGAGAACTTTAACGTGGCGGCCGGGAAGGCTTCGCCATCGCGCGCCGACGAGACCTTGATGAACCCGTGCATCTTGGGCTGGTTCATGAGGTCTTCGGGCAGGGCGACCGGTTCGATCTCCTCCCGGGCGTTGAGGTTGACCCCGTCACGCTGGGAGTTGGCGCCGAACGAGATGCTCTCATCCACGCGCCGCACCTGGGCGCGGCCAAGCTGGTCGCTCATGAACTTGGCGGTCTCCGGATCCTGACAACGCAGGATCAGCTTGGTCGCGCACTGGCCGATGATCGTGGTGGCGGTCTCGTGGCCGTAGATCTCTTGCAGCTGGCTGAACTGCTGCAGGCCCAGAACCATCGAGCCGTTGTACTTGCGAAGCCGCACCGGTCCGGTGGCCAGCCCGTCGATCCGACCCAGCGACGAGAACTCGTCCAGGACGATCCAGGTCTGCGGCCGGTTGTCCTCCGGGCGGCTGAGCAAGGCGCCGACCACCAGTTCCGTCCAGAACGAGAGCAGCGGCCGCAAGCTCTCGATGTGGGTCTCCGGCGCCGACAGGAAGAGGATACCGCCCTCCCCGTCCCGGCTGTTGACCCATTCTCGGATCGAGAAGGTCGAATAGTCCGCCGACAGGTGCGTGAGGCTGTTGAGGCCCGTGGTCATCACGCTCTTGATCGAGGTGACGCGATTGCCGCCACCGGCCAGATGCGAGGCCGCCGGCGTACCGCGCACGAGCCACTCCAGAAGCTCATGCGGCCCGAAGAACATCTGCAGGAGGTCCTGCAAGGTCGCCTCGGGGAAGAGACGCTTGAACTGGTAGGTGGCCCACACAAAGGTCTGGCGCGAGGCCTCTGACCAGTAGGGATCGCCGGACTTGGGGTCCTTCCAGAGACAGGCCGCCAGCTTGTCGAGCTCGGTCTTGTCGGTCGCGTCGTTGAACGGCGACCATCCCACCGACCGCGCGTCGTAGGGATTGAGGATCAGGTCGGTCTCTGGCCGGTAGTGGGCGCGGATGTAGTCCAGCTCCGGGTCATAGACGATGGCCCGATCGCCTCGCGCGCGGATCGACTCCAGGAGCGTGTGGATGGCCTGCGACTTGCCGGCGCCTGGCGCCCCGACAGCGAAGAGGTGCTCGCTCTCGGTCCGGTACGGGAACGGCACGCCGACGATCTTGGCGGGCTGGTAGGTGGGGTCCTTCTCGGCCGCCTTCTTCTTCTCATTGAACTCGTAGATCTGGCGCAGGAGGTCGGCGATGCCGACCACCTTCTGGCCCCGGATCTGGCGCGCCCGAAGCTTCTCTTCGCCCGAGTGAATGAACCAGGCCGTGGCCAGGGTGAAGATGGCGAAGACGCCAAGGCCCCACATGAGGAGCGCCTTGCGAAGGTTATGATAGTAGCGCTTGGCGATCGGCTGCAGCCACTCAAGCTCGGCGATCTGCGCGTTTGTGTAGGTGCGCTCGATACCGTCGAGACCCTTGATCGCGATCTTCTCAGGAAGCGGGTGTCCGAACTTCTCGAAGAGCGCCGCCTGGGCGGCCTGGATCCCGTACTCCTGCTCCAGCTCCGAGGATGAGCGGTTGCCCATCCAGAAGCAGACCATCCCCCACACCAGACTGAGGATCACGAGCTTCCCGAGAACCTCCATGACCATGTCGATATTGTGGGAGAACGTCTGACCGCCGCGAAGCCAAGCCTCGCCCTTACCGCGGTGAATTCGGGCCATGTCGCTTCAACCTTTCAACCAGACAGTTGGAAGGCTCGGCGAAGACAGACCCGATTGTTCTACCTGCCTGCGAAGGCCTCGAAAAGGGCTGTTAGCCGGGGGTCAGCATTCGGTGATGGAGCGCCCAGGGATTCGGGCCTGCCGGGCGGTTCGCCAAACAGCATGCCTGCCGCTTGATAGGCGTGCTGCTGCGCCGCCTGGAACTCCGCCGGCGTCAGTGCTCTCCTCGCAATGGCCAGCGAAAGTGCGGTGGCGACGAGCGACTGAAACGCTGCATGCTGGGCGTGGTAATCTAGGGCTGGCGGTGCCTGTTCCATGATGAGCGTTTCGATGTACTGGGGCATGCTCATCCCCAGATCGGCGGCCTTTCTGCGCGCACGATCCAGCGCCGTTTCGCTCAATCTGATTGCAATCGGGCTCCGATTAGAGCGCGGCCTCTTGGTCACAGCTTCCCCCTCAAAGATCGACTTTGCGTAGTTGCACAACTACGGTCTAACACATTGTAATACCGAGACAAGACGATAACGCGTAGTTGAACAACTACGCACAGGTAGACGCGAAATTGTAATATTTTCAACAACCTAGAAAAACCGCAGGTGTGCATTACGTGCCCTCTCTGTATCCCTCATTCCGGACATCTCTGAAGGGTGTGTTGGGTTATCGGACTTGCTGGGTTTTTCGATCCTGCTCAAGCGACCACAGGTCGCTCGTTCAGCTTCTGCGGCGTCCCGGTTTTGTCGTTCGATGCTGGATAAGAGACTGAACGGGTAACTCACAGTGCGATGCGAGTTTGGCGGGATAAGCGACGATCAAGACGCTCCACGAACGGTCAGTCGGAGATCCTTCGCGCCGTCGCTGGTCGACGGCATGGCGAAGGCCTCCGCT
>NZ_LSJA01000215.1 GCF_001556515.1 Caulobacter sp. CCH9-E1 | reverse complement strand
CCGCCGTAGGACAGGTGATGATCTCGCTCGCCGCCGGCGGGGCGTTTATATAGACCATCGATCTGGCTGGGTTGGCGGGCTTTGTCACGGTGACGAACTCCATGATGTTCGTCGCCTTGGCCAGGTCGTCGATGGTGTACTGGTTGTCCTGGATCTCGTAGAGGACGCAGTCGTTGATGAAGCTGTTGAAGTTCTGCTTATAGAGCTCATCGGTGAAGGTGATCTTGGTCGCTTTCGCCATGAAGTTTGCGCCGTAGATCATCCCCGTCTTGGAATACTGCACGTCATTGGGGTCACCGAACGCGGTCTCAGCCATTTGGATCGCGCGTGCGCCGATCTGCGAAGCGACCGACGAGGCGAAAGCCACGCCTAGCGGAACGTTCGCCACATCGGCCCCGGCCAGGGCAGGGTTAAATTTATCAGTCACATGGACGGTGACCTTCGGCACCAGGACGACGCCATAGATCACGGCGCACATGATGAACCACTTCAGACCTCGGCCGGCGTTCAGGTCGACGATCCCACGGAACAGAACCATGATCAGGCCGAGCAGCATCGCAAGTCTGATCAGAGAGCTCATGGCGTCGGTGCCGCACAGCAGCGCAACACCGATAAAGATGTCGCGGTAGTTGGCGCCGCCGCCGTAGGTGATGACCTCGTACATGCCGAACATGGTCGTCCCCTCCCCTTAGCGATTGAGCGCGGAGGTAAAGCGTAGGCTCTCGCCGATGCGGTTGCGCACATCCGCCTTGATCGTATCGTCGGCGACCTGGGTATTGCGAACGATCGAAATGATGGCGTTCAGCTTGTTGGCGCTGAGGAGCTTTTTCGCGGAGATCTCCTGCATCACGCCATTGGTGTTGTCCCACCACAGACGGACCTGGTTAGGGTCCAGGCCCTCCATGTTTCGGGCGCCTTCCTGGACGGCCTGGACGTTCTTCCCCATCCAGCCGTAGGCCAGATCGAGCGCGATGACCTCGCTGTACTCCGCCATCGCCATATCGGCCGTCACGCCCGGCTGGGAGGCGTAGACGCTCGCCATACGGTAGACGGGCAAAGACGTCATGCCCAGGAACGAGGTTTCCTCGCTGGCCAGCGCCGAGCGATTGCGGATCTTCGTGACGATGTTCGTGAGGGTGTAGGCGACCTTATTCTTCAGGCTGCAGGATGAGCTGTAGCTGGTGCAGGCGGTCGTTGGGATGTTGACGGTCAGGCCGTCAGTCGTGGGATTGAGGCACTTGTCGGAATCGCACTTCATCACCTTCATCGCGCCGCCATCCATGAGCATGCCAATGACTGCGTCCTTGGTGCCTTGCGGGGGAACGATCGTCTGTTTGCAGCCCTGCACACCGGTGGCGTCGTTCGGGCAGGTGATGATGTAGGTGCCGGTCATGGTCATCATCACCTGAGCCAGCTCGAGGTCCGACCCAATGAGGCTGTTGTTCTTGATCGCCTCCCACGCCAGGTTGCGATTGATAGGCTGGAACTTGGCTTCGTCGGCCGAGGTTGACGACAAGGCGGCGTTGGATTTGACCCCGCACCCGTTACGGGCGGCGACGGCGTCGCTAAACGTGCCTTTGCTGCGCCCAAGGCGCTGGCAGAAGGCGTCACCCATGACTTGAGCCGCTGTCCAATCGACGGCCTTCTGCGCCGCTTCGCAAGATCCGATGTTGAACTGGTTCATCTTGTTGGCCCAGTCCTGGAAGGTCTTCAGCTGGTCGGCGATCGGGGATGAGATCAGCTGCAGAGCCAGCATGAACGCGTAGGGCGCAGCGTTACTGGCGATACCCTTGATCGCAGCGATAAGCTGATCTGCGCCGATGAAGCTAAAGGCGCCGGCGTATACATCGATGCCGCCACAGCCGCCCGAGATCGATGGCAAGGTCACCGAACCGACCTGCGTCGTTTCCTGCGGGGTGCGGTAGGACAGGTTGCCGAGCGTGTAGTAGCCGCCGGCTTGGGTCTGATAGACCCGAGGTCCGGTCACATTGGCGGACGAAAGACCGCTGGACCAGTACGCGTTCATATTGTTGCTGACATCAGCCATGGCCGACCCGGTCGAGGCTAGCGCCACAGCGGCCGAGAGCAGAACGGCAAGAAACTTGCGGAACATGAGGGGCCTCCGGATCAGTAATCTTGGCCTGGCTCGGTCGCCAGGAGGACGTAGATGCGCTCGACGATGTCGTCCTGGGCCATGATCCCAGCGCCGATGTAAGACAGACAGCCTTGCGGCTTGAGGCACGGGTTGACCTTCACCGTCCGATCGTCCGAGAGGCGGACGTAGACAGGGTGAACTTGACCCGTGCGCGGATCGACATTGCTGTTCTGGTAGAGCAGCACCGAGGGCGTCGTCGGGTTGTCAAAGCCCCACGCACGCAGCTGACCGCGATCCACCATCTTGTCGCCGAGGTAGGGATTGTCAGAGCCGTCGGTCGAGACGCCCTTGACGGTCAGGGTGTAGCGATTGGCGAAGTCGCGCATCACCGGCGAGAAGACTTTGCACGCGCCGCAGGCGGCTCGATAGACGTAGAAGATCCCGATCTCGCCTGACACCTTGCGAAGGAAAAGCTCGCGGTCATTCGACCGCTGATCAGACCACTGGCGCTTACCCAGTTCGGAAACCGGTCGCTTGAGCGTGTAATCGAGATCCGGCCGCGACCAGATCAGGCGGCGGTACTCGTCAGAGAAAAGACTGCTTTGATTCAGCGCCGCGCGCTGGAGCTTGTAGAAGCGCTCGATGTTCTCGGCGGTTGGGACCCAAACCGCAAGCTTCTGGGCCTTATCCAGTTCGACCTTGAAGCGCTCGAACTCCGCGATGGCACGGTCCTGGTCGCTCGCCGCAGGCGCGCTCGCGCCCTCTGGCGTCGTTGCTTCCGGTTCTGGGTCGGGTCTGGCGCAGTAGAACCAGGTGCCCAGCGAACGCCCACAATAGGCCTCCGCGGACCCGCTCTGGGCGGCTTGCGCGGTCGCGGGCGGTTTGACCGAGGGCTCCGCCGCCTTGGCGGTCCCCGCCAGGCCAAACAGGAGAATGGCCGCGATCGCCAGGCCGGCAAGCGTGACCGTGTGGGCTTGGCGCTCGCCGGCGATGGGATTGTCGGCCAGACCAAGAACAATGCCTCGCGCCATGAACACCAGCAGCGCTAGAGCCCATGAGGCAAGGAACCAGGCGCCGGCGGTGTAGACCTGCGCGGCGACGAGCGCAGCAGGTCGCTCTTCGACGATCACGGCGACCAGCGCGTAGATCGCCGCGAGGAGGGCCGAGATCCACGTGGTGGGAACGGCCGTCGCCCGCCAGTTCTGCATTTGGCGGACGACAGACTGCCGGACCACGTCGTTGCCTAGTTTGGCCAGATCAAGCTTCATCATCCCCTCCCCTATGATGCGGCCGACGCCGATTGCGCGGCGCGGACCAGGTCCTTTCCGACGAAGCCTGCGAGCGCCTCGAAGACATGCCCTTGGAGATCCTGGTCCAGCAGCAGCAGAACAAAGACCGCCAGTCCGCCGCCCAAGCCGTAGATCAAGACACTGTCGACCACCGGGCGCTGAGCCTCCGACGCGGCCGCCTTTGCGAGCATGGGCCAGAGCGCCGCGGCGCCCAGGACGGCGGCGCCAAGAACCACAATGAAGTACGGACTCCAGAACGGCCCGGGGTAGCGCGAGGCCACCAGCACCCTCGAGAGCACCAGGAAAATCGTGTAGGCGCCGGCCACTCCTGCGGCCCAGACGGTCGCTCGAGCGCGCGGATTCGTGTTTCGTTGGATCTGATCCATCAGAGACCCCCCGTCGGATTGGTCTGCGTCCCGTAGAGACTGTTGATCGAGTTCTGGATGCGGCTCACCGTGCTGTCGGTGTTGGAGCCGGTCAGGCTGTTCATCTTCTCGGAATAGAAGTCGCTGAAATCGACGTTCGAGAGATCCAGCTGCTGGAACTGATCGACCGTGAAGCCGCTGCAGTCCGGCGTCTTGGGTTGCCCCCAGCTCTTGCCGAGCTGGGTGTGGCCCGCCTCCTGGACGATCCGCGCGAGCGAGCCTTCATAGCCGCAATAGCTCATCGCCTTTTCAAGGCACGCCCCAAAGAACGACTTGTTGGAGCAGTAGGTCCCGACATAGTGCGTCGCCTTATTGTCCTGGCGATTGATCAGCTTCTTCTCTTGGTCGTCGCACTGAGCCAGACCAAGGCTCAGACCCCAGCCGCTATCCTTGCAGCAATTCCGGAAGCCCAGGATGGCCTTGCGGCAGCGCAGAGGCTCGCCCTTGAAGATCGACAGGTCGGCGGCCGAACCATACGACTTACCGGCCATGTTCATCGCGGCCAGCTGACCGAAGGTCTGCGGCAACTCGTCATTCTGCTGGGTTTCGCTAAGGGAGAAGCAGCTGTCGCCCAAGCACATCCGGTCGGCGCACTGGGTCTCAGTCGTTGTCTTCGTGCTCGTCGATGAGCACTTGTAAACATGCTGGACGGTGATGCACTTGCCAGGGCCCGGGTCGGGATCATCAAGGCACTCATCGCGGTCGTAGGTACAACCCTTGGGCGGATCGCAAGTGGACTGCTGAGGGCCGGCCGCCGAGCACATGTAGCTCGTGGTCTTGGCCCAGCAATCGGCCGTGATCTGCAGACCACTCACCGTCCGCGTCGCGGGGCCTTGCGTGCAGGTCGTGGCAGTGACCTGGCAAGCTTTGTCGCTGGCGGCCGGACAAGCGGCGCTCAATTCCCAATGGGAGCCAGTTTGCGTCGTAGAGCTCGAAACGGGCGAGCCCGCGCCCGACACGCTTCCGGTACAGGAATAACCGCTCGTCTTGACCGAGCAATTGCCTGAGCCGTCGTCGGCCGAGCAGCGATAGGTGTAGGTGTAAAGGCTGCACGCGCCTTGCGGATCGTATCCGATACAGGTGCGGCTCTGCTGCGAACAGCCGTTGGTCTTTCCGGCGCACTGATCGACCGATTGCGAGGTCGAGCAGGTATAGGCGCTGCTGCTCGACCAACTGTCGCGCGTGACGCTCAACCCATCGATGGTTCGCGTCCCGCCTCCAGAGAAGGTTTGCGACGACAGCTTGCAGGTCGCGTCGGCCTTAACCGCGTCACACCCGCCCGACCAGCTGTCCTGGGCGACCGACTTCACGGTGCCCGTGGGCGAACCGGCCCCGGAGACTTGGTCAGCGCACTGGTAGGTGTTGTCGGTGCGGGTACAGGTACCGCCCGGATTGGTCATGCAGCTGTAGGTGATGTTGTAGAGGCTGCACTGGGCGTTGGCGCAGCTGCGGCCGGTCTCAGAACAACCCGAGACATTGCCGCACGTGTCCACCGATTGCGTCGAGGAACAGGTGTAGTTGTTCTGCACGCCCCAGACCGAACGGTAGACGTTCAACCCGTTGATGTTGCGAGTTCCGCCAGGCTGGGTGACCGTCTGGCCGGTCTGCGAACAGTTGCCGGGGACAGAGCCGCAGTTGGACGTCCAATATTCATTGGAGATCTGCTTGCCGCTGTTGGAATCGACATAGGTGCGATCATACTGAGTGCAGGAGCCGCCGGTGTAGCCGCTGCAGCTGGAGCTTTGCAGCTGATAGCCCGACGGCACCGAGCAGCCCGGCGCCTGATTGACGACGTCGCACTGGTAAATGTCGGTGTAGCCCCAGCAAGACCGCGTGACCGAAACGCCGTTGATGGTGCGCGTCCCAGAACCGCCCGTGCAAACGGAGTTGGTGCGGCGACAGCCTTGGCTTTCAGCGACACAAGCGCCGCCGTCCAAGCTCCAGTCCTCGCCGGTGATGACGCCGGCGACCGAAATCAGCCACAGATCACCCCGCGAAGGACCAGGGCTGGGCGGTCGGTCGCAGTCAAATTCGAAGTACCAACCGTCGGGCTGGTTCTCGGCGACTGTCTGCGAGCAGGCGTCCAGCCCGCTCGGCAGGTATTCAAGCATTCCGGGCAGGTAGTAGCCGTACTTGTAGACCGGCATCGCCGAAATGTTGAGCACGCGCCCGCAGGTCGCCGGTGTGCTCGAGCCGACATATCCCTCGGTGCAGCTATAGGTCTGCTGAGCCCCACCCGTGACTTCAACGACAAGCGTTTCCTGGCACGAGGTCGTCGACGTCGAGGTGGTGGAGCCCTGCTGACACGACGTCGTCTGATAGGTCGGCGGGCTGACCGCGCCGCAGACCGAGTTCGTGAGGGTGCATTGGCGGCTGAGGGTATTGCAGGCTGATGAGCCGCTTGAGCACTGATAGACATAGTCTGTGTCGACCGTGACCTGACGCTCCTGCGAGCAAGTCTTAGTCGTGGAGGTCCACTGCGTGCCGGCATTGCAGGTCGTGGTCTGATAGTAGGGCGCGCCTGGCGTGGTGCAGCTCTCTCCGGTCTTGGTGCAATTACCCGAAGATCCAAGCTGCAGGCACTCGGTCGACAGCACCCATGTGCGGGTGGTCTGATTGTAGCTGCTGGTGCAGGCGTAGTTGTTGATCGTCTGGGTGTCGATGACCAGGGTCGAGGCGCACTGGTAGGCGGTGTCTGTGACCTGCCGGCTGGTCTCGCAGGTATACATCGACAGCGACGTCGTCGTCGTCGACTTCGTGACCTCCTTGCACTCTGTGGAGGCAGTGCCCGTGCTTGAGGAGGCGGTCGCTGCAGGATCGTTGCCGACGTTGATCGACTTCTTGAGCCAGTCGGCGTTGAGGTCGACAGCGCTCGTCGTGCGCTTGTCCACGCTGGAGGCCGTGAGACCCAGCAACGGATCGCCGGACACCGCAGCAGCAGTTCCTGCGTTCTGCAGACCCGTAGGATTGTTGGCGTAGCTTTGGAGGTTCGATGCGTCTCCACCGAAGCCGGGCACATTGGTCGAGCTGGCGGCCGAGGAGACATTCAGCGTGGAGGTCTGAGACTGCGCAAAGGACGAGGCCGCGCTGCTCTGGGTTTGAGCGAACGCGATCGCGCCCAAAGCGCCGGCTGCGGCGCCGACACTGATCGCGATCAGGCTGCGGACCACCCACCTCATGATTTAGCTCCTGAGGCGCCGAAGCGCGCCCTGCGCGACGTCCGGAGCCTGCCGCCCCTTCTTGCTCAGGATTTCAAGCGCCGCCTCGAGGGAGACATTGCCCTTGACCTGATCAGAGGGCGGCTGAGGCGATACGCAGTCGAGACCGCCGCCGCAGGGTTCGATGGGGCGCTTGGCGGCGATGAACACTGGAACCTGGGTGATCCCGTAAGACCGGAAGACGCCGGGGTCGATCGACATGCCGTTTGGGCTGGTCTCATCGAAGACCTGCTTGGTCGCAGCAAGGGTCTCCTTGAAGCTGCCATTGACCAGACCGCGAATGACCAAGGTCGCGCCGGCGCGGTTGGCGTCTCTGGCAAGGCGCCGCAGATCCGAGGGGGGCATGCTGAACGAGACGGCCACATAGACGACGCCATCGCGCGGCGCGCTTTGCAGATCACCCATCGACTGGGCGTCGGGAAACTCCTTGGCGTCGAGCATGCCAAGCCCGCGCTTCAGCGCGTTCGTATTGCCGTCTACGAGCGCCTGAGCGTCTCGTGTTTGTCGGTCTGTCGCCGTAGGCTGTTGCGCCATCCAGCGGCGCAGATCCTCCTGGAGCGCCGCAGCACGCTTGTTGACCTGGTCGACAAGTTCTTGACTGGTCTGGGCGTAGAGCGGCGCAAACCAGGCCAGGGCGCCGACGAAAACGATCGAACCCAAGGTCGACGCTGGAAAGGCGCCATGAACCGCGCCGGCCCAGATCAGGCCTGAAGCGAAAAGCAATGCTCCGATGAGAACGGTCCAAGCGACTAACGATCCGTCGAACGGTGCAATTGTCATGGCTATGGCCCCGCGCAGCAGTTGCGTTTGCGCCAGATCAGATACCCGTGGTCTTCGCCGACGACGGGCGCGGTCTTACCGGCTTCATAGGTTGAGGTGGTCGCCCCAGGTGTCGGGCAAGCGAACGGGCCCTTGGTGTTGGCGACCGGATTCACGAGCTGGTAGCGGTACTGCAACTTATCGATGATCGGGGCGATCTGCTTGCTGCAAACCGAGCCCTGACCCCGCGTCGACCAGGCCAGGCCCTGCCGGTGCATCTTGTAGGTGAACTTCTCGACGGCGAGCAGACTGCCGTCCACCTCACCGGTGGTGCCCATGGTGTTGCCGGTCATCGGGTACATCGACCCGCGGCATCCGGCGCACCAGAAGAGCGCCTGGATGGGCAGACCGGTGGACGCTGCGACGCAATCAACCGTACAGGCGGCCAAGGCTACGGGATTGGCGAAGACGATCGCCTCAGGCTGGATGATGGCCGCAAGCTCATCGTCTCGCCACAGAGGATCCAACTCGGTCACGTAGCCGATGTCGAAGCTCGTCTGCTCCAGGCACAGGAAGTCCGTGAGGAGCTCAAGCCAATACATCACAGGATAGATGTACCAGTGGACGTGATAGTTCGCCGTGCTGCGCCCCTCGCCCGGGGTGCTGCGGTGGCTGGTTCCGCTCTGAGCGCCGAACGGGATCGGCAGTTGCACGCCGCCCAGGTTCGGGAAGCACCATGCTTTGCGCGTGCTATCGGCCAGGCGCACAGGTTCCCAGAAGCCGATCGTCAGCCCCACTTGCACAAAGAGCGGCGGCGGCGCCGGACAGACGCACACCGGCGAGCTTGGATTGGGCGAATCCGGCCGGCTACCCTTGGCGATGGGGATGGAGCCGAGCGAGATGGGTAGAAGGCACGACCAGCACACGTCCGTAATCGGGTTCACGAACTTGCCCTTGCAAGACACGCTTCCAGGATTAAGCGCTTGAGCGCTGACAAGCTGCGGAAGCGCGAGCGCAACGACGGCCAAGAGGCCGAGGATCCAACGCCAAGGAGGCCGGGTCACAGCGCCACCTCAGAGATCCTGAGCGCCGAACCATCCTTTTCGACGACGGCGGGCAAATGCGAAAAGCCGAACTTTGTCGTCAGGACGCCAGCTTGGTCGAAGAACACCTCGACCTTGTCCTTGCGCATGATCTCCAGCGGCGCGCCTTTGGTCAGGACAATATAGACCTTATCCTTCGGCCTGGCCTTGGATCGCCGGATAGCGAACTCAAGCTGCTCTCGGTCATCGCCGTCGATGAACACCAGGACGCGATTGAAGTTTGGCAGCCGCTCGAGCGGATTAATGCGATCACCTTGCCGGGCGAACACGCGCCCTCGCGTATCGCTAAAGTCGCGCGGAACCACGAAAGTCGGATCATAGAGCCAGGTGCGCGACTTGCTCGCCTTCGTCAGGCCAGCCACCGGCGTAGGGCGTTCGAGGCGCTGCTTCACGCGCGCGGCGAAGGCCTTGTTGAGCGCGTCGATCTTCCCCGATTTCTGAGCATCCAGAAGCTTGGCTCTCAGCACCGAGAAAAGGTCGTTCTCCTTCACGGCGAAGGTCGCGCCGTAAGAGCCAAGGTCCTCCGCAGGCGCGCTCGAGGCGACCGACACAGCCAGGACGATCGCGAGTGGAGCCCAACGTCTCATCACATCACCGGTGTGGCGACGCCCAGGATCCTGGCGCGCGGGATGAGGCCGATCATCGCGTAACGGCTGTCGAGGCTGTCAGGATGAGGCGTCATGACGAAGTAGTGGTCCGGCGGGATCACGCCGGCCGAGATCGGAGCGACGGGGACGCCGGTGCGGCTCGCGGGTTTGGCAAGGCCGACCGGGCGCCCGGCGACGATGACCTCGCGACCCCGCAGCTCAATCCGATCGCCGGGTACGCCGGCGACGATTTTCCCGAAGACCATGCCTTTCGGATAGAACGGGTTCTCGGGCGGGACGAACGCGATCAGCTCGCCGCGATGCGGGTGCTTACGCGTCTGATCGGCGATGAAAGCCCAGTTCGGTAAGCTCTCGGTCTGATTGATCGCGAAACGGTAGCGCTGAATCGCCTTGGCGTAGGCCTGGCCCAGAACCAGCGTCGCGAGGATCGCCGCCAGCATCAGCAGCCGGCGATTGCTCGGCTGACGTTCTGATGGCGCCTCAAAGGTCGTGGCGGCCGTCATTGACCGGCCGCCCCAGAGCCGGAGAGGCCCGGCGTGGGCGTCGCCGGCGACAGACCGGTCGCGGCGACCTTTCCAAGCTTGTCGTTCACCGCACGCCCCACCTCCGTCGTCGCGTCGGCGTACTCGCCAGCGAGGACGCATTCTCGCGGCATGACGATCACACCCTTCTGGGTCGACGCGTTCTTCACGGCGTCCTGCGCGACAGCCATGAAGAGCTTGGTCCTAAGCTCGACTTCTTGCGGGGTGATCGAGGGCGACGTCGCCAAACGCGACACATACTCGCGTGTGAGCTGCCCGACCCCGACCGTGATGACCTTTGGAGGCTCAGGGCGGAACATCACGCGATAGGTCAGGCAGCCGGTGGCCACCATGTTGACGGCGAGCGCCACCGCCAGGCCCTCAGTGAGGCCCATCCGTGAAAAGAGGCGCGCCTTGATGGCGACGGCAGCGGGGGCTTTCGACGGTTCAGTCACGCTGCGTCCTCCTGCAGGATCTTGGAACGGATGGGCCAGGCGGCCCAGCAAAGGCGCGATTTGGGGGCTCGGATCGCGCAGGTTGCTATCCAGAGCACGGCAAGGGTCAGGAGCAGCGCGATCTCGACCGGACGGCGCGCCTCGGCCGAGGCCTTGGCGTAGTGGGCCCAGAAGGATCCCCATTCATGCGCCGTTGTCTGCCAGTCAAAGCCGAGCATGGCCCAAGTCAGGGCAATGAAGAGAGCGATGGAGACCGAAAGACTTTCGAGCAGGAACGCGACACGGTCCGCGATCGCCCAGGACCAGGGTCTGGCCGCGTCGACCATCCGCGCATAATGGGCGCGCATCAGACAGCCTCCTCTTCAGTCGGCGTGCGCAGGCGACGCGCCAGATCCACGACGCGACGGCGCCCGCCTTCGCCGAGGTGGGCGTAGGTGTTCATGAGGTCGCCGAAATCGGGGTCGCGACCGATCATCTCTTCAACGTCAGCCTTCAGCTGCTGCTCGATCCGGAGCGGGGAGTTCTCACCAAATGCGACACGGCGGATCGCCTCGGGCGTCGGAACATTCGCAGCGACCAGGGCCTCCACGGCGCCCAGAACTTCGGGCTTGGTCGAATAGAGCGTCGCCGAATACGGATCGAGCGCCAGGCGCGCGAGGAACCGGCTGCTGGGGCCTTTGATCAGCGCTTCAGCGAAAACCCCCGGCTCCATGCGAAGGGTCTTCAGCGTCTCGATCATGGCTTCGTCAGCCTGGATCCGATCGTTCTTTTTGAACTGCTCGATGATCTCAGGCTTGAGGCGCAGACAGATCAACCAGTCGGAATTCTCAAAGCAGCTCTGAGCGCCGCTGGTCTTGTAATAGTCGTTCAGCGACTGCGTTCCGGTGATGATCGCGCCGCCTTCCTTGCGGCAACGGCGAACGAAGCCGTCGATGTACTGGCCAGCGGCGCCGTCACCCAGAAGGCTCCAGGCCTCGTCGATGATGAGCGCCTTCTTCTGGGTGCGCCCGCCCCGCTTCATCGCCTTGCGCAGCAAACCGAGGATCAGGAGGATGATAACCGACCGCAGCTCAGGCTTCGCGTCGAGATCCTCCATCTCGAAAACCGTGAACGGATTGTCGATCTCCAGCGTCGCTGGCCCGTTGAAAAACCGGCCATAGACACCTTCCGAAGTGAACGTGACGAGGGACATCGCCAGGTCGTGGCCGCGTCGATCTTCCGAGCGGCGCAGGATGTCGACAACAGCGTCAATCGATCCGTCTGGACCCATATTGTCGAAGACGTCGTTGACCGCCATTTCAATGAGGCCGGTGTCCGCCGTCAGCGCCTTTGAGACAGATTGAGGGTTCCGTTTAGAGGAGG
>NZ_LSJA01000214.1 GCF_001556515.1 Caulobacter sp. CCH9-E1 | reverse complement strand
AGCGCCTCGACCGGCCGCTCCTCACGCTAGCTCATCTCCATCACACGAGGTGGCCGAAGGCCGGAGGGGGCGAACTGGAAGGTCGCCGCATTCGCCCCCTCAGTCGCTCCGCGACAGCTCCCCCGCATCGCGGGGGAGCATCTGGACGCGCCAAAGCCGCTCAGCGGCGTGACCGTGAGGATCGGGGAGGGGTGCGGAGCGCCGGACATTCGCCCGGAGTTCTGTTGTAGTGTTACCGTTTCGACGAAGACCGACGCTCCGCGCGATCGTTATCCGCCAGCGTCCCGTCAGGTGGCCCTGTTCAGGCCTTACCGGGACCTGGGCGCCCTCGTTTCCGAGAGGCCCAGCGGTCGGAGAGGACGAGCCAATTCAGGCTAAGACACATCCCTTTATCCCCAACCACGCCGACGGCGGGCGGGTCTGGCCAGCAACCAGATCCCCGGACCGTTCGAGTATCCCCCTCGAACCTGTCCCCGCTCGACCGCCCCCCGAAGCCGCGAAGGTCGCTGGCCGCGCGCCCTCCCCATCGCCTCGAGGTGGAGACAGGATAAGGCCGGTTTGGGAGGGGAGGACGAAATCGCGCGAACGCCCGTCGAGCGCTCACAAAAACCCTCTCTCTTAGAGAGAGCGACTGTCTGGATGGTCAAGCGTTGGCCATTGCGTT
>NZ_LSJA01000213.1 GCF_001556515.1 Caulobacter sp. CCH9-E1 | reverse complement strand
ACTGGCCCGAGCCCTTCGGCCTGGTGATGATCGAGGCCATGGCCTGCGGCACGCCCGTGGTCGCCTATCGCTGCGGCTCGGTGCCCGAGGTGATCGATCACGGCGTCACCGGCTTCATCGTCGATGACGACGACCAGGCGCTGGAAGCGATCAAACAGGTCGAAAGCTTGGATCGAAAAGTGGTGCGGCAGCGTTTCGAGCATCGGTTCTCGTCCCAGGCGATGGCTCGGCGTTACGTCGCGCTCTACGAACAGCTGCGCGATGGCGCTGCTGTCTATCCGTCCTTGGTCGAGCTCGCCGCGAGCGCATGACATGAAGGAGGGGCCATGGAGAATCTCGCACCGGCCATCGAGGCGCCGGTCGATTACGGTGTGACGGCGGAAGTCCGCGCGCCGCAAAATCTCTATGCCCTTAAGGACAAGGACACCTTCATCGTCGCCGACCAGTTCGGCGACATCGCCGGACAGGGCGACGGCCTATTCCACAACGACACGCGGATTTTATCCTTCTACCGCCTGACGCTGGGCGGCCACGCGCCTTCGCTGCTGTCGGCCGCGGTGGCTCACGACAACGTCTTCTTCACGTGCAACGCCACCAACCAGGCCCTGCCCTATCCCGGCGGCCCGATGGGCCCGCCGGGCGTGCTGCACATCGAGCGCAAGCGGTTCCTGTGGGGCGAGCGGCTCTACGAGCGGATTCGTTGCGTGAACTACAGCCGCGATCTCGTGCTGCTGCCCATGGCGATCGAGTTCGACGCGGATTTCCGCGACATGTTCGAGGTGCGCGGGACGAAGCGGACCCGTCGCGGCGTGGAGGGCCCGCCGCATGTCGACGGCCGTCGCGTGGCCTATAGCTATATCGGTCTGGATGGCGTGGAGCGTTCGTCCTTCATCGCCTTCTCCGACGCCCCGTATCGCCTGAGCGCCCACAAGGCCGAGTTCATATTCAGCCTGCAGGCCGAGGGCGTGACCGAACTCTATGTCGAGATCGGCGTGGTCGATGGCCATACGCCCAGCCGCGAGCGGTTCCGCGACGCCGCCGCCCGCGCCCGCTGGGACATGCGGGCGCGCCGTCGCCACGGCGCTCGTCTCAGAAGCTCGGGCCGGCTTTTCAACGAGTGGCTGGGCAAGTCGCGCTCGGACCTGGCCCTGCTGACGACGCGGATGGAGACGGGTCCCTATCCCTATGCCGGCATCCCATGGTTCTCGACGGCCTTCGGTCGCGACGCCATCATCACCGCCTGGCAGATCCTGTGGTTCGAGCCCTCCCTGGCCAAGGGCGTGCTGCGCTATCTGGCGGCGCACCAGGCCCAGGAGCGCTCGGCTTTCCGCGACAGCGCGCCCGGCAAGATCATGCATGAGACCCGCAAGGGCGAAATGCCGGCGCTCGGCGAGGTCCCGTTCGGCCGCTACTACGGCGGCGTCGACACCACCCCATTGTTCGTGGCCCTGGCCGACGCCTATCAGGCGCGCACCGGCGACGACCGGCTGATCGAGGAGCTGTGGCCCGCCCTGGAGCGCGCCATGCACTGGATCGAGCATGACGGCGACAGCGACGGCGACGGCCTGATCGACTACGCGCGCGGCCAGGACAGCGGCCTCTCCAACCAGGGCTGGAAGGACAGCGAGGACTCGGTGTTCCACGCCGACGGACGCTATCCCTCCGGCCCGATCGCCCTGGTCGAGGTGCAGGGCTACGCCTTCGCGGCCTATCGCGGCATGGCGCGTCTGGCTGAACGCCGCGGCGAGATCGGCCAGGCGGCCATCTGGCGGCAGAAGGCCGAACGCCTGCGGCAGAAGGTCGAGACCCTCTTCTGGATGGAAGAGCGTGGCTATTACGGCATCGCCATCGATGGTCAGGGCCAGCTTTGCCGAGTCCTGTCGTCGAACCCGGGACACCTGTTGTTCTGCGGCCTGCCGACGCCCGAGCGCGCGCGCGCGGTCTCGGACCAGCTGTTGTCGGCGGCGTTCAATTCCGGCTGGGGGTTGCGGACCCTGGCGGCCGGCGAAGCGCGGTTCAATCCGATCAGCTATCACAACGGTTCGGTCTGGCCGCACGACACCGCCCTCTGCGTGATGGGGCTCTCGCGCTATGGCGAGCGGGACGGCGTGGTGAAGCTGACGGCGGACCTGTTCGAGACCGCCAGCCGGATGGGCATGCGCCTGCCGGAACTGTTCTGCGGCTTCCCGCGCTCGCCGGGCGAGCCTCCGGTCGCCTATCCGGTGGCGTGCCTGCCCCAGGCCTGGGCCGCAGGCTCGGTGTTCATGATGCTGCAGGCTTGCCTGGGCGTCTGGATCGACGCCAATCGCGGCGAGATCGTCCTGGTCGATCCGCGCCTGCCGATCGGCATCGATCGTCTGCGGGTCGAGCACCTGCGCGTCGGCGCCGAGACCGTGGACCTGACGTTCCAGCGTCAAGGCGATCGCGTCACGGTCCACGCCGAGGGCGGCGTCCCGCTGACGATCCGGTCAAAGCCGGTCTGGGAATGAGGGGGAAGTGGCTCCGCGGGTAGGATTCGAACCTACGACCAGCCGGTTAACAGCCGGCTGC
>NZ_LSJA01000212.1 GCF_001556515.1 Caulobacter sp. CCH9-E1 | reverse complement strand
AGATCCTCCCCCGCGATGCGGGGGAGGTGGCCCAGAGGGCCGGAGGGGGCTAGCTGGACGTGTCCCGCGTTAGCCCCCTCAGTCACTCCGTGACAGCTCCCCCGCATCGCGGGGGAGCAGCTTCGTCGTCTCCCCTCAGAACGCCGGCACCACCGCGCCCGAATACTTCTTCTCGATGAACGCCTTCACCTCAGGCGAGGTAAGCGCCGCGGCCAGCTTCTTGACGCGGGGGTCGTCCTTGTTGTCCGGACGGCCGACCAGGTAGTTCACGTAGGGGCTGGTCTTGTCCTCGATGATCAGGGCGTCCTTGCTGGGGTTCAGCTTGGCGTCGAGGGCGTAGTTGGTGTTGATCACCGCCAGGTCGACCTGGTTCAGCACGCGCGGCAGCGACGGCGCCTCCAGCTCCTTGAACTTCAGGTTCTTCGGGTTGCTGGTGATGTCCTTCAGGTTCGACAGGGCGTTGGTCGGATCCTTGAGGGTGATCACGCCGTTCTTGGCCAGCAGGATCAGGGCCCGGCCCTCGGTGCTGGCGTCGTTCGGAATAGCGATCGTGGCGCCTTGCGGCGCCTCGGCCAGAGACTTCCACTTGGCCGAATAGGTCCCGATGGGCTCGACGTGGACGCCCTGGATGGGGATCAGGTTCGTGCCCTTGTCGCGATTGAAGGTCTCAAGGTACGGCAGGGTCTCGAAATAGCTGACGTCGATCCGCTTCTCAGCGACTTGGACGTTAGGCTGGACGTAGTCGTTGAAGACCTTGATCTCGAGGTTCAGGCCTTCGGCCGCCAGCTTCGGCTTGATGAACTCCAGCACCTCGGCGTGCGGAATGGCGGTGGCCGCGATGGTCAGGGTGTTAGCGTCGCTGGCCTTGGGCGTCTTGGGGCCGCAGGCGGCGAGAGACAGGGCGGCGAGGCCAAGGACGAGGACAGCGCGGCGGGCGACCATGAACGGCTCCATAAGGCGATCGGACGGGTAGGCTTTTGCCCTGATACGCGGGCTGGAGGAAATCAGATTTCCTGAGCCCCCGTCGAGCTGTCGCCTCCGGCCTCCGTGAAGGCGCTTGACGGCGCCGCCGAACAGGCCGCTTGGATGGGGATGGCCAAGGAAACCGTCCACATCGTGCAAGCCTATGTCGCCGGGCGCGGCAAGGGCCTGAAGGCCGAGCAGCAGATCGGCTGCAAGACGGCGGAAGAGGCGCGCCGCAAGGCCGAACGGCTAGCGCCCCTGCGCGAAGGGGTCGTCGCCTTCTCGGCCAGCGCCGACGTCGAACTGGGCGACTACGACGAGAACCCCGACATCCTGTTCAAGGCCGGCCGCCTGCCCTTCCCGTTCGATCAGGCCTGATCGTCCTCGTCGTCGAGGTCGTTGGCGACGTCCGGCGGTCCGTGGATGATCCAGCTGGCCACGAAGTCGGGCTTGTCGCCGGCCAGGCTGATGACGCCCGCCTCGGCCGCCTTGATCGCCGAGGTCTGCGGCGGCAGCGTGTAGGTGTCGCCGTCGTGCTCGCCCAGCAGGTCCAGCGTGATCCCCTCGCCTTCGTCTGCGTCGATGACCACGCCGAAGAACTGCTGGCGCTCCAGGATCTCGCCGTCGTCGTCGAGGAAGGTCAGGTTCATCAGCAGGGTCTTGCCGATCAGGCTGGCGGCGAGCGCGGGATCCCAGTGGAGGTCGATGTCTTCGTCGGTCATGGCCCGCTCCTACTTGTGCGAGACGCGGCGCACCACCGCGTCGCCGACCATCTGCAGCACTTGCACCAGCACCAGCATCAGCACGACGGTCACGATCATCACGTCGGTCTGGAAGCGCTGATAGCCGAAACGCACGGCCAGGTCGCCCAGACCGCCCGCGCCGACCACGCCGGCCATGGCGGTGTAGCCGACCAGCGCGATGGCGGTGACGGTCGCCGCGGCGATCAGGCCCGGCAGGGCCTCGGGCAGCAGCGCGCCCAGCACCACCTGACGGCGCTTGGCGCCCATGGCGAAGCTGGCCTCGACCACGCCCTTGTCGACCTCGCGCAGGGCGGTCTCGACCAGGCGGGCGAAGAACGGCGCCGCGCCCGCGACCAGCGGCGGGATCGCGCCGGCCACGCCCAGCGAGGTCCCGACCAGGGCCACGGTCAGCGGGATCATCACGATCAGCAGGATCACGAACGGCACCGAGCGCAGGATGTTGACCAGCAGCGACAGCGCGCCGTTCGCCAGCCGGTTCTCCAGCATCTGGCCCTTGCCGGTCAGGAACAGGATGACGCCCAGCGGCAGGCCCAGGGCGATGGTCAGCACCATCGAGCCGCCCAGCATGGCCAGGGTGTCCAGACTCGCCTGGCCGATCTCGGCCCAGTCGACGTTCGAGAAGTCGAAGGTTCCGGCGCTCATCGGGCGGCCTCCCCGGTCAGGTCGTCGACACGCACGCCGGACGCCTCGAAGCTCTTGATCGCCGCGGCGACGTCGCCGCCGGTCAGGGCCAGGGTCAACTGGCCGTAGGGCGTCTCGCGCAGGCGGTGGATGCGTCCGCCCAGGATCGAATAGTCGACGCCGGTGACGCGGGCGACCTCGCCCAGCACCGGCTTGTAGGTCGCCTCGCCCTTGAAGGTCAGGCGCACCAGCCGGCCGCCGACGCCCGGCGCCGTGACGATCTCGCCATCGGCCTCGCGCACGAAGCGGCGGGCGGTGTCGCTGGCAGGGTGCAGGAAGACGTCCTCGACGGCGCCCTCTTCCACCACGCGGCCGGCCTCCAGCACGGCGACACGGTCGCAGACGCGGCGGACCACGTCCATCTCGTGGGTGATCAGCACGATGGTCAGGCCCAGCTCCCGGTTCAGGCCCGAGATCAGGTCCAGGATCTGCTCGGTGGTCTCGGGGTCCAGGGCGCTGGTGGCCTCGTCGCACAGCAGCACCTTGGGCCCGGTCGCCAGGGCGCGGGCGATGCCGACGCGCTGCTTCTGGCCGCCCGACAGCTGGGCCGGATACTTGCCGGCATGGGCGGTGAGGCCCACGCGCTCCAGCAGCTCGGCCGTGCGCGCCTTGACCTCGGCGGCGGGACGGCCGGCCAGCTTCAGCGGGAAGGCGACGTTCTGGGCGACGGTCTTACCCGACAGCAGATTGAAGTGCTGGAAGATCATCCCGACCCGGCGGCGCAGGGCGCGCAGCCCCTCGACGCCGAGGGCGGCGACGTCGTCGCCGTCGACGATCACCCGGCCGCCGGTCGGCGTCTCCAGGCCGTTGATCAGGCGGATCAGGGTGGACTTGCCCGCGCCCGAAGCGCCGATGACCCCGAACACCTCGCCGGCGGCGACGGACAGGGTCACACCGCTGAGCGCGGCGTGCCCGCCCTGGGCATAGGTTTTCGAGACGTCCTGGAAGATGATCACGCGGCCAAGTCCAACGGGGTTTCGGGCCGCCCGATTTAGGCGTTTGGCCGGCAAAGGTGAAGGGAAACCGCCGTCATCAGCCCGCGCAGCGCGTGTCGGCCGCGATCACCTGGCCGATTCCGTCCAGCAGCGCCGCGATCGTCACCGGTTTGGCGAGATGAAGATCCGCGCCGGCGGTCAACGCGTCCTGCCGGTGGCCGGCCATGGCGTTGGCGCTGAGCATGATGATCGGGGTGCGCCGCCCGCCCGCCTCCTGGGCCCGGATCGCGCGGGTCGCCGCCAAGCCGTCCATCACCGGCATCTGCATGTCCATCAGCACCACGTCGTAGCGCTTGGCGGCCACGGCCTCGACCGCCTGGGCGCCGTTCTCCACCACCGTGACGGCCGCCCCGCAGGGCTCGAGCATCAGCTGCACGACGCGCTGATTGATCGGATGGTCCTCGGCCAGCAGGACCCTCAGCCCTTCGGCCTGCACGCACGGCAGGAGCGGGGCGGCTTCGGCGCCAGACCCGGCCTCCGTCCGGTGCACGGGCAGGACCACCCGGAACAGGCTGCCCGCGCCCGGATTGGACCGCGCGGTGATCTCGCCGCCCATCATCTCGACCAGGGTCTTGCTGATCGAAAGGCCCAGGCCCGACCCGCCGAAGCGGCGCGTGATCGTGCTGTCGGCCTGGCTGAAGCGCTGGAAGATCATCTCGACCTTCGTCGCGTCAAAGCCCACGCCGGTGTCCTCGACCTCGACGCACAGACGCGGGGTCTGGCCATCGCCCAGGTCCTCGACATCGACGCGCACCGTGACCTCGCCGCGATCGGTGAATTTGACGGCGTTGGACAGCAGGTTGCTCAGCACCTGACCGATCCGCACGCTGTCGCCTAGGAAGCCGCCGCGCGCCGCCGGGCCGCGTTGCACCCGGAACCCGATTCCCTTCTCCTTGGCCCGGAGGCGGGTGACGTCGAGCAGGCCGTCCAGGACCGCGCCCAGATCAAAGGCCTCCGCCTGGATCGTCATCTGCCCGGCCTCGATCTTCGAGACGTCCAGGATGTCCGAGACCAGCCGCTCGAGAGTCTCGCCAGATCGCCGGATCAGTTCGAGCATCTCGGCCTGTTTCGGCGTGAGGTCGGTCTCGCCAAGCGCCGCGGCGACGCCCAGCACGCCGTTCAAAGGGGTGCGGATCTCGTGGCTCATATTGGCCAGGAAGTCGTTCTTGGCCTTGTTGGCCGCTTCGGCGGCGTGGCGGGCCTCGGCCATCTCGGCCTCGATCCGCAGACGCTCGGTAACGTCCCGCGCCACGCCGAACACCAGGTCGCCGCGGCGGCGCGCCCGCCATTCCAGCTGGCAATAGGAGCCGTCCGCGCGCCGATAGCGATTGACGAGACCGTTGACGTCGCCTTCGCTCTCGGCGCGGTTCATGTTGCGGCGCGTGATCGCGATATCGTCTGGGTGCAGCAGCGACAGCAGCGGCGTCCCCTGCAACGTCTCGGGGGGATAGCCCAGCACGGTCTCCCAGGCGCGATTGACCTGGACGAAGCGGCCCTCCATGTCGCGAATGCACATCAGGTCCGCCGAGACGTCGAAAAAGCTCGACAGGTTCTGCGCCGTCTCGAGAGCCTGCTGGGCCGAAAGCCGCGCGCGCGCCTCGCTGGCCGCCAGCTCCTCCTCGGCGCGGCGCCGGTCGATGGCGATCGCCGCCAGCTGCGCGGCCTCCTCGATGAAGGCGATGTCCTCCTTGTTCGGCTTGCTGACCTTGCGATGATAGATCGCGAAGGTGCCCACCACTGTCCCGTCCATCGCCCGGATCGGCTCGGACCAGCACGCCGCCAACCCCGCCTCCGCCGCGAGGTCTCGGTAGTCCGCCCAGAGAGGGCTCGACTGGATGTCGTCGACGGTCACACGCCGCCCCAGATAGGCCGCCGCGCCGCAGGAGCCGACCGAAGGGCCGATCTCAATGCCTTCTATGGCCTCATTGTAGATGTCGGGCAGGCTGGGCGCGGCGCCCATGGTCAAGCGCCGGCGCTCGGCGTCGAGCAGCAGAATGCTGCAGAGAATCTCGGGGTCCTCGGCCTCGACGGCCTGGACGATGGCCTTCAGCGCCAGCGCCAGGGGCTTGCCCCCGGCGATCAGGTTCATCGTTCGCCGGAAGGCGCGATGCGCGGTTGTTCGGCTCATGGTAGTGTCTCCGGCCACCGACATTGCCATCAGCCGCGAAGGCGGGCGATCCGGTCGAACCACACCAAGGCGCAGAAAACAGCGCGGCATATTGGCGCGGAGGCGGTCCCGGGGAGCTCTCGCATCCCCAGGATCGCCCCCCCCCGCCCACAGCGCCTACTTCGCGTCGCGTTTAGGCGCGTTCTTCACGTACTTGTTCATCCACTCGACCATTTCCCAAAGGGTGTGCTTGGTCGACTCCATCGCCCGGTATCCGTGCGCCTCGTTGGGCAAGGTCACGTAGCGGACGGTGGCGCCCGCGCCCTTCAGCGCCGCGTAGAAGCGCTCGCTCTGGATCGGGAAGGTGCCCTGGTTGTCGTCCGCCTCGCCGTGGACCAGCAGGATCGGGTCCTTGATGTTCGGCGCGTAGGTGAACGGGCTCATCTTCGTGTAGGTGTCGGTCGCCTCCCAGTAGGTGCGCTGCTCGGCCTGGAAGCCGAATGGGGTCAGGGTGCGGTTATAGGCGCCCGAGCGGGCGATGCCGGCCCGGAAGAGGCGCGTGTGGGCCAGCAGGTTGGCGGTCATGAACGCGCCATAGCTGTGGCCGCCCACGGCGATCCGGTCGCGATCGGCCACGCCCAAGGCGACGACCGCATCGACGGCCGCCTGGGCGTCGGCGACCAGTTGCTCGACATAGGTGTCGTTCGGCTCGGCGCCGTTGCGGCCGATGATCGGGAAAGCCGGATTGTCGAGGATCGCGTAGCCCTGGGTCAGCAGGAACAGGTGGCTGGCGCCGGCCGGACGGGTGAAGCGGTTGCCCTCGTCCACCGTCTGGCTGGCGACGCTGGCGTCGGTGAACTCGGCCGGATAGGCCCACATCAGGAGCGGCAGCGGACCGTCCTTGGCCTTGTCATAGCCGGCCGGCAGGTACAGCACGCCCGACAGGGTCACGCCGTCGGCGCGCTTATAGGTGATGGTCTGCTTGCTGACGCCGGCGAACTGCGGGGCGCGGTCGGCGAAGCTGGTGAGGGCCTTGGCCTTGGCGCCCTTGGCGACTGCGTGGGTAAAGTAGTTCGGCGCGTCCTTGGCGCTTTCGCGGCGCGTAATCACCGTCTTGCCGGCCTCGTCGGCCAGGGCGACCGGGGCTTCGTAGTATGGGGCCTGGGCCTCCCACAGCTTGGTGGTCTTGCCGTCGGCCAGCGCCATGCGGCCCACGAACGGGAACTCGCCCTTGGCCGAGGCGCCGTCGCCGAACACGAACACGGCCTTGCCGTCAGGCGTGAAGTGCAGCAGGTCCTCGCCGCGCGCGTCGCGACGGGTCACGGGGCGGCCCGGATCGTTGTAGCGGTCCTGGTAGTTGCGCTCGATGAGCACGCGCCCGGAGCCCGGCTTGCTGGGGTCGATGGCGATGCGCTTTTCCTTGCGGGTCTGCCACCAACGGGTGGTCAGCAGGGCGAAGTCGCTCTTACCCCAGGTGACGCCGCGATAGCGCTGGTCGAGGTCGATCAGCTTGGTTGGCGCAGCCGAGAACGGCGCGGCCAGCATGAAGACGCTGTCGTGCACGGCGACCTTCTTGCGCGGATCGCCGCCGTCCTGGGCCTCGGCCCAGACCAGGGTCGCCGGGACGTCGGCGCGCCACTCGACCGAACGCGGACCCGGCGAGGTCGCGTCGAAGGCCGGCGGCAGGGTGTCGGCCAGCGGACGGTCGGCCAGGGTCTTCACCGGCTGGCCGTCGATCGTGGAGACGGCGATCTCGGTCGGGAACAGGCTGGCCGGGACCAGGTAGCTGTAGGGACGCTTCAGGCGCGTGGTCAGCAGATATTGGCCGTCGGGCGAGATCGACGCGCCGGCGATAACGCCGGGCTGGCCCACCGGCGTGGTCTTGCCGTCGGCCAGGCTGACACGGGCCAGCTGCGAGGTGAAATAGTAGTCGAACAGCGCCTCGTCATGGGCGTTCGACAGCAGGTCCTGGTAGGTGCGGATCGCCGAGGAACGCCCCTTGGACTCCTGGATGGTCGGACCGGTGGGCGTCTCGTCCGCGACCGGCGGCGCGCCGCGGTCGGCGATGACCGTCTGGACCAGCAGGCCCGAGCCGTCGGGCAACCAGTCGTAGCCGCCGCCGAACACCGCGTTGACCACCGGTTCGGTCACCTTGCGGGCGGTGGCGGTCTTCACGTCGGCGACCCACAGCTCCAGGCCGGTCTTGGCGTCCAGCACGAAAGCGACCTTGGAGCCGTCGGGCGACCAGCTGGGCGCGATGAAGCGCGCGCCGGCCGGAAGGCTCACGGGCCGGACCTTGGCGGTCGCGACGTCCTCGAACGCCAGGCTGTTCAGCCAGTTGGCGCGGGCCTCGATCGGACCGTTGGTGCGCGGATTGATGCGATAGCCGCCCAGCCGCAGGATCGGCTCGGACACCGCCGCGATCGAGGGCAGGTTCTCGCGGCCCAGCTGGGCCAGGACCTTGCGGTCGGGGCTGACGGCGACGCTGGGCGTCTGGGGCGACTCAAGGATCTGGGCGATCGGGGCCGGCGGGGTTTGGTAGACATCGGCGGCGAGGGTCGCGCCCGCCGACAAGGCCATGAAAGCCGCCGAAGCGGCCAAGGCGATCGCCCGCCGCCGGAACGAAGTGTGCAACATCGAGAGCCCCTCACCTGGATAGCGCCGCCCAACCCGACGCCTTTTTAAGAGAGGCACGATTATGCACAACTCGTCCGGAGAAGAACCCATTTTCACCGCAATCACCCCCTAATCGAGGGCGACGGCGCATTTATCTTCGAAGAAATCGCTGAATTCGATTTCCGACACGAAACTTCGTTTCGCGCCGGAAATCTTTCCTCAGGGCCGCCGGTAGACCGCGCCGCCCTTCATCACGAAGACCGGCTTTTCCAGCGCCGTAACGTCCGCCAACGGATCACCAGCGACCGCGATGATGTCGCCGTAGCGACCCGCCGCGACCTGGCCGACGTCCTTGCTCTGACCCAGCGCTTCGGCGGCGGTGATGGTCGCCGACTGGATCGCCTGCAGGGGCGTAGCGCCATAGCGGACCATGATGGCGAACTGCTTGGCGTTGTCGCCGTGCGGATAGATGCCAGCGTCTGTGCCGTAGACCATCTTCACCCCGGCCTTCAGCGCCTTCTTGAAGTTCTGCCGCTGGATCTCGCCGATGTCGCGGTCCTTGCGCAGGTTGTCTTCCAGCACGCCGTTCTTCTTGCCCTCGGCCTGGGTGTAGTCGGTGTTGTAGATGTCCATCGAGAAGTAGGCGCCCTTCTGGACCGCCAGCTTGATGCCCTCGTCGTCGACCAGGCTGGCGTGCTCGATCGTGTCCACCCCGGCCCGCACGGCCTCGCGAATGCCCGAGGCGCCGTGGGCATGGGCGGCGACCTTGAGGCCGGCCATGTGGGCCTCGTCGACCACCGCCTTCATCTCCTCGTAGGTCAGCTGCTGCTGGCCAGGCTCGTTGCCGCGCGAGAAGACCCCGCCCGTCGCGCAGATCTTGATGACCTGGGCGCCGTACTTTTTCAGCGTCCGGACGGCCTTGCGGGCCTCGTCGGGGCTGTCGCTGTTGAACGGGCTCTTCTGGTCCATCGACGGCGGGAAGAAGGTCGAGTCGCAGTGGCCGCCGGTGGCGCCGAACGAGATGGCCGCCGTGACCACGCGCGGTCCCGGCACATAGCCGGCGTCGATCGCCTCGCGCAGGCCCACGTCGTCGAACTCGGCGGCGCCGACGTTGCGGACGGTCGTGAAGCCGGCCTCCAGCGTCTTCCTGGCGTTGGTGGTCTGCACGACGCTCCAGAAGCGGTCGCTGTACTGCAGGCTGTTGTAGCCGCCGATCTCGGCCAGGCTGTCGAGGTGCACATGCATGTCGATCAGGCCAGGCAGCAGGGTCGCGTTCGGCAGGTCGATCACCTTGGCGCCGGCGGGCACAGCGTCCCCCTTCTTGCCGACGGCCGTGATCCGGCCATCGGTGACGATGACCAGCGGATTGTCGACATACTTGCCGGACGCCACGTCCAGCAGCCGCGCGGCGCTGACCGCCGCCACCTCGGCCGCGCTGGCGCCGCCGCCGACCAAAAGTCCCATGGCGGCCGCCAGAGCCGCAGCCTCACTCATTCCACGCATCTTCGAACGTCCCCTCCGATAAACGGAGGGACGCTAGCACGCCAAGGCCTGGCGTCGAGCCTCAGTTGGGAATGGTCGGCGATAGCGCCTGCATCGTCTCCTGGGCGCGCTGGGCGCCGCCGCTCCGCGCCTTCCGCTGCTCGGCGGTCGTGCAGACCTCCAAGGACAACCACGCTCCTTCTCGACACCCCTTCTCGACCCCGAAGCCGGGATGGCTTAAGGGGTCGGGAAGACGGGGACGTGGCGGAACGGTAGACGCGCCGGACTTAAAATCCGTTGGAGCAATCCGTGTGGGTTCGAGTCCCACCGTCCCTACCAGCCGCCGCCGACGCAAGTCTCGGCAAGCAAACGATTTCTCGGCGCAAAAGCAGCTACCCACGGCAGAGTCGACAACCCGACTTCTCGCGTCAGCTGAATCGACGGCCTGAACTGTAATATTCATTTCTAGATCGCTCGACTCTCGCCAGAATTGCGCCGGTTTCTAGGAGAAGCGGCGACGCGCGCGACGAGGCAGGCCCCTGGCTTGTTTCCGGTCGCGCATGTCCTTAAGCGCTCCTGGCGCGACGAACGGCTTGCCCGATCGTCGGGCACGACTATCGTCCGTCCTCTGTTGCGTTCGAGTGCTTGACCCATGGCTGAAGACAAGACCCCCGATCCCGTCGACGTCCACGTCGGGCGCCGGCTGCGTATGAGGCGCAAGGATCTGGGTTACTCCCAGCAAGCGCTGGCCGACGCCCTGGGACTGACGTTCCAGCAGGTGCAGAAGTACGAGGGCGGCGCCAACCGCATCAGCGCCAGCAAGCTGCATGCGACAGCGATGTTCCTGAAAACGCCGATCGGCTTCTTCTTCGAGGGCCTGGACGATCCGGAAGGCGCCGACACCACCGCCGCCGACCTCGCCAACGAAATGGCCGAGTTCTGGTCCACGCCCGGCGGCCCTGAACTGGCCCGCGCCTATGTGGCGATCGAGTCCGCCAGCATGCGCCGCCACCTCGCGGACCTCGCCAAGGCCATCGCCGACGACGAATAGATCCCGCTAGGCCGGGTTCTCCACCCGCTCGATGTTCTTGGCGCCGGCCTCTTCCAGAGCCGCGACCAGCTCCTCGACCGCGACGTCCAATTCCGCTGCGTCCCGGCTGCGCAGCACCAGGTTCGCGCCGTAGACATCCGGCGGGCTGAAGAACGGATAGCTGCCCAGCGACATGTCCGGATGGGCCTTGGCCACCGCCTCCAGCGGCGCGGCGATCACGCCCTCGCCCGTGCCGGTCACCCGCACCGTCTTGCTCAGCACCACCGCCCCGGTCCGCAGGCGCGGGCCGACGTCTTCGAGCATGCCGCGCATGATCGCCGGCACGCCGGCCAGGACGAAGACGTTCTCCTTCTGGAAGCCGGGCGGGCCCTGCACCGGGTTCTTCACCAGGCTGCCGCCTTCCGGCACATGCGCCATGCGACGGCGGGCGGCGTTCGGCTCGCCCCAGCGCTCGCGCAGCATGGCCATGATCTCGGGATGCTCGGGCGCCGTCACGCCAAACGCCTTGGCGATCGAGTCGGCGGTGATGTCGTCGTGGGTCGGACCGATGCCGCCGGTGGTGATCACATAGTCGTACTTGGTCCGCAGGGCGTTGACCGCGTCGATGATCTCCTGCTCGACGTCGGGGACGACGCGCGCCTCGCAGAGATCGACGCCGTAGGTCGCCAGATACTTGGCGATAGCCGCGAGGTTGGTGTCCTGGGTGCGGCCCGAGAGGATCTCGTCGCCGATGATCATCACCGCCGCCGTCACGCGCTCGGATTGGGTGGCCGTCATCGTCTTGATCCCCTACATCGCCCGTTGTCTTCCAGGATCGACTTAGGCTTCGCATGCTGCTCCCGCAACCGCTCGTTCGCGGCCGTCTGGTGTCGCGCTACAAGCGCTTCTTCGCCGACCTTGTCCTGGACGACGGGCAAGAGGTCACGGCCCACTGCCCCAACCCCGGCGCCATGCTGGGCCTGAAAGACCCGGGCCTCGTCGCCTGGGCGTCATGGTCGGACGATCCCAAGCGCAAGCTGGCCTACACCCTGCAGATGGTCGAGCAGGGAAACACCCTGGTCGGGATCAACACCCTCTTGCCCAACAAGCTGGTCGCCGAGGCCCTGGCGGCCGGCGCGATCCCGGAGCTGACCGGCTACGAGACCGTCCGCCCCGAGGTGAAGTACGGCGAGGCCAGCCGCGTCGACTTCCTGCTGACCGCCGAGGGCCGCGCGCCGTGTTGGCTGGAGGTCAAGAACTGCCACTTCAGCCGCGCCCCAGGCGTGGCCGAATTCCCCGATTGCAAGGCCGAACGCTCGACACGGCACCTCTCCGAACTCGCCGCCCGCGCGGCCCTGGGCGAGCGGGCCGTCGTGCTGTTCGTCGTCCAACGCGAGGACTGCGAGACGTTCCAGGCCTGCGTCGATCTCGATCCCGCCTTCGCGCGCGGGCTGGACGCGGCGGCCGCGGCGGGGGTCGAGGTGCTGGTCTATGCGTGCGGGATGGGGACGGAGGCCATTCGGATCGCGCGGGCGATGCGGTGGACCAACGCTCACCTAACAGCGATTTAAGCTGCATTCCTCGCAGGTTGCATTACCCCTTCACACGCTCGCGCGAGAGGGGCGCGATGTGAGGGGAAGCGTATGAAGAGGACCGTTCTGGCTTTGGCCGTCCTGGCCGTGGCGCTGTCGGGCTGCGGCCGCGCGGACCCGAACAAGCCCGAGAACGGCATGATGACCGGGCTGCGCGCGATCTTCGCGTTCAAGGCCTGCTCTTCCGAACTTCAGCAGCGCTTCGGGCTCAAGGAGATCGAGGGCGTCAACTCCAACGACATGGACCCGCAACCGACTGGCCGTCCGGGCGAGTGGGACGTCAAGTTCACCGCCGACGTCACCGAGAAGGGCTCGGGGCGGGTGACCCGCTACAAGGGCGTCTGCCATGTGCGCCGCGACAAGCCCACGACCCTGGACGCGACCTTCGTCAAGGAGCTCCACGCGGGTGACGGCGTGGTGCGGCGGATCGCGCCCTGACACACGCTCGAACGCGAAAGCTCGGGGCGCAGGCTCCGCCTTCCTGGGCCTCGTGCCCAGGAAGGCGAGATATTTTCGGTCTTTGTCCCTCCAATACCGGACCTGTGACACTCCGGGCGGGCCAAAGGCTTGAAATCCGTGCTAGGATCGCGAGATACGCCTTTCCCAGACAAGATCGCCGCCCGTGCGCGGCGGCGACCGCCGAGTAGAGCATGACCTTGGACAACACCCTCGAGATCGAAGCCGAAACCCGCACCGGCCAGATCAAGATTCACAAGCCGGAAGACTTCGAGGGCATGCGCCGCGCCGGCAAGCTGGCCGCCGAGTGCCTGGACATGCTGGTCCCGCACGTGAAGCCGGGCGTCTCGTCGGACGAGCTGGACCGTCTGGCCCGGGAGTTCATCCTGGACCACAAGGCCCTGCCCGCCTGCCTCTACTATCGCGGCTATCCCAAGACCGTCTGCATCTCGCGCAACCACGTGGTCTGCCACGGCATTCCGGGCGACTGGAACCTGAAGGAAGGCGACATCGTCAATATCGACGTGACCGTGATCGTCGACGGCTGGCACGGCGACACCTCGCGCATGTACGGCGTCGGTGAAGTGGGCCCGCGCGCCCGTCGCCTGGTCGAGATCACCTATGAAGGCATGAAGCGCGGCCTCGAGGCCGTGAAGCCGGGCGCCACGCTGGGAGACATCGGCCACGCCATCCAGTCGTATGTCGAGGCCCAGCGCTGCAGCGTCGTCCGCGACTTCTGCGGCCATGGCCTGGGCCGCGTGTTCCACGACGCGCCGAACATCTTGCACTTTGGCCGCCCCGGTCAGGGCGCGGTGCTGAAGCCGGGCATGTTCTTCACCGTCGAGCCGATGGTGAACCTGGGCAAGCCGGCGGTGAAGGTGCTGCAGGACGGCTGGACGGCCGTGACCCGCGACAAGTCGCTGTCGGCCCAGTGCGAGCACTCGATCGGCGTGACGGAAGACGGCTACGAGATCTTCACCGCCTCGCCCGCCGGGCTGTTCCAGCCGGCGATCCTGGGCGGGTAAGTCACCAATAGTTCCTCCCCCGCGGCGCGGGGGAGGTGGCCCAGAGGGCCGGAGGGGGCGAGCTGGACCTTCTCTGCACTAGCCCCCTCAGTCACTCCGTGACAGCTCCCCCGCAACGCGGGGGAGCATCTAAAACAACTAGACAACCCTAGATCGATCACGCCTACTACTCGCCCAGAGTCGAGGGCGGCATGGTCAGTGTTTCATCCCTGACGATTTCCGACAGCGCGCCGGACGAAGCGCCGCCGCCCGTCTCGGCCAAGCCCGTCCGCAAGTCTGCGCCCGCCCACCACGCCGGGCACCGCGACCGGCTGCGTCAGCGCGCCAAGGCCGGCGGCTTCGTCGCCCTGCCCGACTACGAGCTGCTGGAGCTCTATCTCTTCCGCACCTATCCGCGCGGCGACGTCAAACCGCTGGCCAAGGCGCTGCTGGCGCGGTTCGGCTCATTCGGAGGCGTGCTGGGCGCGACGATCGAGGAGCTGGCCACCGTGCCGGGCGTCGGCGAGACGGCGGCGATGGACCTGAAGCTCCTGCACGAGGCGTGCCTGCGCGCCGGTCGCGACAAGATCGTCAAGCGGCCGGTCATCTCGTCGTGGAGCGCCCTGCTCGGCTATGTCCGCGTGGCGCTGGCCAACGAGTCGCGCGAGCAATTTCGGGTTCTCTTCCTGGACAAGAAGAACCAGCTGATCGCCGACGAGGTGATGAACCGCGGCACGGTCGATCACGCGCCGGTCTATCCGCGCGAAGTGATGCGCCGGGCGCTGGAGCTGTCGAGCAGCAACATCATCATCGTGCACAACCATCCCACTCGCGATTTTTCGGTCACGCGCACCCCCATACAACCACGTTGATTTTGCTACATATTTTGCTTTTCAGAGCCGTCAGAATTCGGCATGCTGAGGCCGTTAAGAAGGGTTGATCCAGTCGCTTACGCCACCAATTACCGACCCCAGTAAGTGGCGACGACACCCGACTTACCAGCCATCGGGAGAGTCTCATGCCGAGCCTCACAGACGGCGCGCTCCGTCGCGCGCTCAAGGAAGTTGAACAGTCCCAGAAGGCGGTCGCGCTGGCTGATGGAGAGGGGCGTGGCACCGGCCGGTTGATCATCATGATTAGGCCGATGCCAACTCGCGTCACCGCCGATTGGATGGCGCAACAGTGGCGCGATGGCAGGCGTACTCGGCGAAAGATCGGCACTTATCCGTCGATGTCTCTGCGCGAAGCCAGGGAGGTCTACGAGCGTGACTTTGCCGACAGCATCCAAAAAGGACGCAGCATCAAAGTGGTGGGCGACACGCGCGCCGGCACCGTCGCTGACCTCTTCGAGGCCTATACGGGCCACCTTAAGTCATCGGGGAAGGCATCTTGGAAGGAGACGGAAAAGGGATTGAACAAGATTGCTGACACGCTGGGCCGCCATCGCCCCGCGCGCGACATCACGCCGGTCGAGATCGTCGATGTCATCCGTCCGATATATGATCGTGGGGCCCGTTCGATGGCCGACCACGTCAGAGGATATATCCGGTCGGCGTTCAGTTGGGGCCTCAAGTCAGAACACGACTACCGAAGCACAACGCCGCGGCGCTTCGGTCTAGTGCATAATCCTGCCGCCAGCATTCCAACTGAGCCTTATGTTCCCAGCAACCGATGGCTCGACGAAGAGGAGTTCCGTCGCCTCTATCGTTGGCTGGAATGCCCGGACACGCCGGTGCACCCGCCGTACACGCGTGTGATCTTCCCCCGAAAAAGTGGACGGGGTTAAGCCGCTCTGCGTTCCATCTCGG
>NZ_LSJA01000211.1 GCF_001556515.1 Caulobacter sp. CCH9-E1 | reverse complement strand
CTTCCCCCTCCGTCGTCTCTTCGAGCCGACACCTCCCCCGCTAGGGGGAGGATTTTGGTCTAACTACTTCTTCTTGAAGGGCTTGCCCGCCGGCTTGCCGCCGGGCTTGGCGTCGAAGCTCTTGGCCTTGAAGGGCTTGGGGCCCTTGAACGGCTTGGCGGGGCCGTCGCCGTCGCGCTTGCCGGCGTAAGGCTTGGCGTAGGGCTTCGGGCCGGCGGCGTTGTCCTCGAAGCGCTTCTTGAACGGCGGACGCTGCGGGCGCTCGTCGCCTTCGACACGCGGCTCGCGCGGCTTGAACTCGCGGCGCTGCGGGCGGTCGCCGTCCTCGCGCGGCGGACGCGGCGGGCGTTCGCCACGCGGGGCGGGGGCCGTGGTCGGGGTGATCGAGACGTCCTCGCGCACCGTCGACTGGACGGCCGCGCCGAACTTGGTCGCCGCCTCGGCCGAGATCTCGAACTTGGTGTCGTAGTCGAAGATCCGGATCGCGCCGATGTCCTTCTTGGTGATGTGGCCCAGGCGGCAGATCATTGGGATCAGCCACTTGGGATCGGCGTTGCCGCGACGGCCCACGCTGATCCGGAACCACTCCGAGCCCTCCATGTCGACGCGCGGTTCGCGCAGCGGACGCTCGCCCGCTAGGCGCGGACCCGGATCGGCGCCGTGGCGCGGATCGTCATAGATGTCTTCCGGCGAGGGCAGCTTGGCGCGGCGGGTGCGGATCAGGGCCGCGGCGATCTCGACCGGCGTGCGCTTGGCCAGCATGGCTTCGGCCAGGGCGATATCCTCCTCGGTCGAGGCTTCCGAGAAGATCGGATCCTCGAGCAGGCGCTCCTGGTCCTTTTCGCGGATGGAGTCGGCGCTGGGCGCGCCGCCCCATTCCGCGTCGACGCCGGCCGCGTACAGCAGCTGCTCGGCCTTGCGACGGCGGGTGTAGGGCACGACCAGGGCCGAAACGCCCTTCTTGCCGGCCCGGCCCGTGCGGCCCGAGCGGTGCAGCAGGGTGGCCTTGTTGATCGGCAGCTCGGCGTGGATGACGAGGCCCAGGTCCGGCAGGTCGAGACCGCGCGCGGCGACGTCGGTGGCGACGCAGACGCGGGCGTGGCCGTCGCGCAGGGCCTGCAGGGCGTCGGCCCGTTCACGTTGGGACAGTTCGCCCGACAGGCCGACGACGGCGAAGCCGCGCTCGCGCAGCTTGGCGTGCAAGCTGCGGACGCTTTCACGGGTGTTGGCGAACACCAGGGCGCCGGGGGCCTCGAAGAAGCGCAGCAGGTTGACGACCGCGTGCTCGACCTCGTTGGGGGCCACCCGCACGGCGCGGTATTCGATGTCGCGGTGCGGCTCGTCGCGGGCGATCGTGTCGATGCGCAGAGCGTCGTTCTGGTAGCGCTTGGCCAGCTCGACGATGTCTCGGGCCAGGGTGGCCGAGAACAGCAGGGTGCGGCGTTCGGGCGGGGCGGCGTCGAGGATGAACTCCAGGTCCTCGCGGAAGCCCATGTCCAGCATCTCGTCAGCCTCGTCGAGGACGGCGACCTTCAGCTTGGAGAGGTCCAGGTGCCCGCGCTCGATGTGGTCGCGCAGGCGGCCCGGGGTGCCGACGACGATGTGGGCGCCATAGTTCAGCGCGCGCTGCTCGCGGCGGGCGTCCATGCCGCCGACGCAGTTGATCACCGCGGCCTTGGCTTCGGCGTAGAGCCAGCCCAGTTCGCGATTGACCTGCATGGCCAGCTCGCGGGTCGGGGCGATGACCAGGGCCAGGGGCTCGGCGGCCTGGCCGAAGGTCTCGGCCTCGCCCAGCAGGGTGGGGGCGGCCGCGAGGCCGAAGGCGACGGTCTTGCCGGAGCCGGTCTGGGCGCTGACCAGCAGGTCGCGGTCGGCGGCGTCGGCGGCCAGCACGGCGGCCTGGACGGGGG
>NZ_LSJA01000210.1 GCF_001556515.1 Caulobacter sp. CCH9-E1 | reverse complement strand
CGTTGAGCTGCGCCGACACCTGATCGGAGACCTGGTAATAGAGGGCCGCGTCGACGCGCGTGAAGCCCGGCAGCGTCACGGTGTTGTCGGTCGCAGCGAAGATGGCGCCGCGGTAGATCACACCGAGGCCAAGGCCCAGGCGTGGCGTCACGTCCACGCGGTTCCAGAGCGAGGCCAAATGCCTTGGCAGCTGCGCGAGGCGCGCCCCGGCGCGAACGGTGGCTGACTGCGTCTGGGTGATCTCACCATCCTGGTAGGCGTAACCGCCCACGAGGGTCCATCCGGGCCGCAGACGCCCTCGGCGGCAAGCTCCACGCCCTTGCTGCGTTGGCCCTTCACCAGGACCAGGCGGATGGGATCGGCCGGATCGGTCGCGGCGACATTCTCGCGATCGAGTTGGTAGATGGCGGCAGTCAGGGAGAAATCGGGGCGCAGGTCCCACTTCACGCCGACCTCCCGGTTGATGAACCGTTCCGGATCGAGCGCCTGGTTGGACAGGGACAGGGAGCTCAACTGGTCGCCCGCACGCGGCAGATAAGAGCGGCTGTAGCTGGCGTAGAGGGCGAGCGGTTCCACCAGCTTGAAGACCA
>NZ_LSJA01000209.1 GCF_001556515.1 Caulobacter sp. CCH9-E1 | reverse complement strand
TGTCATCCCGGCCGCAGCGCGTAGCGCGGAGAGCCGGGACCCAGGGGCGGCGCGCACGGCGTTCCTTCACCCCTGGGTCCCGGATAGCCTCTTCGAGGCTTCCGGGATGACACGGGTTTGTGCGGGTTGTCGCCGTCCTTCTCCCCCGGAGAAGGAGCCCTCCTTAAATCTCACGGCGAGACGATCGCAGGGCTGGTCGGGTTGCTCAAGGACGGCGCGGAGCGCCGCCGCGGCGCGGCCGGCCGGAGGCCGGTCCTTGACCAACCCGCCCAGCCTTGCACGCTGCAGCCTCCAAGAGATTTAAGGATCGCACCCGACCGGGGGGGGGCGGGGCAGATACTAAGCCTATTAGGAAATGTAGCTTACTAGTTCGCGGGCTATCGACGTAAGTCTTGGGCTTACAATGCTCTCCCCGGTTGGGGCTTGTTGAGTAACTGCCTCTGCGAAACCACGTGATCTGAGATCATGTGCGACATGTACAAGGCGGCGCTTCTCTTCATCATCGAATATCGCTGCCCGGGCGTAGTGAGCGCCAAATTCTTCACCCCAGGGGGATGTAACAATTCCGTTTGCCACCATAATCCCCCGGCCTAGCCATTTGGGCCAGTTTGCGTGGTCTGCAATAAGGGTGAGTGCTTGAGGTGTCAGTTGCTCAATTTGAGCGAGAGCGAATTTGTGTCTTGAGAATAGTGCTCTGTAGTCACTATGGGCTATATAATTAAGAGCGTTGGCCAAGTGGTTGAGTAAGTCTCCGTCAGGCGGGTTGTGCTCAACAATACGCACTATCTTCGAAAAGAGAGCCCCTCCCCATGGGTCGGTTACAAGTTTTCCGATTTTAAGAACTGTCTCTTCCGTATTTTCCGTTTTGTTAAAAAACCTGGCGAGAAGAATCTCAAGTTTCTTTTGTCTTAGCGCCTCGTTGGTGTCCGAGGCGACAGAGAGTATGGCCTTTACAGCCTCGCTTCCTGGCAGAAGGCCGAGGAGCGCGTCCATTGTGGCCTTCTGCACGCCTTTAGCCGCTTCCGTCGCGATTTCTTCAGGAGTGAGCTTGGTTGCCTCTAGCCGATCATCCAAAGACGATCGTGCAATGGGTGAGCCTAACGCAGGAAGGCTTCCGGATAGCGGAGCGGGTAGTTTGTCGTTTGGCATATTTCGAGTTGTAGCCGTGTGCCGGGGGGGGGCAAGCTTCTTTCTCGCCCCCCCCCGGCACACGGCTACAACTCGAAATATGCCAAAC
>NZ_LSJA01000208.1 GCF_001556515.1 Caulobacter sp. CCH9-E1 | reverse complement strand
CCCCCTCCGGCCTTCGGCCTCCTCCCCCTCTGGGGGGAGGATTTTCCAACCGTCCAACTAGGGTCGAAAGCCGACCTTCCGCCCACCAAACAAAAGCGGCCCCGGAGTTTCCTCCGAGGCCGCTCGAAAACACATAATCGCCGAAGCGGACGCTTAGTCGTCGCGGTGGACGCGTTCGCGGCGCTCGTGACGCTCCTGGGCCTCCACGCTCATGGTCGCCGTCGGACGGGCTTCCAGGCGCGCGAGGCCGATCGGCTCGCCCGTCTCCTCGCAGTAGCCGTACGAGCCGTCCTCGACTCGGCGCAGGGCCTGGTCGATCTTGGAGATCAGCTTTCGTTGGCGGTCGCGGGTGCGGAGCTCAAGGGCTCGGTCAGTTTCCGAGGACGCGCGATCGGCGAGATCGGCGTGGTTCTCGGTTTCTTTCTGAAGGTGGGTCACCGTCTCGCGAGATTCGCGGAGGATCTCTTCCTTCCAGGCCAGCAACTTGTTCTTGAAATACTCAAGCTGCCGGTCGTTCATAAAAGGCTCGTCCTCGGAAGGACGATAATCGGATTTCTCGACTAGAACAGTGGCCGTCTGCATCAACGCCTCACGCCCCAATGAACTCAGCCCTCAAGGGCCGAGCGCTTATACCAAAAGGTGAGCCGCGTTCAATGAACCTCGCATGAAGAGCGAAAGTTCGCGTCGAACGACGGCATGGACAGACGTAAAACGCGTGGCGACGCCAAGCGCTGCGGGACCGGCGATCATTTGCGCGTCCGGTCCCCGCCATGTCAGCCGCCCCGGGCCTGAAGCTTGGCCAATTCGACGGCGGCGCGGGTCTCGATCTCGTTGAGCACCCCCTCCAGGCGGGGATCGTCGGTCTTGTCGCGCTGCTCGCGGATGGCGCGCTGCAGGTTGGCCAGCGTCGAAGGGGGGATGTCGCCGTCGATCAGGGCGATGCGAACCTCGCCCAGGATGTCGAGGATATGGTCGGCGCGGCGCACGGCGCGCTTCTTGCGTTCCAGGGGGTCGCCGACCGCGCCGGCCGCCTGCAGGGCCAGAAGCGCATCGACCGAGCCGACGCCCGACAGGCCGCCGACCGAAGCCGTGCTGGCCGCGCCGCTGGCGGCGTTCACCGATGGCAGGGAGAAGCCCGAAGCCCCGCCAGAGGACTTGGCCCGAGACGGTCCCGCCGCCCCCACGCCCCCCGTGCTGGAAACCTTCATTCCGACAAGCTCCAAAAGCTCAGACACGCGAGTCACTTGTCTCGTCGCACAATCATAGTCGGTTTGCGCGCTTGAAGTATGGTTAATGCCGGGCAGAATCTGCCTGGAGGCGCCGCCGGAACCCCAGCCACGCCAAGAATCCCTTGATTCACAACACCTTGAAACTGGCCCGCTTTTGGCATGGAGCAGCGCGGGGACGTCTCCCCGCAACGGGACTGCCATGCCGCGTTCATTCTTTCGCACCGTTCTTCGCCCGGTTCTGACCGCCCTGGTCGCCGCTTCCGCCCTGGTGGCGGCGCCGGCGTTCGCCAAGTCGCGCATCAAGGACATCGTCGCCTTCGAGGGCGTCCGCGAGAACCAACTGGTCGGCTACGGCGTCGTCGTCGGCCTGAACGGCACCGGCGACTCCCTGCGCAACGCGCCGATGACCAAGCAGAGCCTGGAGGCGATGCTGGAGCGCCAGGGCGTCAACGTCCGCGACGCGACCCTGAACACCAAGAACACCGCCACGGTCATGGTGACCGCCAGCCTGCCGCCCTTCTCGGCCGCCGGTTCGAAGCTGGACGTCAACGTCTCGGCTCTGGGCGACGCCAAGAGCCTGCTGGGCGGCACCCTGCTGGTCACCAGCCTGCAAGGCGCCGACGGCCAGACCTACGCCGTCGCCCAGGGCACGGTGCAGACCGGCTCGGTCTCGGCCGGCGGCGCCTCGGGCAGCTCGGTCACCAAGGGCGTGCCGACCGCCGGCCGCATCGCCTCGGGCGGCATCATCGAGCGCGAGACCGGCTTCCAGATGGTCAATATGGACATCCTGCGCATGACCCTGCGCAATCCGGACTTCACGACCGCCCGCCGCATCGCCGACGCCGTCAACAAGAAGTTCCCCGGCTGCGCCCAGGCGCAGAATCCGACCATCGTCGCCGTCCGCGCCCCGCCCGGCATGGACATGATCAGCTTCGTGACCAACATCGAGAACCTGGAGGTCGAGCCCGACTTCCCGGCCAAGGTGGTGATCGACGAAGTGGCTGGCGTCATCGTCATGGGCGACGACGTCCGCATCAGCCAGGTGGCGATCGCCCAAGGCAACCTGACGATCAGCGTCCAGGAAGCCCCGGCGGTCAGCCAGCCCGCGCCGTTCAGCCAGGGCCAGACGGCGATCGTGCCTCAGTCGACGGTCAACGTCGAGGAAGAGAAGGGCAAGAAGCTGCTCACCCTGGGCGGTTCGCCGTCGCTGAAGAGCCTGGTCGGCGGCCTGAACGCCCTGGGCGTCACCCCGCGCGACATGATCTCGATCCTGCAGGCCGTGAAGGCCGCCGGCGCCCTGCAAGCCGACATCGAGGTGATGTGATGAGCGCCTTCTCGACGATCTCGACCTTCGTTCCGCAGTTTGGCGCGACGACCGCCGCCGTGAAGACCGCCGCTCAGGCGGTCAAGGGCGCGGCCGCCTCCATCGAGGACACGGCCAAGGACACCGCCAAGCGCGCCAAGATCAAGGAGACGGCCCAGAACTTCGAGGCCTCGTTCCTGTCGGTGATGATGCAGCAGATGTTCGAGGGCGTGAAAACCTCCGAACCCTTCGGCGGCGGCCAGGGCGAGGAGATGTTCAAGTCGGTGATGGCCGAGGCCATGGCCAAGCAGGTCGCCAAGGCCGGCGGCATCGGCCTGGCGCCCACCGTCGAACGCGAAATGCTGAAGCTTCAGGGTCTGAAGGAGTAACCCCATGGCCATCGCCGCCGTCGACGCCGACGATCGCGTCACCCAGCTGATCCTGCTGACCGAGCGCCTCACCGACCTGATCGCCAAGGAGGCTCAGGCCTTCGAGAACCGCCGCCCCCACGAGGCGGCGCAGTATGTCGAAGAGACCGCCAAGCTGGCCAATGTCTATCGGCACGAGTCGATGCGGGTGCGCGCCAATGTCGCCCTGATCGAGACGGCCCGTCTGGAGCTGCGCCAGCGCCTGAAGCGCGCCACCGAGGCCTTCGACGCCGTGCTCGCCCGCCAGGCCCGCGCGGTCGACGCCGCCCGCACGGTCACCGAGGGCCTGGTCCGCGCCGTGGCCGAGGAGATCGCCAACCAGCGCGCCGCGCCGGCCACCACCTATGGCGCCGGCGGCATGGTCAATGACCGTCCCGCCATGGGCGCGGCGATCACCCTGAACCGCCGGGCCTAGGCCGACAGAGACAAGACGGCGGCGTCGCGCAGCACACCGCCGGGATCCCCGAAGTCGGCGACAGGATATTCGGCGACGACGCTCAGCCGCTCGCGCGGCAGGTGCGCGCGCCAGGGATCGCCGATCAGCACGCCGACGCCCGCCGCCGCGCAGCGCTGCAAGAACGGCAGGACCGCGCTGGCCAGATCGGCGTCATAAAAGAGATCGCCGACCAGCATCAGATCGATGTCCGAAGGCGGCGCGCCGTCGGTGAGGTCCGCCAGCCGAGTTTCCAAGGCCACCGCATTGGCCTCGGCGTTGAGGCGCGCGGCGGCGACGGCGTAGGGGTCGACATCGACCGCCAGGACCTGCGCCGCCCCGGCCTTCATCGCCGCGATCGCCACGAGGCCCGAACCCGCGCCCAGGTCGAGCACGCGCTGGCCGTCAATGGTCTCCGGATGGTCCAGCACGTGACGCGCCAGCGCCAGACCACCGCCCCAGCACCGAGCCCAGTAGGGCGAGCCGAAGTCGGGATCGGCGTCGGCCAGCCGCATCAGTCCGCTGCGCGGCCCGGCCAGATGCAGCTGGACTTCCGGAACGCCGGGCGCGGGCGCCAGCGGCAGGTTCGCGCGAATGAAGGCGTCGAGATCCATGCGCCTTCTATAGGGGCCTCAAGAGCGTTCGTCGCCGATCAGGCGCTTCTTGCGCCGATGCAGACTGGCGGCCACCGCGATCAGCACCAGCGGGACCAGCGCCGACAGCACCCACTCGCCCCCGCCCGGCCAGCCGTGCAGCCACGGCTTCAGCAGATAGCCGAGCAGGCCCAGCACGTAATAGCCGACGGCGAAGATCGACAACCCCTCGACCAGCCCCTGAAGCTTGGTCTGCAGCTGCAGGCTGGCGTCCATGCCGCGCAGGGTCTCCTGGTTCTGGCGGTCCTGGGCCAGGCCCAGCTTGGCGCGCAGCAGATCACCGCAGCGCGCCACCCGCTCGGACAGATCGTCCAGCCGCCGATCCGCCGCCTCCCGCGTGCGCATGGCTGGCAAGAGACGCCGGGCGATGAACTCGCTCATGGTCGAGTGGCCCGGCAGCCGCCGCTCGCGCAGGGCCTCCAGCCGGTCGAGCGTCAGCTGGTGATAGGATTCCGTCGCGCCTCGGCGGAAGCGGCTGGTCGCGGCGCGGGCCTCCACTTCGGCGGATAGCTTGAGGAGGTCGTCCAGCACGCCCTGGCTGTCCTCGCCCGCCGCCAGGTCGCCGGTGATCGCCGCCAGCCGCGCTTCGGCGCCGTCCAGCCAGGCCAGGGTCTCGCGAGCGGGGGCGAAGCCCAGCAGGGCCAGCTTTCGATAGTTGCCGATCTCCAGCAGCGTCTGAACCAGGCGCGAGACCTCGTCGTTGGCGAGGCCCTGGTTATGGACATGGATGCGCCCCGCCCCGCCCTCGCGCAGGCGGAAATCGGTCCAGATCCGCGCCGCGCCGTCGAAGACCTCGCACGAGACGCAGCGACGCAGGTCGATGTGGCGGGACAAGGCCGCCTCTGTCGGCGGCTCGGCGTTAGGCGCGCCGACCGAGATCTCGACGCCGCGGAACACCTGCCCCGGCGCGCCGTGCAGCCAGAAGAAGCTCTGATCCGTCTCGGCCTGGAAACCGAGATCCTCACCCAGCGGACCGTAGGCGAACCAGGTCCAGGTCGAGAATTCCTGGTGCCGCTCCCACAGCCAGCCGCCGGCCTCGCCCACGCTGAGCGCGCGGCCCACGGCCGGGTCCTGGCCCGGCGCGAACAGGCCGACGAAGGCCGCCTCGGCGTCGCGGTCGGAGGGCTCGACCAGGAACACCCACTGACGCAGCCGGACCGGCGCCCGGTCCAGGGGCAGCGCCCGCAAGTGCATCAACTCGCTCAATATCACCCTCAGCGGGTGGTCCCGACGCTCGTCCATCTCGTCCTCGCCCTGCTCGCGGGTCATCGGGTCGCGCCCAATGTTACCGGTCACATAGTGATAACGCTCCCTGGGCGGCGCGTCACGGGCTTTTCAGCCTGATCCGCCGCTCGACACCGATCGCCTCCAGGAAATCCGCGTCGTGGCTGACCACCAGCAAAGCCCCATCATAGCCGGCCAAAGCCGCTTCGACGGCGCGCACGGACTCGAGGTCGAGGTGATTGGTCGGCTCGTCCAGGATCAGCAATTGCGGCGGGGTCGCGGCGCAGAGGACGCAGGCCAGGGCCGCGCGGAGGCGCTCTCCCCCGCTGAGCGTCCGAGCCCTCTGCAGGGCGGCGGCGTTGCGGAACAGGAACCGCGCCAGGGCCGCGTGGGCGTCATTGATGCTGGCGCCGGGGTTCAGCCGGCGGAAGTTCTCCAGGATCGTCTGGCCGTCGTCGAGGACGGCCGCGCGCTGGTCCAGCAAGGCGAACGGGACCTGAAGCCGAACCTCACCCGCCGTCGGCGCCAGTTGACCGGTGGCCAGGCGGATCAGGGTGGTCTTGCCGGCGCCGTTCGATCCCAGCACCGCCAGGCGCTCGGGACCGGTGATCCGGAAGGATAGGTCCTCCAGCACCGGCCGACCATCGGGCCAGGCGAAGCCGACCGCCTCGAACGCCAGGACCACGCGGCCGTCCGGCAGGCCGCTGGATGGGAGGTCGAAGCCCAGCAAGCGGGCCCGCTCCACCCGCGTCTCGGCCGCGGCGCGGGCCTCCTCGGCTCGCGCGGCGAGCTTTCCCGCGAGCTTGCCTTCCTTGGCCCCGCTGGTCTCGGCGCGCTCGGCCATCATGCCGAGCACGATCTTCGGCGTCCCGCCCCGGTCGGCGAAGCGGCGACCGGCGGCGTCGCGGCGGTCCTTGCGCTCGCGGGCGACCTGGACCTCGCGCGCGACGCGACGGACCTCGCGCTCGGCGTGGTCGAGATCGCGCTGGGCGGCCTCGGCCTCCAGCGCCTTGCGCTCGGCATAGAGGTCGTAGCCGCCGCCGTAGGACCGCGCGCCCAAGGGCGAGAGCTCGACGATCCGATCCATGTCGCGCAGCAGGGAGCGGTCGTGGCTGACCACCACCGCGCCGCCCCGCCAGCGCTTCAGCGCCCGGAGCACGAACGCCCGCGCCTCGGCGTCGAGATTGTTGGTCGGCTCATCCAGCAGCAACACGTCCGGCCGCGCGAGCAGCAGGCGCGCGAGGCCGGCGCGGGTCGCCTGGCCGCCCGACAGCGCGGTCGCCGGACGCTCGGGCTCCAGGTCGTTCAGGTCGACCTCGGCCAAGGCCTGCTCCAGTCGGGCCGGCAGGTCCCAGTCCGCCTCGGAGAGATCGGTCTCGTCGCCCTCGCCGCGCTCTATGCGCGCCAGGCGGTCCCAGGCCTCGCCGACGCCGAGCAGATCGACCAGCCGCGCGCCCGCGCGGAGATCGGGCGTCTGGTCCAGCATGGCGACGGCGCCGGTGCGCGAGACGGCCCCGCCGTGCGGAGCGCGCGCGCCGGCGATCAACGCCAGCAAGGTCGACTTGCCCACGCCGTTGCGGCCCACCAGGCCGATGCGCTCGGCCCCGACGGACAGGTTCAGATTTTCGAAGAGAAGCCGGCCGTCAGGCGTGGCGGCGGAAACGGAATCCAGGATGACGAAGGACATGCGACCCCACGGTCAGGGAAACGGGAAGGACGAAGCGGTCTTCCGTCTTGCTGATCATGGGAGCCTCCATCGGATGGGATGGCGATGTGTCTACGCCCGCCGCCGGAAAGCGGCAAGCGGAGCCAGACCGCAAGGAACGGGTGTCGCGCGCGGTCGGCGAAGGCGAAAAACCTGGCCACAAGGGAGTTCAAGACATGTCCTACGCCGTGACCAGCCTATCGCCCGAGCCCTTCGCGCCCCTGTTCCAGTTGGATGACGAGGCATTGGCCGCGCGCGGCGCCCGGCGCGTCATCGCCGACGCGCCGCTGGGCTTTCCCTGCCGCGTCAGCCTGGACGACGCGCGTCCCGGCGAGACCCTGATCCTGATCAACTACGAGCATCAGCCCGCGCCGACGCCGTTCCGCGCCAGTCATGCGATCTTCGTGCGGGAGGGCGTCGAGGCGGTCTCGACCGTCGGTGAGATGCCGCCCGCGCTGAGGCGCCGCCTGCTGTCTCTGAGGGCGTTTGACGTCAGCGGGATGATGCGCGCCGCCGATGTGACCGAAGGCGCGGCGGCGGATGCTCTGATCGAGACGTTATTCGAGGATCCGGACATCGCCTACCTGCACGCTCACTACGCCAAGTGGGGCTGCTACGCGGCGCGTATCGACAGGGCCTAGAGCGCCGCCTAAGGCGTCATGTGCCGCAGGACCCAGAGCAGCGATCCGACGCCGCCGATGAACACCAGCCCGTCGATGATCACCGAGCGCGGCTTGCCGGTGTTGAGGGCTTTGAAGGCTTCGCGCTTGGCGTCCTGCTTGGCGGTGTCCTGCGACATGACGAGGGTGGTTCCGATTGCCTCGAGCCCCAGGCCCGACCGCAAACGTTTTCAGAAATCACGCTGAACGACGGGCTTCGAAAGAAGGTTGAGCAAAAGCGAACGCCCCCGAGATGGGCCAACGGCGTTCGCTCCTAGAAGCAGCCGCCCTCGCGAAGGCTAGGCGGCGGCGCGCCCGTAGAGCTCAGATTTCGTTCAGAAAATCCTGGCGTCTGGCCACGACGATAGTCGCGACAACGCTGCTTGCGCGAGCCTTCGCCCTCGACCCGCGACTTGCTGTCGCGGGTCGGCGTTTGCCACGGGATTTCGTCGATGGGACCGACGAAGGCGGGCGATGGACGCTTGTCCTTGCGATCTCTCCAGCCGCCGTAGCATCGCTCCTTCTCGTCCGGCGTCATGTGCTCGCTGGAGAGGCCTTTGCACGCCCGGTAATAGCGTCCCCATCCCCACTCAGGGACGCCTTCGGTCAGCTTCCAGCGGTCGACGGCCCTGGGGTCCATTCTCCAACGGTCTTCGATCTCGGGCGTCGTCTCCGCAGCGGGGCGGCCCGACACGCCCTCCTCGGCGACGCCATCGGCGCGGGCGCGGCGCTTTGTCGGGACGTGGCTGAACGGCGGCCAGGCCTGGAGCGGGAAGGTCGATCCGCGGCGCGTGACCGGGGCGCGCGCTCGAGGTCGAGCAACAATACCGGCGCATCGTCCGCGACCACCGGCGGAGCCTCCAGCTGGATCAACGCGCCGAGGATCAGGCCGTTGATCAACAGACCGCCCGACGCGGCGAGCCACCGCCTGGATCCCCTCCCCCGCGCCATCCGCTGTCCCCCGGCCAAGCTGGAGGGCGAGGTCACGCCGGGATAACGCCGTTTTCGCGACCGTGGCGTGGCCTTGCGGCGCCCGAGCTGGGAGCGTAGGTCCCGCAGGCGCGCGAACGCCGGGCGAGCCTCTAGGTCGGGGCCATGTTGCAGAGGACCCAAAGCAGCGCCCCGACGCCGCCGATGAACACCAGGCCATCGATGACCACCGAGCGCGGCTTCGGCGGACGCATGCTGTTGAACGCGCCGTGCTTGGCTGCCTGCTTGACGCTCTCGGCCTCTGCCTTGGCCATGGTTCCGGTCCCTCTCCGGCGGGCCCCAACTCGACCCAAGATGGAGCTGTAAAGCACCGCCCCTTGAAGAACCCGCTTCCAAACAGGGTTTAGGAAAGACGAACGGCCCGACGCGAAGATGGGCGCCCCGCGCGCTTCATGCTGACATCCGCTGTCAGCAGAAGCTTGGCCTCGCGCGCGCGACATTTGTTCGCATCTTGTTCTTGTGTTAATTCCCGGATCGAGCCCTACATATAGCCGCTGCGCCGCCACCAATCGGGCGGCCCAACGTTCCGGAAAACATGGCCGAGCAACTGAACTTCATCCGCGTTCGCGGCGCCCGTGAGCACAATCTGAAGGACGTCAGCGTCGACATCCCGCGTGGCGAGCTGGTCGTGCTGACCGGCCTGTCGGGCTCGGGTAAGTCGTCGCTCGCCTTCGACACGATCTACGCCGAGGGCCAGCGCCGCTACGTGGAGAGCCTGTCGGCCTACGCCCGTCAGTTCCTGGAGCTGATGAGCAAGCCGGACGTCGACCTGATCGAGGGCCTGTCGCCCGCGATCTCGATCGAACAGAAGACCACCAGCCGCAACCCGCGCTCGACCGTCGGCACGGTGACCGAGATCCACGACTACATGCGCCTGCTGTGGGCGCGGGTCGGGGTCCCCTACTCGCCGGCCACCGGCCTGCCGATCGAGAGCCAGACCATCAGCCAGATGGTCGACAAGATCACCGCCCTGCCCGAGGGCACGCGTCTCTACCTGCTGGCCCCCGTCGTTCGCGACCGCAAGGGCGAGTACAAGAAAGAGATCGCCGAGTGGCAGAAGGCCGGCTTCCAGCGGCTGAAGATCGACGGCGAGTTCTATCCGATCGAGGACGCCCCGGCGCTCGACAAGAAGTTCAAGCACGACATCGACGTGGTCGTGGACCGCGTGGTGACCAAGCCCGACATGGAGCAGCGTCTGGCCGACTCCATCGAGCAGGCCCTGCGCCTGGCCGACGGTCTGGCCGTGGCCGAGTTCGCCAATATCGAGGACGGCGAGAAGGAGCCCAGGCGCATCCTGTTCTCGGAGCGCTTCGCCTGCCCGGTCAGCGGCTTCACGATCGCCGAGATCGAGCCTCGCCTGTTCTCGTTCAACAATCCGGCGGGCGCCTGCCCGGTCTGCGACGGCCTGGGCGCCAAGCTGGCCTTCGACGCCGACCTGGTGATCCCCGACAAGGACAAGAGCCTGCACAAGGGCGCGGTCGCCCCGTGGGCGAAAGGTCCTTCGCCGCTCTACACCCAGACCCTGCAGGCCCTGGCGCGCCACTACGGCTTCTCGATGGACGAGCCGTGGCACAAGCTGTCGGCGGACGCCAAGGACGTCGTGCTCAACGGCTCGCGCGGGACCAAGATCAAGTTCGTCTATGACGACAACGCCCGGAAGTACGAGGTCGAAAAGCCTTTCGAGGGCGTGCTGCCGAACCTGGAGCGCCGCTGGCGCGAAACCGACTCCAGCTGGGTGCGCGAGGAGCTGGGCCGCTACCAGTCCGACACCCCCTGCGAGACCTGCCACGGCAAGCGCCTGAAGCCGGAAGCCCTGGCCGTCAAGATCGACGCCAAGGACATCGCCGAGGTCTCGAACCTGGCCATCCGACCGGCCCGCGACTGGTTCACCGCGCTCGAAAGCAAGCTGACCGACAAGCAGATGGAGATCGCCCGGCGAATCCTGAAGGAGATCAACGATCGCCTGCGGTTCCTCGTCGACGTGGGCCTCGATTACCTGAACCTCTCGCGCGGCTCGGGCACGCTGTCCGGCGGCGAGAGCCAGCGCATCCGCCTGGCCAGCCAGATCGGCTCGGGCCTGACCGGCGTGCTCTACGTGCTGGACGAGCCGTCGATCGGCCTGCACCAGCGCGACAACACCCGTCTGCTGACCTCGCTGCAGGGGCTGCGGGACCTGGGCAACTCGGTGCTGGTCGTCGAGCACGACGAAGAGGCGATCATGACCGCCGACTACGTCATCGACATGGGCCCGGCCGCCGGCGTGCATGGCGGCGAGATCGTCGCCCAGGGCACGCCCGAGCAGATCATGGCCAACCCCAACAGCGTCACCGGCCAGTACCTGACCGGCGTGCGCGAGATCGAGGTGCCGGAACAGCGCCGGCCGATCAGCAAGAAGAAGGTGCTGAAGGTCGTCGGCGCGACCGGCAACAACCTCAAGGGCGTCACGGCCGAGATCCCCGTGGGGACCTTCACCTGCATCACCGGCGTGTCGGGCGGCGGCAAGTCGACCTTCACGATCGAGACCCTGTACAAGGCCGCCGCGCGCCGGCTGAACAACGCCAGCGACGCCCCCGCCCCGCACGAGCGGATCGAGGGCTTGGAGCACTTCGACAAGGTCATCGACATCGACCAGTCGCCGATCGGTCGCACCCCGCGCTCGAACCCGGCCACCTATACCGGCGCCTTTGGCCCGATCCGCGACTGGTTCGCCGGCCTGCCCGAGAGCAAGGCGCGCGGCTATGGCCCGGGCCGGTTCAGCTTCAACGTCAAGGGCGGCCGCTGCGAGGCTTGCCAGGGCGACGGCGTCATCAAGATCGAGATGCACTTCCTGCCCGACGTCTACGTCACTTGCGACGTCTGCAAGGGCAAGCGCTACAACCGCGAGACCTTGGACGTGCTGTTCAAGGGCAAGACGATCGCCGACGTCCTGGACATGACCGTCGAGGAGGCCGCCGACTTCTTCAAGGCCGTGCCGCCGATCCGCGACAAGATGGAGACGCTGAAGCGCGTCGGCCTCAGCTACATCAAGGTCGGTCAGCAGGCGACGACCCTGTCCGGCGGCGAGGCTCAGCGCGTGAAGCTGTCCAAGGAGCTGTCGCGCCGGGCCACCGGCCGCACGTTGTACATCCTCGACGAGCCGACCACGGGCCTGCACTTCGAGGACACCAAGAAGCTGCTCGAGGTGCTGCACGAGCTGGCCGACCAGGGCAACACGGTGGTCGTGATCGAGCATAACCTGGATGTCGTGAAGACGGCCGACTGGCTGCTCGACTTCGGTCCGGAAGGCGGCGACGGCGGCGGCGAGATCGTCGCGGTCGGCTCGCCCCAGGACGTGGCCAAGGTCGAGGCCAGCTGGACCGGCCGCTACTTGAAGGAACTGCTGGACCGCCACGAGGAGCGTCGCAAGGCGCGGGTGGCGGAGCTCAAGAAGACCAAGCGGGCTTAGGGACGGCCGTGGCCGTTCCTGCCTCCAAGGCCGAGCTGTTGGCCGCGATCGACCTGACGTTCGACAGGCTGATGGCGGACCTGGCCCGGACGCCTCTGGAGCGGGTCGACGAGACCACGCTCCCAGGCCATGCCGCCGGGACGCTGATGAGCCCGGCGGATCTGGTCGCCTATCTGATCGGCTGGAACGAGCTGGTCCTGAAATGGCTGGATCGCGACGATCGGGGCCAGCCCGTCGATTTCCCCGAGACGGGCTTCGGGTGGAACCAATTGGGCTCGCTGGCCGGCAAGTTCTACGCCGACTACCGCGCGCTGGACTGGCCCCAACGACTGGAACGCCTGACCCTGGCCAAGGCGCGCCTGATCGAGACCATCTCGGCGCGCTCCGACGCCGAACTCTACGGCCGCCCCTGGTACGACAAATGGACCAAGGGCCGGATGATCCAGTTCAACACGTCCTCGCCCTACGCCAATGCGCGGGGCCGGATTCGCAAGTGGCTGAAGACCTAGCGCCCGCCTACCAAGCGCCCGCGCCACCCGGCGTCGCGCTGGGCGAACCGCCCTTCAGTTCGCGATAGATGGTGGGCGCCGGGCCGAACACGATCAGCGTGGTCAGGACCGAGATCACGCCCGAGAACAGCGCCTGAACGATGCCCGCCGGCGTGAAATAGGCCTGCAGCGAGCTGGTGTCGGCGCGCAGCATCTTGCCCGTCGCCGACAGGTCGCCCGAGGCGATCAGGCCGATGGCCGAGACGATCGTCCAGATCAGCAGCACGACGATGATGCTCATCACCACCGCCAGCAGATAGGCGCCCAGCAGCGGCCAGAAGAGCCCCTTGGTCTCGGGCATCGACTTGAAGATCGTGACCTTCTCGGTCTCGAACGTGACGGCGGGCGCGAACGACAGCCGCACGGCCAGATAGATGACCACGCAGAACGAGCCGACCAGGCCCAGCAGCGCCAGGAACGCTCCTGTCGGTCCGCCCATAGCGCCGAGGAAACCCGCGACCAGCGAGCCGACGAACAGCACGCCCATCAGGATCATGCTGGTCAGCACCCAGACCACCGCCTGGCGCAGCTCCGGCTTGCCCAGGCGCAGGTAGGCGAACCGGCTGTCCTGGGGCCGCAGCACGAGGCGATTGAGGGCCGCGAAGATCACGCCGTTGACGATCAGGCTGTAGGGCAGCGACCACAGCATCAGCGGCGTCAAGTCCGCGGCGCGGCGGAAGAACTCCTCCGGATCCGGGTTGCTGTTGTCGGAGACGTAGGACATCAGGGCCTCGAGCTTCACCCCGAAGTACTGGATCGCCAGCACGTTGGAGATGATCGACAGCACCGTCATCACCGCCGCCCAGATGGCGATGGTCTTCAAGTTCTCCCGCACCAGTCGAAAACCGGAGAAGGCGGCGTCGGAGGCCGAGAACCTGGGCATGTCGTACTCTTGCTTTGCGGACAGGCCCTAGCCCTAACAAGGTTCGCGCCGCTTCGACAGAGTCCGCTTGCGACTTTTCCGATCTAGTCGTGCAGGCCCGCCTCGATCTCGTCCTGATTCAGGTGGGCGAAGGCCTTGGCGGGCGCCGAGACCACGATCACCGTCTGCAGCGTCAGGAAGATCGGGGCCAGCAGCATGTTGGCCAGCAAGGTCAGGATCAGCCCCGGATGGCTGGCGACAACGCCGCCGTCGGCGGGGTCGATGCCGCCGCTCATCACGTTGCCGAGCACGCCCGAGACGGCGGCGCCGATGATCGAAACGATCGCGCTCATCACGATCGTCATGCCGAACATGGCCAGCAGGCGGAAGAACTGGCCGTGGGTCTGGATCCAGGCGGCGCGGATATCGATGTGGTGGTGGGAGAACGCGTGCGGTCCCAGCAGGGACAGGCGCACGGCGACCCACATCGACAAGCCGATGACCGCCAGCGCGCCCAGGGTGGCGAACCAGCCGGCCGCGGCTCCCGACAGCAGCGCCGCGCCCAGCACGACCGCGCCGGACGGGATCACCGTCACGCCCAGGGCGGCCGCCCAGGTGATCAGCGAGACGATCAGCAGCTGCACCTCCTCGCGTCCCAGGCGCAGATAGGCCAGGCGGTCGTTGTTGGGCTCGATCACCGACCGGATGATCGCCGCCTGCAGCACCGCGCCCAGCACCAGGGCCAGGGCGATCAGCAGCACCATCGCGCCGCCAAGATGGGTGACCAGATCGAGCAGCTCGCGCGGATCGGCCGAGCCGACGCGGCCAGCCAGCGCCGTGCGGCCTTCGTCGCCCAGCACGATCTTGGCGATCAGGCCCAGGATCGGCAGCATGACCAGGGAGAACGCCGCCCAGGCCAGCACCGCCAACGGCTTGCGCCGCATGGTGCGAAGACCTTCAAGAGCCGCGTCGGTGGGGCGAACAGACATCTAAGCGTCCTGTGAGACCGCGCTTTGGCGGTAGAGATAGGCCATCATAACCGACCAGATCGGCGCCATCACGACATAGGCCAATATGGCGGAGCCCGCCGTCGAGACGACTCCCCGGGGCGGCGCGAGGGCATAAAGCAGGTTGGCCGCCATGGGCAGCGCAAAGACGCCCGGAAGCAGCAACATCGAAACCTTGCCCTTGGTCAGCGGAAAGGCGCTGAGCACGCGAATCCCGGACTCGGCGACCGTGGCGGGCGCGGTGAAGGACAGGCGCAGCGCCAGCCAAGTCAGGATCGCCAGGGCGACTAGCGGCGCGAGCCCCGCGACGAAGCCCGCCGGTCCGGCATTGGCCAGCGCCGCACGCCAGGCCTGGGCGGAGCCGACATCCAGCTGAGGCGCGCTGGCCCGGGCCACGCCCAGCGTGATAGCGCCGATCACGATCAGCAGGATCGAGCCGATCAGCAGGAAGAGACCCAGCCCCATCAGGTGCGCGCCCAGCAGGCGCCACTCGTCGCGCCCCCAGCGCAGCCCGTTGATCCCCGGGCTGCGGCCGAACGCATGGCGGTACAGCGCGCCTTGGGCGATCACGGTGGCGACCAGAACGGCCAGCGGGCGGAGCGCCAGCGGCAAGGCGTTCGTCGAGACCGTCAGGACCACCGCCACGACCAGGGCGGCCAGGCATGACACCTGCGCCGCGCCCATGCGCGAGATCGCCGCCTTCAGCAAGCTTCCGACGCTCGCCGGTCCGTCCGCCATCCGATCAAGTTCCCTTCCGCGCCGCCCACCGCCGAGTCGCGCGGGCCCTGACAATCTAAGGCCTTGGCTAGGCCTCGGCGGTCAAGGCCTTATGCGCCGCGGCCCAGGGCGCCCAGAACACCGCCTGCAGCACGGCGCTGAACACGGCCCCCAGCGCGCTCAGGCCCAGCAGCCAGGGCCAGAGGTCCGTCAGCAGCGCGATCGGCGGCCTGGAGATGAAGGCTTCCAGCGCGCCAGGTCCGCGGATCGCTTCCAGCGAACCGCCCGCCGCCACGACGACGCCGAACGCCGCGGCGCCGACCAGCATCTCCATCAGCAGGATGAAGAATACGACCAGCAGGGCCATGCCCAGCAACCGCCAGCCCTGGCCGCGCGTCAGGGTCCAGGACTCGAACAGGCGGAACTGAGCGTCGGCGAAGGTCATCGGCGCGGCCAGCGACAAGCGCAGCGCCACCCAGATCAGAACCCCCGCCGCGATCGCCGTCGCAGAGCTCGCCACGATGATCACCGCCGTCTTCGCCTGCTCGCCGCCGCTGACCGCCACCACCGCGGTCAAGACGACAATCAGCAGGGCGACGATGAAGATGACGATCATGGCCAGCACCTGCTCCACGACGAACAGCAGGGTCAGCCAAAGCTCGCGTCCGCCGATCCGCAGGAAGGCCCAGGCCGAGGCTTCCGGCATCAGCACCGCGCGGAAAACGGCTCCGCACAGCACCGCCCGTACGAACGAGGACCACAGCCAGTAGAGGATGTTCAAGGCGGTCATGCTCGACTGGGTCCGCATGAAATCGTCGAACATGCCAGGATCGGTCGCGCCGGCTTTCTGGGTCAGCGCCATCTGGATCAGACGCGCGAACTCCGGGCCGAGCCAGAAAAGGCCGACAATGGCCGGAACGATCAGCCCCACCACCAGGGCCAGGGCCCAGCCGCCGACGGCCAGAGGATGCCGCACGACCACGCCAAAGCCCGACGTCGCCGCCTCGCCCACCGCGAATCTCGCCATGTCCCCTCCCCGGGCCGGCCCACGCGCGAACGCGCGCCACGAACCATCAGCCTACACGAGGTTTCGCCAAGCGACAGCCGGGGGTATAGGGCGCCCCATGACCACGAATTCGACCTATCAGCCCGTTCACATCGTCGGCGGGGGCCTGGCCGGCTCCGAAGCCGCCTGGCAGATCGCCCAGAGCGGCGTGCCGGTGATCCTGCACGAGATGCGCAGGGACGAGCCCTCAAGCAGCGAAGCGGTAGGGCAAGTAAAAGAAATCCGCACCGACGCCCACCAGACCGATGGCTTGGCCGAGATGGTCTGTTCCAATTCGTTCCGCTCGGACGACTGGCAGTTCAACGCCGTGGGCCTGCTGCACGCCGAGATGCGCAAGCTGGACAGCCTGATCATGTCTTGCGCCGACCAGCACCAGGTGCCGGCCGGCGGCGCCCTGGCCGTCGACCGCGACGGCTTCTCGGCCGAGGTCACCAAGCGCCTGTCTGAACATCCCTTCGTGACGATCGTCCGCGAGGAGATCGCCGGCCTGCCGCCGGCCGAATGGGACAACGTCATCGTCGCCACCGGTCCCCTCACCTCGCCGGCCCTGGCCCAGGCGATCCTGGACCTGACCGGCGAGGGCCAGCTGTCGTTCTTCGACGCCATCGCGCCGATCATCCACTACGACTCGATCAACATGGACGTCGCCTGGCGCCAGTCGCGCTACGACAAGGAAGGCCCCGGCGGCGACGCGGCCGCCTACATCAACTGCCCGATGAACAAGGCGCAGTACGAGGCCTTCATCGACGCCCTGCTGGCCGGTCCCAAGTCCGAGTTCAAGGAGTGGGAGAACGTCCCCTATTTCGACGGCTGCCTGCCGATCGAGGTCATGGCCGAGCGCGGCCGCGAGACCCTGCGCCACGGGCCAATGAAGCCGGTGGGCCTGACCAATCCGCGCGACCCGACCGTGAAGGCCTACGCCATCGTCCAGCTGCGCCAGGACAACGCCCTGGGCACGCTGTGGAACATGGTCGGCTTCCAGACCAAGCTGAAGCACGGCGTCCAGGCCGAGACCTTCCGGATGATCCCGGGCCTTGAGAACGCCCAGTTCGCGCGCCTGGGCGGCCTGCACCGCAACACCTTCATCAATTCGCCGAAGCTGCTCGACAAGTCGCTGCGGATGAAGGCCCAGCCGCGCCTGCGCTTCGCGGGCCAGGTCACCGGCGTCGAGGGCTATGTCGAGAGCGCGGCCATGGGCCTGCTGACCGGCCGCTTCGCCGCCGCGGACCGCAAGGGCTCCCCGCTGGCCGCCCCGCCCCCGACCACCGCCCTGGGCGCCCTGGTCGAGCACATCACTGGCGGGCACCTGGAC
>NZ_LSJA01000020.1 GCF_001556515.1 Caulobacter sp. CCH9-E1 | reverse complement strand
TCGCCCCCTCAGTCACTCCGTGACAGCTCCCCCGCATCGCGGGGGAGCATCTATACCGCTCAGACCGCGTCCAGCCCGATATCCAGCACTGGCGCCGAGTGGGTCAGGGCCCCGACGCTGATCACGTCGACGCCCGTCTCGGCGATGGCGCGGACCGTCGTCAGGTTGACGCCGCCCGAGGCCTCCAGCACCGCGCGGCCCTTGGCGGCTCGGACGGCGGTCTTCAGGTCGTCGAGGCTGAAATTGTCCAGCATGACGACGTCGGGACCGTGCTTCAGCGCCTCTTCCAGCTGATCGAGGCCGTCGACCTCGACCTCGACCTTCACGAGGTGGCCGGCGTGGGCGCGGGCGCGGCGGACGGCCTCGCCGACCCCGCCGCAGGCGGCGACGTGGTTGTCCTTGATCAGGATGGCGTCATCCAGCCCGAAGCGGTGGTTGACCCCGCCGCCGCAGCGGACGGCGTACTTCTCGAGCGCGCGCAGGCCGGGCGTCGTCTTGCGGGTGTCGACGATGGTCGCGCCCGTGCCCTCGACCAGCCGCACGTAGGCGCGCGTCAGGGTGGCGATGCCCGACAGGCGGCCCAGCAGGTTCAGGCCGGTCCGCTCGGCGGCCAGAACGGCGCGGGCGGCGCCCTCGGCGCGGGCCAGGATCGCGCCCGGCATGACGTCTGAGCCGTCGGGGGCTGCGACCTCGAAGGTCGCGGTCGGGTCCAGGGCGGCCAGAGCCAAGCGCGCGCAGGAAAGTCCGGAAACCCTCCCATCCTGCCGGCTGGCCCAGACGACCGACAGCCGCGCGTCCGGATCGATGCAGGCCTGGCCGGTGATGTCGCCGGCGCGGCCCAGGTCCTCGGCCAGGGCGTGGTCGACGATCGGGCGGACGAGGATGTCGTCCAGGGCCAAAGACACGTGGGAGGTCATGCTCATTCGGCGGCGTAGCGGACGGCGGCGTCCGCGCTCTCCAGGGTCACGAAGGTGCGGACGGGCTCGGCGGCGGTCGCCGGGAAGTCCGCGCGGTAATGACCGCCCCGGCTTTCCTGGCGGGCCAGGGCGGCCTCGACGATCAGGCGTGCGGCGACGACCGCGGGGCAGGGGCCGTAGGCGGGTTCCAGCGCCTCGATCTGCTCCAGCAGCCGGGCCAGGCCGGCGGCGTCGCGGATCACCCCGGCGTCCCGGCTCATGGCCTTGCGCAGGGTCTGCAGGGCGGCGTCGGGCAGGTCGGGCAGGGGCTCGAGGCTGACCGGCTCGCCGCCGTGGGTTCCCTCGCTGGCGGCCGCCCGGCCGGCGCGGGCGCCGAACACGGCCGCTTCCAAGAGGCTGTTGGAGGCCAGGCGGTTGGCGCCCTGCACCCCGGTCGAGGCGCACTCGCCGGCGGCGTAGAGGCCGGGCAGGCTGGCGCGGCCGTCGAGGTCCGTCGCGACCCCGCCCATGTGGTAGTGCACGGCCGGAACGACGGGGATCATCTCGCGGCGGGGATCGATCCCCGCGCTCTGGCAGGCCTCGAACACGGCCGGGAACTCGTGCGGGAAGTGCGCGCCGACGGCTTGCGTCGCATCCAGGAAGGCTCCGCGACCAGCCGCCCGCTCGGCGTGGAGGGCGCGGGCCACGACGTCGCGCGGCGCCAGCTCCTTGGCCGGGTGGTAGTCGGCCATGAAGGCGCGGCCATCAGCGTCGCGCAGGATCGCGCCTTCGCCGCGCAGGGCTTCGGTGGCGAGGGGCGCGGGATCGCGGCCGATGTCGATGGCGGTGGGGTGGAACTGCACGAACTCGGGATCGGCGATCGTCGCGCCGGCCAGGGCGGCCAGGCCCAGGCCCTCGCCGCGCACCTCGGCCGGGGTGGTGGTCACGGCGTAAAGACCGCCGACTCCGCCGGTGGCCAGGATCACCGCCGTCGACCGGATCTCGACCAGGACGCCCTCGATCTCGGCCAGCACGCCGACCACGCGGCCCGTCGTGTCCTGGAGCAGTCGGCGGGCGCGGGCGTTCTCGCGGACCTCGATGGTCGGCGTGGCGCGGACCGCGGCGATGACGGCGGCCATGATCGCCGCGCCGGCGCCGTCGCCGCCCACGCGGGCGACGCGGGCCTTGGAGTGGGCCGCTTCCAGGCTCAGGACGAAGGCGTCACTTTCGCCGTCTTTGGGGGCCTTGCGGTCGAACGGCGCGCCGAGGGCGGCGAGATCGCGGACGGCTTGCGGGCCTTCGCGGGTCAGGAGCTCGACGGCCTTGGGATCGCAGAGGCCCGCGCCGGCGGCGAGGGTGTCGGCGGCGTGCAGCTCCGGGGTGTCCTCGCCCGACAACGCCGCGGCCATGCCCCCTTGCGCCCAGGCGCTGGAGCAGCCGGTCGCCAGCGGCGTTGGCGACAGCACGAGCGCGGTCTTCGCCGCGAGGCCGGCCGAGAGACCGGCGAGGCCCGCGCCGAGGATGACGGGTCCGTTGAAGGTGATGCGTTCGATCATTCCACACTCCACGCCCCTCCCCCTTGCGGGGAGGGGTTGGGGTGGGGGTGTCGCGCCGGCTCCGAAAGTCAGAGCTCACACCCCCATCCGACCGCTTCGCGGCCACCTTCCCCGCAAGGGGGAAGGAAGCCAGTCCGTCAAATCAGCTCGACATCCACGTGATGCCGCGCCTTCACCAGATCGTACCGAGCCGGAACCACCGGCGGCGGCAGGTCGATCATCCGCTGCACGGCCAACCGCGCGCGGTCGATGACGTCGGCGTCCACCGTCACCTCGAACTGCTCGTGGACGAGGGCGTCGTAGATGTTCCGCAGGGTGATCCGCTTCATGTGCGGGCACATGTTGCAGGGGCCGATGAACTGGGTCGCCGGGCTTTCGGCCTGGACGTTGCTGGCCATCGAGCACTCGGTGATCAGCACCACCTGGGCCGGCTTGCGCGCCGCGACATAGTCGTTCATCGCCGCCGTCGAGCCGGCGAAGTCGGCGGCTTCCAGGATCTCGGCCGGGCATTCGGGGTGGGCCAGGACTTCGGCGCCCGGCCAGGCCGCGCGCATGTCGGCGATGTCCTGGGCGGTGAAGCGCTTGTGCACCTCGCAGTGGCCGGCCCAGGCGATGATCTTCACGTCCGTCTGGCGGGCGACGTTGCGGGCCAGGAACTCGTCGGGGATCAGGATGACCTTGTCGGTCCCCCATTCCTTGGCGGCCCATTCGACCACCTGCACGGCGTTGGCGCTGGTGCAGCAGATGTCGGTCTCGGCCTTCACGTCGGCCGTGGTGTTGACGTAGGTCACCACCGGCACGCCCGGATAGCGCTGCTTGATCAGCCGCACGTCGGCGCCGGTGATCGACGACGCGAGCGAGCAGCCGGCCTTCAGGTCCGGGATCAGGATCTTCTTTTGCGGCGACAGGACCTTGCTGGTCTCGGCCATGAAGTGCACGCCGGCCTGGACGATGATCTGGGCGTCGCTCTTGGCGGCCTCCTTGGCGAGCGCCAGGCTGTCGCCCACGAAGTCGCCCACGCCGTGGAAGATGTCCGGCGTCATGTAGTTGTGGGCCAGGATCGCGGCGTTCTTCTCGCGCTTGAGGCGGTTGATCTCGACGATCAGAGGGGCCTGCGTCCGCCACTCCAGCGGCGTGACGTGGTGCTTGACCTTGTCCCAGATGGGCGCGGTCTGCGCCTCGATCTGCGCGGTGAACTCCCCCTTGAACCCGTGGGGGGCGGCGAACCCGTCGGCCATCTGATCCTCCGTTATGCTCAAAGTGAGCATTTCCAGGGCCTCAAAAAACGCCGGGCGTCGTTTTTCGTCGCTCCGACGTCGGGGTTATGCTGAAAATGAGCATAACTGACAGGTCACATATAGCGCTTAACGCGCCAAATGCAAACGGCGTCGATGAGCGGCTTCGAGCGCCTGCGGCGGGTCTTGCCGGCAGATTGTATATTGCGAGCCGGAGCTTGCCCTCGGTTCCAGTCCGCTTGAGATATGATCCCCGCGTATCAGCGTCGCCCGGGAAAATTTCCGCCACTAAACTAGATATGCGGAAGCTTAATTTGTGAGCATCTGTGTTTAGTTTTAAATGTACATTCCGTATTTCGCTTGCGCCTTATCGATTGACGGAAAGTGGATGAGGCTTAGTGGGTCGGATAATCTTGCAGACCATTTGGAAATATTGGAATAATTCGTAGAAGTAACAGCGTTACAGCAATGTAATGATGTGGCTTTAATGCGACAGTCGTTTCGGAGTCTATTTTGTGACAGCAATGTTCGTTGACCTGAGACGGAATGGCTTCGTAGCTCCCTGACTTCGAACTCGAGAGGGGTTCGGGGTGCGCTTCTTTTCGGCGCACGCCGTTATATTAGGGGAGTCCTAAAATGAGAATGAGCTCCGTGAGGGGGCGCCTGCTGGCGTCTTCGATGATCTGCACGGCCGCCGCGGCGGTGTTCGCTGGCCAAGCCGCCGCGCAAACCGCTCCGGCTTCCGACCAGACCCAGGTCGAGGAAATCGTCGTCACCGGTTCGCTGTTCCGCCGCACCGACACCGAGACCCCGTCGCCGGTCACCGTGCTGACCTCGGAAACCCTGGAGCGCGCGGGCATCGCCACGGCCGCCGACGCCATTCGTTCGATCTCGGCCGACGGCGCCGGTTCGATCGGCACCGGCTTCCAGAGCGGCTTCTCGGCCGGTGGCTCGGCCGTGTCGCTGCGCGGCCTGGGCGTGTCCTCGACCCTCGTGCTGGTCGACGGCCTGCGCTCGACCAACTTCCCGCTGAACGATGACGGTCACAACGCCTATGTCGACCTGAACTCGATCCCGTTCAGCCTGATCGACCGGATCGAAGTGCTGAAGGACGGCGCTTCGTCGTCGTACGGCGCCGACGCCATCGGCGGCGTGGTGAACCTGAAGCTGAAGAAGCAATTCGTCGGCGTTAAGGGCAGCCTGGAAGCCGGCGAGAGCGACCGCGGCGACGCCGAACACCGCCGCGCCGACATCACCCTGGGCTACGGCGACTACGCCGAGACCGGCTGGAATGTCTATGTGAACGCCGAGTATCAGACGAACGGCCGGGTCACGAACCACAGCCGCGGCTTCCCGTACAACACCCAGGACCTGAGCTCGATCGGCGGCCTGGACAACAACAGCGCCGACAGCTCGCTGACCACCCCGACGCCGAACGCCGTCGTGGTTCGCACGACGCAGAGCGACCTGAACAATCCGCTGGCGGGCGGCACGGCGCTGATCCCGAGCGGCACCTATATCGACAGCGCGGGCAAGACGCAGAACTACTACAACTACACCACGCTGAACTCGAACTGCGCCAACGGCTCGTACACCTCGACGAACCTGACCAACCGTGGCGTCGGCTGTAAGTGGGACCTGGTCGACACCTATCGCCAGATCGCGCCGAAGCAGAAGCGCTACGCCTTCAACGGCCGTCTGAGCTTCCGCCTGAACGAGAACGTCGAGGGCTACGCCACCGGCAGCTACTCGAAGAGCTATGTCAGCATCAAGGGCCTGCCCTCGGGCGTGCGCAACACCCAGCCCTTCGGCGGCTCGCCGTCGCTGGCCTCGTCGAACCCGGGTATCGTCCTGCCGGTCTACGTCTGCTCGAGCGGCACGAACTGCTCGACGGCCGTCGATCGCCGCCTGAACCCGAACAACCCGTACGCCGCGGCCTTCGCCGCCGATCCGGCCAACGGCGCCGCGCGCCTCTACTACCTGTTCGGCGACCTGCCGGCCGGCAGCGAGCGCGACAACGAAGTCATCCGTGGCACGATGGGCTTCAACGGCTCGTTCGGTGACGACTGGAACTGGCGCGTCGAAGCCGTCGGCGCTCGCGACAACCTGCGCCTGACGCAGCACGGCCTGCTGAACATCGCGGCCCTGACCAACGCGATCAACACCGGCGAATACAACTTCGTCGATCCGTCGAAGAACACCGCCGATATCCGCAACAAGATCTCGCCGGACAAGGTGACGCCGTCGCACTCGTCGCTGATGTCGATCGACGCCTCGATCACCAAGCGTCTGTGGGCCCTGCCGGGCGGCGACATGATGCTGGCCGTCGGCGCCCAGGCGCGTAAGGAAGTTCTGGAGAACAACAACCAGAACGCCCGTCTGGACACCTACGGCCTGTCGACCGCCTCGGCGTTCGGCAAGCACACGGTCAAGGCCGCCTTCTTCGAAGTCGCCGCGCCGGTCCACGACACGCTCGAACTGAACGTGTCGGGCCGCTACGACGACTACTCGGAAGGCTTCAACAACTTCTCGCCGAAGTTCGGCGCGAAGTTCACGCCGATGAAGCAACTGGCCTTCCGCGGCACCTACTCCAAGGGCTTCCGCGCGCCGACCTTCGCTGAATCGGGCCCGCGCTCGCAGTACGCTGGTTTCGTGTCCACGACGCCGCCGGCCAACTTCCAGAACCTGCATGGCGGCACCAGCAACCCGTACTCGCAGTCCTACAGCCTGGGTCGCGGCGTTGTCGGCAACCCGGACCTGAAGCCGGAGAAGTCGCGCAGCTTCACCCTCGGCACGATCTATGAGCCGACCCGCTGGCTGAGCCTGACGGTCGACTATTACGACGTCAAAAAGTCGGACCTGATCGTGTCCGGCCCGAAAATCAGCAAAGCGGTCGAAGCCTACTACAGCAAGACGACGCTGGCTGAAGCTTGCGCCGCCGTCGCCGCCGTGGGCGCGGGCTATTCGTGCAACGTGACCGACGCCGTCGATCCGCTGTTCCCGACGGCCCTGCCGCGCGTGCTGATCATCAACGTCCCGTACGTGAACGCCGACTACTCGAAGACCTCGGGCGTCGACGTCTCGGCCACCGGCCGCTTCAACCTGCCGGCCGACATCCGGTGGACCAGCCGCGTGGAAGTGACCCACGTCCTGAAGTACGACCTCCACACCGCGGACGGCGTGCAGAAGTACGCCGGTACGCTGGGTCCGTACGATCTGTCGTCGGGCAACGGCACGCCGGAGTGGAAGGGCAACTGGCAGAACACCCTGGCCTTCGGTGAGAAGTACACCCTGTCGGCCACGGCCTACTATGTCGGCAGCATCAAGTCGGTCGCCGCGGACACCAACGGCAGCACGGAATGCGTTCCGGGCAACCCGTACGGTGGTTCAGGCAGCCCGGCCGTCGCCAACAAGTTCTGCAAGATCAAGAGCTTCATCAACGTCGACATGAACGCGACGGCCCAGATCAAGGACGGCGTGCAACTGTACGCCAACGTGGGCAACGTGTTCGACAAGAAGGCTCCGATCGCGCCGGGCGCCTATGGTTCGGCTCCGAACTTCCTGACCACCTGGCACTACGCCGGTCTGATCGGTCGTACGTTCAAGATGGGCGTGCGCTTCGAGTACTAAGACCGCTGACCTTCGGGTCTCAGCAGGGGCCGGCTCCGAAAGGGGCCGGCCCTTTTTCTTTGTCGATCCCTCAGCCGCGCCAGGGCGTCACGACGATCGGCGCGGCCTGGATGGCCAGATCACGCGGGTCCAGCGTCGGCGGCTGGCCGTGCTCGAAGACCATCGGCAGCAGCGACGCGACCAGCAGCAGGGCCATGGTCACGTTGAAGGCGCGCAGGACCGCCGGCCGATCCAGGAACGGCCGCAGCCCCCGCCCAAAACCCGCCCAGGCGGCGCTGCACGGCGCGCCCACCAGCATGAAGGTTCCGGCCAGCAGCGGCACGATCGTCCACGAGCCGCCCTCGGGCGCATAGGTCGTCACCGCGCCCAGGGCCATGGCCCAGGCCTTGGGGTTGACCCACTGGAACGCGGCGGCCTGCAGGAAGGTCATGGGGCGGCTGGCGGCCTGGCGGTCGCTGACCTTGTCTGAGGTCCCGATCTTCCAGGCCAGCCACAGCATGTAGCCCGCCCCCACCCAGCGCAGGATCTCGTGCAGCACGGGGAAGGTCCTGAAGACGCTTCCCAGTCCAAAGCCCATGCACAGCACCATGAACCCCAGGCCGCAGCTGATGCCCAGGATGTGCAGCACGGTGCGGCGGAAGCCGAAGTTCGCGCCCGAGGCCAGCAGCATCATGTTGTTCGGACCCGGCGTGCCCGCCGTGGCGAAGCAGAACAGGACGTAGGCGAGCAGTAGTTCGGGGGTCATCACGGCCTCTTTGTCTCGGTTGGCGAGATCGGAATGTCATTGTGATGATTTCCATTGTATCGTGAGTCAAACTACATATTGTCACCGTGACAAAGCTGGAGATCGTCTTGGCCCCGTCCTGGACCCCCACCCTTCCCGATGGCGACGGACCGCTTTACGAGCGGCTGGTCGCGGCGCTGCGCGCCGATGTCGCCGCCGGCGCGCTGGCGGCGGGGGCGCGGCTGCCGCCGCAGCGGGAGCTCGCCTACCGCCTGGGCATCGGCCTGGGCACCGTCACCCGCGCCTATGTCGAGGCCGAGAAGGCGGGGCTGGTCAGCGCCCATGTCGGCCGCGGCAGCTTCGTCAACGCCCCCGCCGATCACCGCGCGCCGATCCGCGAGGGGCCGATCAACCTGGCCCAGAACATCGCGCCGGCCGGACCCGCCGCCAGCCGGATCGCCGAGGCCCTCGCGCGCCTGCGCCGCCGACCGGACCTGCTGGAGCATCTGGCCTACGCGCCGGCGGCCGGGCACGAGGCCCAGCGGCGGGCCGGGGCGCTATGGCTGGCGAGGTTTGGCGGCTACGACGGCGCCGACTGGGCGCGGCTGGTCTGCTGCAACGGCGCCCAGCAGGGCCTGGCCCTGGCCATGGGCGCGGTCGCCCGGGCCGGCGACACCGTGCTGTGCGAGGCCTCGACCTATAACGGCGTCAAGGCGCTGGCGGCTCACATGGGCCTGCGACTGAAGGGCGTGGCCCTGGACGAGGAGGGGCTGCGTCCCGACGCGCTGGAGGCGGCCGCGAAGACGACCGGCGCGCGCGTTGTGTCCGTCATCCCGACCCTGCAGAACCCGACGGGCCGGATCATGAGCGTGTCACGGCGCGAGGCGATCGCGTCTCTGGCCCGCCGCCTGGACCTGACGATCATCGAGGACGACATCTATGGCGCCTATGCGCCCGACGCGCCGCCGCCCCTGGCCCTGCTGGCGCCCGAGCGGACGTTCCATGTCTCGGGCGTGTCGAAGACGCTGGGCCCCGGCCTGCGCGCCGGCTTCCTGGCGGCGCCGACCCCGGCGGCCTTCGAGCGTGTGCTGGACGCGGTGCGGGCCCTGACCTACGCGCCCTCCGGCTTCGGCGGCCTGGTGGCGACCCAATGGATCGAAGACGGCGCGGCCGACCAGATCGTCGCGGAGGTCCGCGAGGAGGCCGCCGCGCGTCTGGCCCTGGCCCGCGACATCCTCGGCGGCGCGATCGAGTCGCCGAGATCGGACTGCTCCCCGCACGTGTGGCTGCCGATGAGCGAGCTGGAGGCCGAGCGCCTGGCGGGCCGCGCTCTGCGCGGCGGCGCGGAGGTCACGCCGCCTGACGCGCCGATCGTCGAGCCTGGTCTCGTCACCGGCGTCCGGGTCTGTCTGGGCGCCGCGCCCGACCGTCAGACCCTTCGCCAGGGCCTCGAGATCGTGGCTGGGGCGCTGTCCAGCGAAGTTGGCGAACGCTCGCGCGCGGTGATCTGAGCCGCGGCCGACAGCGGCCGCGGCGTCATCTCAGGCGCTGGCGCGTAAGGGCGCCGCGTCATCGGCGCCATGCGAGGAGCCGAGCTCGAACTGGCCGACCAGTCGCGCCAACTGGTTGGTCTCGTTCTTCAGCGAGTGGACCGCGGCGGTCGCCTCTTCGACCATGGCGGCGTTCTGCTGCGTGTTCTGGTCGATCTGCGACATGGCGATATTGATCTGCCCCAGGCCTTCCGACTGGTCCGCCGCCAGGCTGGCGATGCCGCCCATGAGGCCGTCGATCTCGTCCACCTTGCCGACGATGCCCTGCATGGCGTCGCCCATCTCACGCACCAGCATGACGCCTTCGTCGATTTGCCGCGACGACGCGCCGATCAGGCCCTTGATCTCCTTGGCCGCCTCGGCCGAGCGTTGGGCCAGGGCCCGCACTTCCTGAGCCACGACGGCGAAGCCCTTGCCGCTCTCGCCGGCCCGGGCGGCCTCGACCCCGGCGTTCAAGGCCAGGAGGTTGGTCTGGAAGGCGATCTCGTCGATCACGCCGATGATGTTGGTGATCTGCTGCGAGGAGTCCTCGATCTGGCCCATGGCGGCCACGGCCTTGTCGGCGACCGCGCCGCTGTGCTGGGCTTGCTCCTGGGCCACGGCGACCGCGGCGCGCGCCTGGCGCGCGCCCGTGGCCGAGCGCTGGACGGTGTTGGTCAGCTCGCCCAGCGCGGCGGTGGTCTCCTCGAGGGTGGCCGCCTGCTGCTCGGTGCGGCGCGACAGATTGTCGGAAGCCGAGGCGATGTCGTCGGCGCCGTGCTGGATGCCCAGGGCGTTGTCCCGCACGGCCTTCATCGCCGAGGCCAGCTGCGCCAGCGCCGCGTTCAGGTTCTCGCGCAGCTCCGTGTAGTCGGCGGGGAAGTCCTGCGCCAGGCGCACGGTCAGGTCGCCCGCGGCCAGCCGCGCCGCGACGGCGGTCACGTCGGCGACCACCCGGCGCTGGACCTCGGCGGCCGCGCGTTCGGCTTCCGCTCGCTTCTGGGCTTCCGCAGACGCCTGGTCGCGCATGGCCGCGGTTTCGGCCTCGAGGCGATCGCGATCCAGCGCGGCCTGGCGGAACACGGCCAGGGCGCGGGCCATCTCGCCCGTCTCGTTGGCCAGGTCGGCGAAGGGGACGGGGCTGTCCTTGTCGCCCTCCGCCAGGCCGCTCATCCGCTGGGTCAGGGTCATGATGGGCCGCGTGATCGTCCGGCCCAGAAGGGCGGCGCCGACGCCGACGATCAGCACGAGCACGAGCCCGATGGCGACCTGCTCCAGGGCCTCTTTCCCAACCGCATCTTCGATGTCGTCCACATAGACGCCAGAACCGACGATCCAGCCCCAGGCCGGCATCAGCGCCACGTACGAGATCTTCGGCTGCGGCTGATCATGGCCGGGCTTGGGCCACATGTAGTTCACGAAGCCGCGGCCGTTCGCCTTGGCGACCTTGGTCATTTCGGAGAACAGCGCCTTGCCCTTCGGGTCGCGGTTCTCGGACACGTCCTTGCCGTCCAGCGCGGGCTTCATCGGGTGCATCACCATCTTGGTCTCAAGCGTGGTGATCCAGAAATATTCCTGTCCGCCGTAGCGCATCGCCTTCACGGCGCCGATCGCGGCGGCCTTGGCCTCGGCCTCGGTCATGCGCCCGGCTTGGGACTCGGCGTAATAGTGGTCGATGACCGACACGGCCGTCTCGACCTGACTGCGCGTCTTGAGCGCGATGTCGTCGTGCATCGTGCTGGACAGGTTCAGCAGCCCGACGCCGATCGCGATCGCCAGGCCAATACCTGAAAACAGCACCACCAGGCGCAGGCGCGCCATGATGGATAGATTGCGCAGCCTCAACATGACTATTGCCTTCATGCGAAGAGTGAGCCATTGCATCTCTTCGATGAACATCAGATATTATAGGTATTAACTTCGCTATAACTGGCCGATATCTGGACAAAATGTCGCAGTCAGAGGTGTTCGGAATCTCTGGGCTCGCGCTTTTCCTAAGTCTTCATTTTATTTGTCGGACTTTTGGTAGTGGAGGCAATGCGATCAGCTCGCACATACTCCGTAACCAAGACTGGTGACCTCGCGGCAACGCGACACGCCGGCGGCTACCGTGCCGCTGGACCCCGCGGGGAGATCCCCAGGGCTCACCAGAGCAGCGTCTTCACCCAAGTCGATCCGTCCGGCGCCGGCGAGACGACCTTGATCACCACCTGGCTGTCCTTGGCCAGCCAGAAGCGGGCGGGGGGCCATTCGGGGTGGTTGTAGTCGGTGCTCACCACCCAGCAGTCGACCTCGCCGCCCGCTGAGCTGGTCAGGGTCTCCGAGCCCGTCACCTTGAAGCGGTACGGCGCCGGCGCCTCGCCGCCCGGATGGTGGAAGACGATCTGCGCCTCGTAGCCCTTCGCCAGCGGGAGGGCCTGCAGGGTCTCCATGTCGGTCTCGAAATTGAAGGCCGGCTGCGGCGAGGCCATGTCGTAGGCGGCCTGGGCGTTGCCGGCCAAGTCCTTCAGGCCGACGATCCGGTCGGGCTTGAAGTCGAAGCCCTCGATCTTGGTCTGGCCGTCCCTGCCGGTGGTGCTGCGCTGGTGCGTCAGCGGGCGGAAGGTGCCGAGCTCGAACCACGAGTCGAGCTGTTTGACCGTTCCCGGCGTCGCGCCGTCCCAGTGCTGGACGATGTGCAGCCGCTTCACGCCCGAAGCGTCCGGCTCGATGCGGATCTCGCGAGTCCAGACGTCCAGCGGCGTGATGGTGTCGCCGACCTGGCGATAGCGCAGGTAGCGGTGGGTGGCGGGCTTGAGCTTGTCGAACCGCGCCAGGGCCTGGCCGACCGGCACGAGCGTCGGCGCGGCCCAGGCCGGAGCCGAGGCGGCGAGAAGGACGGCGAATGCGGCGCCGACGGCCGCATGGAACGGAAGACGCATTGAAAACCCCTGAGCGAAAGCGACCGCATGTGATCGCGCCGCGCCGCGGGGAGCTACTTAAGCTTCGGTAATGCGAGCCAATAGGGTCGCAGCCCTTCGATCAGGCGTGTCCGGGTAGATCGCGATCAGATTGTAGCCCAATGCGGCATACGTCGCTTCGTGCACGCTTTCAAAGCGAAGAGCATCTTCCAGGCTGATCTGGCGTGCTGCGGTTTTCATTACGAAACCCAGGCCCTTCACGAGGAACACGCGGCGGTCATAGACGCGGTTTGTCGCGATGCGGTCGAGCTCTTCCCTCAGACCTGTCGAGATCGGGTGACCCAGAAAACGCGCCAGGGCCAAAGTGCAAATTGGCGACCGGTCAAAGAAGATCGGGTCGCCGACGGCCCGCGCCTCGCGGCTCCGTTGGAGGGCGATGATCTCGTCGATAATGCTGGGATTCGTCCAAGGTTCGGCCGCGCCCTCAGCCTGTGCGAGGGCGATCACGTCAGTCGCCGCTTCCTCCACCACGGCGTGACCCGCGCGTTCGAGGGCGCGGAGCAGCACTGTTTTTCCCGCACCCGGCGCGCCGGTTAGAATATGGCGTCGCATGGTTCCTCTCCTCGGCGCCGTTCTCGAGAAGCTTCCCGTCCTAAAGAGCCTTTTCCAGCACCACGAACGCCAGGTCGTCGCGCTGGGGCTGGCCGAAGCGCTCGTCGCCGTAGGGGAAGGGCTGGGTCTCGCCGGTCAGTTGGTAGCCGCGACGCTGGTACCAGGCGATCAGGGTGTCGCGGACGGAGATGACCGTCATCCGCATGCGTTGGCCGCCCCTCGCCCTGGCATGCGCCTCGCAGGCCTCCAGCATGGCGCGGCCAATGCCGCCGTCCTGGCGCAATGGCGAGACGGTGACCATGCCGACGTACCAGGCCTCGCCGCCGGTGGGCTCCAGCCAGGCGCAGGCGTAGGGCTTGGCGGCGGCGTCGTCGCGGAAGGTCAGGATCGTCGCGCCGGGCTTGGCGGCGAGGTCGGCGCGCAAGGTCGCCTCGTCCGTGCGCTGGCCGCCCAGCAGATAGCTCTCGCTGGTCCAGCCCTTGGTCGCCAGCTCGCCCCGGTAGGCCGAGTTCACCAGGGCGACGATGTCGGCCAGTTCGTGGTCTTGATGGGGCGTGGGCGGGGGCATGTCGTTTCCGTGCAGCGGGCGCGCTCGAATCGCTTAGCGTGAACCGAGGCCCGAACTCCAGGGCCTGACCACGGGGGTGGGCATGCCGGAACTTCTGATCGGCTGCGGCAACAGCCGCGACAAGCGTGTCGGCGATGCGTCCAATCCGGGTTGGAACGACCTGACCACGCTGGATATCGATCCGCACTCCGGCGCCGACGTCATCCATGACTTGAACATCCTGCCCTATCCGTTCTCCGACGACCATTTCGACGAAATCCACGCCTATGAGGTGCTGGAACATACGGGCCAGCAGGGTGACTGGCGGTTCTTCCTGGCGCAGTTCAGCGAGTTCTGGCGCATCCTGAAGCACGGCGGCCTGCTGTGCGCGACCTGTCCGTCCGTGACCTCGCGTTGGGCCTGGGGCGATCCGGGGCACACGCGGGTGATCCAGCCCGAGACCCTGGTCTTCCTGCAGCAGCCTCGCTACGAGCAGGTCGGCCGGACGGCGATGACCGACTATCGCGCCTTCTACCAGGCCGACTTCGATCTGGCCTTCAGCGAGGACAACGGCGAGAGCTTCAAGTTCGCGCTGCGAGCCATCAAGCCCTCGCGGATCCAGCCGAAAGCCTAGCGTCCCCGGACGCGCTTCCACGCCCCGCCGGTCATCCGCTTCACGACGCCGGCCTCGCGGCGGATCAGCTCCCAGGGGTGGAAGGCCAGGCCCACCGTGTCGGCCATGGTCGCGCCGCGGGCGCCCATCGGCTGTTCGGGGCCCGTGGTGGAGTCGACGGCGGTCTGGTGCTCGATCTCGGCGTTCAGCTCCGCGCCGATCAGGATCGCCATGATCGAAAACCACACCCAGACCATGAAGGCGATGATCGCGCCCAGCGGGCCGTAGGTGGCGTCGAAATGGGCGACGCGATTGACGTAGGTCGAAAAGCCCAGCGATCCGACCAGCCAGCCCGCCGAGGCCGTCGTCGCCCCGATCCAGACCCAGCGCCACCGAGCCTGGGCGCGGCTGGGGGCGAAGCGGTAGAGCACCGCGAAGGCCGCCGCCGTCATCGCCATCACCATCAACCAGCGGATCGGCGCCCAGAAGGCCTCCAGCGTCGACAGTCGGGCGGCCTTCAGCAGCCACGGGGTGACGATCAGCACGGCCGACACCGCCGCCGCATAGACCAGGGCGCAGAAGGTGAAGGCGTAGCTGAGCAGGGTGCGCCGGACGATGTGGCGCTTTTCTTCCTCGTCATAGGCGACGTTCAACCCGTCGAAGAGCGCCCGCATGCTGGCGTTGGCGCTCCAGATCGACAGCAAGAGCGAAAAGCCGAACGCCACGCCCAGCTTGGTCTCGCCCTGGTTGGCCAGGCGCAGCATCTGCTCGCCGACGATCTTGACGACGGACGGCGGAAAGACGCCGGCCATGTCGCGCAGCTGCTGCTCGACCGTCCGCACGTCGGCGAACAGGCCATACAGCGAGACGAAGGCGCCGATCGCCGGGATCAGGGCCAGCAGGGTGTAGAAGGTCACGCCGCCCGCCACGGCCGGCAGGCGGTCGACGGTGATCTCACGCCAGGTGCGCCAGACGATGTCGCGCCAGCCCAGCAGCGGAATGTGGACCGGATGATGCGCGGCGCGACCCCGGCGCGGTTCGGCCGCCTCGAAGTCGTGCGGCGGCATGGCGCGGTCCTCGGACAAGCCGGGCGGATCGACCAGCTGGGTCTCCCGCCGCTTGCGGGGCAGGGCGAACGGCGCGGCCGCCAGCAGCACGATCCACGGCGCCAGGTGATAGGGCCGCGACTTCAGCCAGGACAGGATTGGACGCAGGCCAGCGTCGCTCATGAAGCGCCCTCCAGAGTTGCAAGAACCCCGACGCCCGCGCTCCGTTCCAGTGCCCTGTTCCGCCTCGGGGCCAGCCAAGCCTTGCCATGACGCGAGTCGGGCCGGATGTTGCCGCGTCATGGACGCTCGCATCGCCTCGCTCTATCGCCACCCCGTCAAGGGCTTCACGCCCGAGCGATTGACGTCCGCGACGCTGGAGGCGGGGGCGTGCTTTCCGTGCGACCGGCTGTACGCGGTCGAGGACGGCCCCAGCGGCTTCGATCCCGCCGCGCCCGACCACATCTCGAAGATGAAGTTCACGGTGCTGGCCAAGATCCCCTCGGTCGCCCGCGTCCGCACCGCCTATGACGAGGCTAGCGGGGTGCTCTCCGCCCGCGCCGAGGGCCATCCTGACTTCGCCGGGGACCTGCGCGCTCCGGCCGGACGCGCCGGCTTCGAGGCTTGGCTGGCGGGCTTTCTGGGCGAGGAGGCTTCAGGGCCCCTGAAGGTGATCGAAGGCCCTGGCGCGCACCGGTTCATGGACAGCAAGTCCGGCTTCGTCTCGATCGTGAACCTCGCCAGCGTGCGCGACCTGTCCCAGCGCCTCGGCCGAGACCTCGATCCGCTGCGGTTCCGCGCCAACCTCTACGTCGAAGGCTGGTCGGCCTGGGCCGAGAACGACTGGACCGGCCGGACGCTGACGATCGGCGGAGCGACCGCCGAGGTGATCAAGCCTATCGTCCGCTGCGCCGCCACCCACGTCGATCCCGACACCGGCGAGCGCGACGCCGACCTCGTCAAGGCGCTGTTCGACCACTACGGCCACATGTTCTGCGGGATCTACCTGACCGTGACGGACGGCGGGACGGTGGGCGAGGGGGATGGGGTGGCCGTGGGCTGAGCGTCAGCCCAAATGCGCCCGGGCGTTCATGCTCTGGTGCAGCACCCGAATAATCTCGATCTGGGCGCCAATTCTATAGAAAATCACATGCGAGCCGGCGGCTCTGCGTCGGTAGCCTGGACGAAGGTTGTCGTCGGGCCATCCCAGATCGGGCCGCTCGGCGACCATTTCGATCGACATGCGGATCTGGCGCACATAGTCGGCCGCCTGCTGGGCGCCCCACCGGTGTTCGGAGTAGTCCCAGATGTCGTCCAGATCGGCCCTGGCGCGACGTGACAGCCGATACGGTTTCATTCTTCGTGGAAGCCTGGGGGAGCCGAGGCCCGCCGCTTCTCTTCAATGAAGGCGTCGAAGTCGAAATCCTCGATGAAGCCGCTTTCCTCGCCCTCGATCAGCGCGGCGCGTAGCACCTTCAGCTTGGCTTCGTTGTCCTCCAGGAGCCGCAGTCCAGCCCGTATGACCTCGCTCGCGGAACCATACCGCCCGTCGGCGACCTGACTGTCGATGAAAGCCTGCAAGTGGTCGCCGAGGCTGACGGAGGTGTTTTTGCTGGCCATGCGCGGATAAATACCAAAACTTGGTATCGCATTCAATCTCGCCTCCCGCCGCCCAACGCGCTAAATGCCCCGCCCATGACCCAGACCCTCGTCAAAGCCTGGACCGCCGCCAAGGATCGTCTGAAGGACGCCGGCATCGATCAGCCGTCGATCGACGCGCGCCTGATGCTGGAGGTCGCCGCCGGCGTCACCCGCACCGAGATCGTCACCGACCCCTATCGCGAGCTCACCGCCGAGCAGCAGGCGATGCTCGACGCGTTCCTGACCCGCCGCGCCCGCCGCGAGCCGGTCAGCCACATCATCGGCCGCAAGGGCTTCTGGAAGATCCTGCTGCAGGTGAACAAGAACGTCCTGACCCCGCGTCCCGAGACCGAGGTCATCGTCGACGAGGTGCTGAAGGCGTTCCCGGAGGCCATGCCGTTCTCGATGCTCGACCTGGGCGTCGGCTCGGGGACGATCCTGCTGGCGGTGCTGGCCGAGCGGCCGGCCGCCAAGGGGCTGGGCGTGGATGCTTCCAACGAAGCCCTGGCCGTGGCCCGCGACAACGCCGCCAACCTCGACCTGAACAACCGCGCGGCCCTGATGCACGGCGACTGGACCGCTGGTCTGGCCGACGCCAGCTTCGACCTGGTGGTCTCCAATCCGCCCTATATTCCGTCGGCGGTGATCGAAACCCTCGAGCCGGAGGTTCGCGACCACGAGCCGCGTCTGGCCCTGGACGGCGGCGAGGACGGCCTGGAGGCCTACCGCCTGCTGGCGCCCGAGATCCTGCGGGTGCTGAAGCCCGGCGGCATGTTCGCCGTCGAGATCGGCTACGACCAGTCCAAGGCCGTCGAGGCCCTGTTCAACGCCGCGGGCGCGCAGCAGGTTCGGACCATCAAGGACCTGTCCACGCACGACCGTGTGGTGACCGGGGTGAAAAATCCCTTGGAAACCGGGGCGTGAACCGCTAGACGAGTCCTGTCTCCTTCCAGATCGCCGGGTGATGGGAAAAGCGAGCGCTGACGCTTCAAGGCGTTAGGCGCTGGCGAGGCTCCCCCGGCAGGCGCGCCCGGTCCGCCGGTCGCCGCGCCGCAAAGAGCAGGGTGGGGGCTCTACGGAAACCAGTGTCTCTGACATCGACGAGGGGTCGACCCGCCTAGAGACCAGCAAGGCCGGATGCGCCAGCTCAAGACTGACCTCCCCGGACAGGTTCAGAAGAGAACATGAGAGATTTCAAGGGCATGAAGCGCCAGCGGGGCCGCAACAATCGTGGCGGCAACGGCGGCAAGCCTCAGCAGCACAACGCCAACCGCGCGTTCGATTCGAACGGTCCGGAAGGCGTGAAGGTGCGCGGCGCGGCCCAGAGCGTCTACGAGAAGTACCAGCAGCTGGCCCGCGACGCCTCGTCGTCCGGCGACCGGGTGCTCGCGGAAAACTATCTCCAGCACGCCGAACACTATTTCCGCGTCCTGCGGGCGATCCAGCCGAATCGTCCGGTGGCCGATATCGTTGGCAAGGACGTCTACGCCGCCTACGAGATCGACTTCGAGGCCGAGCCGCCGGAAGAGCCGGAAGTCGCTGAGACGCCGGCCGAGGGCCAGGCCCAGGGCGAAGGCGCCGAGGGCGAGGGCGGCGAGCAACGCCGCGACCGCTTCGAAGGTCGCGACCGGAACCGCGATCGGGACCGCGATCGCAACCGCGACGACCGCAACCGCGACGGCGAAGGCCGCCGGGACCGTTGGCGCGACCGTGACGACCGTGATCGCAACCGTGACGACCGCCTTCGCGACGACCGCCCCCGCGACGATCGTCCGCGTGACGACCGTCCGCGTGAAGATCGCTTCCGCGACCGCGACGATCGTCCGCGCGACGACCGTCCCCGCGACGACCGTCCCGCCGCCGAGGGCGAGCAGCCTCAAGGCGAAGGCCAGGGCGAATACCGCGAAGGCCGCCGCCGCCGCGACCGCAATCGCGACCGCGATTGGCAGCCGCGCGGCGAGCGTGATCCGATGGCCGTGATCGAGCCGGAGGCCTCGCCCCTGACCGCCGAGGCGCCGGTCGGCGAGGGCTCGCCCCTGCTGCGCGGCCAGGACGGCGCCGTCAGCCACGCCCCGGCGTTCCTGGGCCGCAAGACCGAGCGCGCCGAACCCGCGCCGGCGCCCGAGGCTTCCGCCGAAGGCGAAGAGGTCAAGAAGCCCCGCCGCCGCCGCGCCCCGCGCAGCTTCGAGGCGGGCGAAGGCGCTCCGGCCGGTTCTGAATCCGAAGAGGCCTGATCCTCTTCAAAAGATCGATCTTGGAAAGGGAGCCGCGAAAGCGGCTCCCTTTTTCTTTGACGCGCGTTCTGGACATGATTGGCCGAAGACCGGTCCGTCGCACGCAACTTGGCGAAGCACCCTGTTCGACGCTAGGTTTTGATCTTTGACGGACGGAGCTGCCATGGCGGGTGCGCGTAGGTCCAATCGATCATTCGGCGACCAGCGCGAGGGCGAGGGAACCGCGGTCGAAGCCCGCTATCGCGCGATCGTCGACACTGCGGTGGACGCGATCGTGGTGATCGACGAGCAGGGCCGCATCGAGGCGTTCAACCCCGCCGCCGAGCGCCTGTTTGGCTATTCGGCCGATCAGATGATCGGCGAGAACGTCAATCGTCTGATGCCCGAGCCCTATCACGGCGAGCATGACGGCTATCTGGAGCGCTACCGCGAGACGGGAGAGCGCCGGATCATCGGCATCGGCCGCGAAGTCAGCGGTCGGCGGGGCGACGGGACCACATTTCCGCTGGAGCTGTCGATCGCCGAGTGGCGGGACGGCGAGCGGCGTTTCTTCACCGGCGTCATGCGGGACGTCACCGACCGCAAGCGGGCCGAAGAGCTCCAGCAGTTGATGATCAACGAGCTGAACCACCGGGTGAAGAACACCCTGGCCACGGTGCAGTCGGTCGCCGGCCAGACTCTCCGCAACGCCGGGGACCTGGAGGATGCGCGCGACAGCCTGACGCGCCGTCTGCTGGCCCTGTCGCGGGGGCACGACATCCTGACGCGCGAAAGCTGGGACGGCGCCGAACTGGCCGACATCGTCGCCTCGGTGGTGGCCGCTCACGGCGAGGCCGAGCGCTTCGACATCGATGGCCCCGCCGTGCGCCTGGCGCCCAAGGCAGCCTTGGCGTTGTCGATGGCCTTGCACGAACTGATGACCAACGCAGCCAAGTACGGCTCGCTCTCCGCTCCCGAAGGCCAAGTGCGATTGACCTGGCGGCGTAGCAGGGTCGAGGCGGGCGAGCGGCTGCAACTGAGGTGGGAAGAAATCGATGGGCCGCCAGTCGTCAAGCCGACGCGTCAGGGGTTCGGCACCCGTCTCATTACCGGGGGGCTGGCGCGCGAGCTCGGCGGATCGGTCGTTCTCGACCACCGGCCGGCCGGGGTCGTCTGCGAGATCGACGCAGAACTCGCCCGCACCGGCCAGTCGAACCGGTTCATCCGTGGCGCGGTCTGATCCATTGCGCATCCTGGTCGTCGAGGACGAGCTGTTCGTGGCGATGCTGGTCGAGGACCTGCTCGGAGAGTTGGGCTGCGAAGTCGTCGGCCCCGCCGCTTCGGCCAGCGAAGCCGCTCGCGCGGCCGAGCGCGAGGTCTTCGATTTCGCCTTGCTGGACGTCAACCTGGGCGATGGCCAGACGTCGTTCGAGACCGCCGAGATCCTGCGCGGGCGCGGCGTGCCCTACGCTTTCGTCACCGGTTATGGCGACCAAGGCGTACGGCCCGACCTGCGCGACGTTCCGGTGCTGTCGAAACCCATCGACCCACGCCACCTGGCGCGCGTCATCGAGGCGTTACGCTAGCCGAACTCCCCGCCTCAAGGAGGCGTTACGACCGCGTCCCTCTCGCGGAGCCGCCCATGCGCGTCGTCACCGTCCTGGCGCTTTCCCTCCTGGCCGCCGAACCAGCCCTGGCCGCCTCCGGCGACTGGCGCGCCGACGTCTTGCGCGAAGACGCGCGCCGGCTCGAGCGGCTGGATGAAGCCTGGGATGCGGCGCTGGCCGGGGCCCGGGCCGAGGGGCTCGGACGCCAGCTGGCGCGCCTGGGCGCGCTGGCCGATCCGCGCGTCTCGCTGCCGCGCCCGCAGCCGGGGCCGGGAAGCTACCGCTGTCGCACGATCAAGCTGGGTTCGCAGAACGGCGGGCCCGGTTTCGTCGCCTACGGCTGGTTCCGCTGCCGGGTGGAGCTGACGCCGGGCGGCGACCTCGTGCTGGAGAAGGTCACCGGCTCGCAGCGCCAGGCCGGCCATCTCTATCCCGATGCCCCCCGCCGCCTGGTGTTCCTGGGCGCGGTGGCCTGGGGAAGCGGCGAGGGGCGCGCCCAGTACGGCCGCGATCGCGAGCGCGACCAGGTCGGGGTGCTCGAGCGCATCGGCCCCGGCCGCTATCGCCTGGCGCTGCCGTGGCCGCGCCAGGAGTCGACGCTCGACCTGCTGGAGCTTCGGCGATGAGGCCCGCGCCGTGGGCGGGATGACATTTCGGTAAGGTCGCGGCAGGCTCGGTTGCGCCCGGCGCGCTCGCCGACGATAAGCTTGTGTCGAGTTGGAAACATATCGAACACCATGCGCCCAAGCCGCCTGACCCTGCCGTTGCTCCTGGCCGCCGCGACCACGCTGGGCGGCTGCGCCTACAACGCCGACCTGGGCCGCGACCAGCTGTTGATCGTCAAGGACGACAACCTGGCCGCCGAGGGCGAGAAGGCCTGGGCCGACACCCTGCGCACGGCCTACATCTCCAAGGAGCCGCGAAAGAACGAGCGCGTGCGCGCCGTCGGCCAGCGGGTGATCGAAGCGGCCGGCCTGTCGAACCGTCCCTGGGACTACGCGGTTTTCCTGGACGAGGCGCCGAACGCCTTCGTCCTGCCGGGCGGCCATGTCGGGGTGACGGTGGGCCTGCTGGCCATGGTCCAGAACGACGACCAGCTGGCGGCCGTGATCGGTCACGAGGCCGGCCACGTCGTCGCCCACCACGCGGCCGAGCGCGCCTCGCAGCAGACCACGGCCAAGGTGCTGCTGGGCATCGCCGGCGCGGCGGCGGGGAGCAGCGATTTCGGCAAGCTTCTCAAGGACCACGGCGACGACGCGGCCAAGTACGGCGTGCTGCTGCCGTTCTCGCGCAAGCAGGAGCTGGAGGCCGACCGCCTGGGCGTCGACTTCATGCAGCGCGCCGGCTACCGCCCCCGCGAGGCCGTGAAGCTGTGGCGGAACATGCAGGCCATGGACGAGGCCCAGAACGCCAAGGGCGCCGAGAGCGATCTGGGCTCGACCCACCCGTCCGACGCGGTGCGAATCCAGGCGCTGGAACGATATCTGGCGAGCAAGGGCTGGTAGGCCTTGTGTGGCCGATCAGCCACACCTAAATCCCGCTCGGACCTATTGTGCTTGATCAAGGCGATGGGCTCCGATCCGCCTAGGAAGGGGACATTATGAACATCGATCTCTACTCTGACCGCGCCAAGCAGGCCGTTCAGTCGGCCCAGAGCCTGGCCCTCGCGCGAGGCCATCAACAGTTCGCGCCCGAACACATTCTGAAGGTCCTGCTCGAGGAGAAGGACGGGCTGAGCCGCGCCCTGATCCAGAGCGCCGGCGGCCGCCCCGACCAGCTGGACGGCGGCGTCGAGACCCTGCTGGCCAAGACCCCGCGCGTCGACGGCGCCGGCGGCCAGCTCTACATGAAACCCGACACCGCCCGCGTCTTCGCCGAGGCCGAAAAGGCCGCCAAGACCGCCGGCGACGCCTTCGTCACCACCGAACGCCTGCTGATCGCCATCGCCAAGGAAGGCGGCGAGGCGGCCAAGCTCTTCAAGGAAGCCGGGACCTCGGCCCAGGCCCTGGAGACCGCCGCCAACGCCATCCGCAAGGGCCGCACGGCCGACAGCGCCAACGCCGAGGAAGGCTATGAGGCGCTCAAGCGCTACGCCCGAGACCTGACGGCGGCGGCGCGCGACGGCAAGCTCGACCCCGTGATCGGCCGCGACGAGGAGATCCGCCGCACGATCCAGGTCCTCTCGCGTCGCACCAAGAACAACCCCGTCCTGATCGGCGAGCCCGGCGTCGGCAAGACCGCCATCGTCGAGGGCCTGGCCCTGCGCATCGTCAACGGCGACGTGCCCGAAAGCCTGAAGGACAAGAAGCTGCTGTCGCTGGACATGGGCAGCCTGATCGCCGGCGCGAAGTACCGCGGCGAGTTCGAGGAGCGGCTGAAGGCCGTCCTGGCCGAGACGACGGCGGCCGAAGGCTCGATCATCCTGTTCATCGACGAGATGCACACCCTGGTCGGGGCCGGCAAGACCGACGGGGCGATGGACGCCTCCAACCTGCTCAAGCCCGCCCTGGCGCGCGGCGAACTGCACTGCGTCGGCGCCACCACGCTCGACGAGTACCGCAAGCATGTCGAGAAGGACGCGGCCCTGGCCCGTCGCTTCCAGCCGGTGTTCGTGCAGGAGCCGACGGTCGAGGACACCATCTCGATCCTGCGCGGCCTGAAGGAAAAGTACGAGGTCCACCACGGCGTGCGGATCAGCGACAGCGCCATCGTCGCCGCCGCGACCCTGAGCAACCGCTACATCGCCGACCGCTTCCTGCCCGACAAGGCGATCGACTTGGTCGACGAGGCCTCCAGCCGCGTGCGCATGCAGATCGACAGCAAGCCGGAAGAACTGGACGAGATCGACCGCCGCCTGGTGCAGCTGAAGATCGAGCGGGAGGCCCTGTCGAAGGAAACCGACGCGGCCTCCAAGCAGCGGCTGGAGAACCTGGAGGTCGAGATCGACGACCTGCAGTTCCGCAGCGACGAGATGACCGCCAAGTGGAAGGCCGAGAAGGAAAAGGTCGGCGGCGCCGCCCAAGCCCGTGAAGCCCTCGACCGCCTGCGCGCGGACCTCGCCAACGCCCAGCGCGCCGGCGACTTCGCCCGCGCCGGCCAGATCCAGTACGGCGAGATCCCGGCCCTGGAAAAGCGCCTGGCCGAGGCCGAGGAGAGCGACACCCAGGCCCTGACCCCGGAAGTCGTCGACGCCGAGCAGATCGCCGCCGTCGTCAGCCGCTGGACCGGCGTGCCCGTCGAGAAGATGCTGGAAGGCGAGCGCGAGAAGCTGCTGAAGATGGAGGACGAGCTGCGCGGTCGCGTGGTCGGCCAGGACGAGGCGCTGGAGGCCGTCTCCGACGCCGTCCGCCGCGCCCGCGCCGGCCTGCAGGATCCGTCCAAGCCGATCGGTTCGTTCCTGTTCCTGGGCCCAACGGGCGTGGGCAAGACCGAGCTGACCAAGAGCCTGGCCGAGTTCCTGTTCGCCGACGAGGCGGCCATCACCCGGATGGACATGTCCGAGTACATGGAAAAGCACTCGGTCAGCCGCCTGATCGGCGCGCCTCCCGGCTATGTCGGCTACGACGAGGGCGGGGCGCTGACGGAGGCCGTCCGTCGCCGTCCGTACCAGGTCGTGCTGTTCGACGAGATCGAGAAGGCTCACCCCGACGTCTTCAACGTGCTGCTGCAGGTGCTGGACGACGGTCGCCTGACCGACGGCCAGGGCCGCACGGTCGACTTCCGCAACACGCTGATCATCATGACCAGCAACCTGGGCGCCGAGTACCTGGCCAATCAGGAAGAGGGCGAAGACGTCGAGGCGGTCCGGCCGATGGTGATGAACACGGTGCGCGGCCACTTCCGCCCCGAGTTCCTGAACCGGATCGACGAGATCATCCTGTTCAAACGCCTGTCGCGCTCGAACATGGGCGACATCGTCCGCATCCAGCTGCATCGCGTCGAGAAGCTGCTGGCCGACCGCCGCATGAGCCTGGCGCTCGACGCCGAGGCCCTGAACTGGCTGGCCGACAAGGGCTATGACCCGGTCTATGGCGCGCGCCCCCTCAAGCGCGTGATCCAGAAGGAGCTGGTCGACCCGATCGCCAAGAAGCTGCTGGCCGGCGAGATCGAGGACGGCGGCGTGATCGCCGTCGGCGTCCAGGACGGGCAGCTGTCCTTCGGCAAGGCGGTGCTGCAGTAACAAAAGTGAGCCCCTCTCCCCTTGCGGGAGAGGGTGACCCGCGAAGCGGGGCGGGTGAGGGGTTGAAGAACCTATCCGCCGCGATCGGCCTTTCCGCCGGTCGCGGCGGTTTTCGTTTGCGCGACCCCTCATCCGTCGCTTTCAGCGACACCTTCTCCCGCAAGGGGAGAAGG
>NZ_LSJA01000207.1 GCF_001556515.1 Caulobacter sp. CCH9-E1 | reverse complement strand
TCGTGCCGCTGTGCTTCGCGCTGATCTTCCTGGTGCTCTACATGGCGCTGGGCGGGTTCGGACCCGCAGCCTCGGTGTTCGCGGCGATCCCGCTCGGACTTTCGGGCGGTGTGTTCGCCCTGGCGCTGACGGGGATCACATTCTCGATCTCGGCCGCCGTCGGCTTCATCGTTCTGGCCGGCGTCGCGGTTCTCAACGGCCTGGTCGTCATGACCAGCGTCCGAGAGCGCCTCGAAGCGGGCGTGCCCGTGGCCCAGGCGATCTACGAGGGCTCGGTCGAGCGCTTCCGTCCGGTTCTGATGACGGGCCTCGTCCCGGCCATCGGTTTCATCCCGATGGCCCTGGCCAGCGGGACCGGCGCCGAAGTGCAAAAGCCCCTGGCCATGGTGGTCATCGGCGGCCTGGTCACGGCCACCGCCGTGACCCTGCTCGTCTTGCCCGCCATCGCCAATCTCATCCTCCAACTGGGGTCTGGTCGGAAGACCCCAGACGAGGGTCCGGCCGCGTCGGATTTGAGCACGACGCACTAGCCGGGGCGCCGGCGCGGCCCCT
>NZ_LSJA01000206.1 GCF_001556515.1 Caulobacter sp. CCH9-E1 | reverse complement strand
GCGATCTAGTTTTCAGAAACTGATCGAGGTCAAGGTCGAGTGCTTCGTATTCCTCCAAACAAACATCGCGACGAAAATTAGAGAGTCGCCACTTCTGGGGATAGATGATGAAGACGCTTATTCTTTCGGCCATCGCGGCGACGGCTCTGGCTGGCGGCGTGGCGCACGCTGAGGACTTCTCGCCGAACGCCAAGGGCGATTTCATCGTCCATGCGCGTATCACCCAAGTCGCGCCGGACAAGGATGCGGCCATCCTGACCGCCGCGGGCGCGGCCACGGGCCTGAAGGCTCTCGTCAAGGACGACATCAAGCCGACCCTGGGCTTCACCTACTTCCTGACCGACAAGGTCGCCGTCGAAGCCATCCTGGGCACCACCGAACACGACATCCGCGCTCAAGGCGGTACGACGGACGTCCTGGTCCACAAGACCTGGGTGCTGCCGCCGGTCGTGACCCTGCAGTATCACCCGCTGCCCGCCGCTCGCGTCAGCCCCTATGTTGGCGCTGGCATCAACTACATGCTGTTCTACAGCGGCAAGAACAAGAACGGCTTCACCGTGAAGCTCGACGACGGCTTCGGCTATGCTCTGCAGGCCGGCGTCAACGTCAAGATGAAGAACAACTGGATGCTGAACGCCGACATCAAGAAGGTCTATTTCAGCACCGACGCCAAGATCAACGGCGGCGCCCTGAAGACCAAGGTCGACCTGGATCCGCTGGTCTCGTCGATCGGCTTCAGCCGCAAGTTCTAAGAACGACAACGCATCGCCGGTTCGCCGGCGGCGCGCGATCCAAGGCTCGGCCCCGCAAGGGCCGGGCCTTGTTTGCGTTAGCTCTTCAGGCTGGTTGCCGGCCGACGTCCGAGGCATGATGGACGCGCGATCCTCGGCGTCTCGCCGAAGGTCGATTGGGAGTGCTTCGCGCGTCATGTTCCACCGTCCGTCGCAGCACAAGCAGTTTGGGGTTTTCCTGCCGGTCGCC
>NZ_LSJA01000205.1 GCF_001556515.1 Caulobacter sp. CCH9-E1 | reverse complement strand
CTCTCCCCTTGCGGGAGAGGGTGGCCGCCGAAGGCGGTCGGGTGAGGGGTCGCGCCCTGATCTCCGATAGGTTTCTCAACCCCTCATCCGTCAGCGGAGTTTATCCTCGGGCGCGCGCCTCGCGCGCCCCCTGGGGCTGACACCTTCTCCCGCAAGGGGAGAAGGAAGCCATGCTCGCGCCTATGCCGCCACGCTGATCTGCGCGATCGGCTGGATATCCGTGAAGTTCGGCAGGTCGGCCGTCAGTTCAGCCCCCTGAGGGCTGGTCAGCGAGGCCTGCATCGCCTCGGCGTCGCGGAAGAAGAGGGTGACGATCTTGACGAACGGCGCGGGTCCGCCGTCCCCCGCGGAAACGCCCGTCAGGACCTGCACGTCAATCAGGCCCGTCTCGGCGAAAGCGTCCTTCACCAGCGGGATGTGGTGGTCGTTGTAATAGTCGTGGTCGAACTTCGCGCCGTCGCGGGCGGGATAGAGGACGGTGAACACGGCCATGGCGATCTCCCGGCGGCCGGATTGACCGCGCGGCGAGAGCCTAGCGGGCGCCGTTGGGGAAGAGTCAAACGCCCGAGCGCTTCGACGGCCGTCCCTTGAAATAGGTCAGCGGAAAGAAGGTCGCAAAGCAGAGCGCCATTCCAGAAAGTCCGAACATCATGGGCGGGACCTGTGGAAAGACCTTGGACAGCACAACGGCGCCCAGGATCGGCCCGGGGATCAGCACGATCATGGCCACCCAGCCCTGCCAGCAGATGGGCCACGCTGTGTACCGCCCCGTCGTCCGGACATATTCGAACCAGACCTTGGTCTTGTCGCTCTCGCGCGCCGCCACGTCCCATCCCCCGCCCTTGAAACAACATCAGGTTGATCCGCCTAGCGGCGCGAATCCAGCGCCCGAGCGCCGCCGGACATTAAATAAATGACAGGCGCCTCCAGGAAGCGTCGCCGAAGCCTCTAAGCGTCGAGGGCATCGAGGGGGTTTCATGTTTCGCACTGTTCGCATTATGGCCGTCGCCTTGGGCGCGTTGAGCACAGCCGTCGCGGCCCAAGCCGGAGAGTATCGTCCGTCCTTCCACCCGGACACCCTGAAAGGGCCGCCCCACGGCGCGCCGAACGCCGTCATGGTGCTGGGCACGCCGCACCTGTCGGGCCTGCCCAAGACGTTCGACATGGGGCGGCTGACGCCGCTACTGGACCGGCTCGAGGCCTGGAAGCCGACGGGCGTCGCCACGGAGGATCTCTCGGGCCTGCAATGCGACGCCCTGCGACGCTATCCGAGCCGTTACGCCGAGACCGTGAAGACCTACTGCGCGGATCCGACGGCGGCCGGCCAGGCCACCGGACTGGACGTCCCGGCCGCCAACGCCGAGGCCGAGCGCCTGCTGGCCGCCTGGCCCGCCGCCCCCTCCGCCGCCCAGCGGCGGCGTCTGGCCGCCGTATTCCTGGCGGCGGGCGAGCGCGGCTCGGCCCTGGTCCAATGGCTGCGCCTGCCGGACGCCGAGCGAACGACGGGTGAGGGACTGAACGCCGATCTGGTCGCCCTGCTCGAAAAGCTTCGCGCCCGCCGCAACGAAACCCAGCAGATCGCGGCCGTGCTGGCCGCGCGCCTGGGGCACGAGCGCCTGTGGAGCGTCGACGACCACACCGCCGACACGCCCGAAAGCACCGACCCCGTCGAACTGAAGGCGTTCGAGACGGCCATCCGCGGCGCCTGGGACAATCCCGTCAGCCACGCCCGCCTGGCCGAGAGCAAGCGCCTGCAGCAAGACCTCGACAAGCCTGACGGCGTGCTGAACCTCTACCGCGCCTATAACGGCGCCAAGGCCCAGAAGATGGCCTTCGAGGGCGACTTCGGCGCGGCGCTGCGCGAGCCGTCGCCTCAGGCCTTCGGACGGCGATACGTCGGCTATTGGGAGACCCGCAACCTGCGCATGGTCGGCAATATCCGCGACGTCCTGGGCCAGCATCCCGGCATGCGCCTGCTGGCGATCGTCGGCGCCTCGCACAAGGGCTACTACGAGGCCTATCTGAACCAGATGCACGACGTGCGCCTGGTCGACGTCCAGACGGCCCTGCGCTGAGGCTCGCGGGCGGATGCGGCGGGGCGGCCGGGAGGGTCGGCTTGCTGGATGAATGCTGGAGGCTGTTAGCGACCCTAGTCGGACTCTGTTCGCGTCAGTTATTGTTGAAGCGGACACGGAGTAACCATGGCCCTTGAGCAACGCGTAGCGTCGGTTCACCCCGCGCTTTTCACCAGCGTCACCGTCGGGGGTTCGCTCTTCTTCAGCGTCTTCACTGCAAGGGCTGAGGATCCGCTTGCCTATCGAGCGGTCATCGCTGTGATCTTTTTCGCATTCGTCGCTCTAGGTTTTTTGTGGCTCTGGTCCATCTACGCAGTCGCATCGGCTAAAATTCGGGCTACTGCGAAATGGACGGTGGCGTTCCTCTTGACGCCCTTGCTCCTTGCCGCAGTTAAGCTGCTGCTGGGAGACGATACAGCAAGCAGCGAAGGCATCCCTGCAATGCTGTTGCGATTTTCCAGCGGTGCCTTGTTTATCGCCTGCGTTTGGAAGACAGCTGAGGCATTTGAAATCGCGCTTAGCGGCAAGGGCGTCTCTATTGGGAAGATAGGAGGAACCGCAGTTTTCCTCCTATTCTCAATCGTAGGCGTTTGGACGCTGCGTGAGAGGATACTGACGCTCGTCGCTCGTTTGCCGTCTGCGGTTCAAGAGGCTTAGGCCCGCTAACCACCCGTTGCGGGCCTAGGCTACCTCCCGCGAACCTGACATCTTTCGAGAGAAAGCGAAGTCTCGTCAGAGTGGGAGCATCGTGTGCGGAAGGTGGCGCTGACCGTTGCCTTAGTTCTTGCTGGCTGCGCGGTAGGGCCAACGCACCCGAATTCGGTCGCGGGTGAGATCATCTCGGTGCAGGTGGGAGGCGGACCGTTCTGCTTCCCCTGCACATACGACGAGATGACCATTCGCGGGGATGGGCGGGTCACGCGGAAACGCTGGTCTTGGCACGGCGTTACTCGGGAGCGTCACGTCCTGGCGAGCGACAGGAAGCGCATTCCCGTGGAGCAAGTTGCTCGAATTCGCTCTGAGCTCGCCGCCTATCGGCCCACTGGTTTGCGCGTTCTCCCAGGAGATGACGCCTGCGTGCCAGATCAGGGCGACGGTGACATAATATGGATGGACCAGGCCGCAAACCAACTGGCTTTCGACCTCGGCTGCCGGGGCGCCGCGCTCTCCGAGTTGAAGGCAGCACTCATAAATGTCTCAGACCTCGCTGGCGTCGAACCTATCCGCTGGTGAAGTGCCCTGGCGCGGCACCAATGACGGCTTTCCACCCATAGCCGACGTTTGGGCGTTCGGCTTACGGGAAGTCCACGATATCGGGACGAACCGTCCGAGCTCCTAAGCCGCCTTGTTGGCCAGGCTCTTGATCAGGTCCAGCGTCGCCGGCGACTCGGCCAGTTCCTCGCGAGCGCCGGGGCCGCGGGCCAGTTTCAGGGCCTCGGCGCGCGCCTTATCGGCGACCGGACCGGTCGGCCCGGACTCGCCCATCGCCAGCTTGGCCAGCAGGGTCAGGCGGTGCGGCAGCGGCGCGGGGGCCCGGACCAGCATGGTCAGCAGGCGCGTATCGGCCTCGATCTGCGCGCCGATGTCGCCCAGCTTGGCGCACAGCGGCTCGAAATCCTCGCGCACCAGGCCCGAGCGGATCAGCTGGCGCTGGAGGCCCGCCAGCTGGCTGAGCTTGGCGATCGGCGAGTCCGGTCCCTGGCGCATCTCCTTCTCGAACCGCATGGCGCTGATATTGCCGTTCAGCCAGCGGGCGGCGTTGCGCTTGTTGACCGCGCCCATGACGTTCTCGGCCAGCCGGATCAGGATCTTGATCTCTTCGTAGGACGAGCGGTCGCGGCCCAGCAGGCTGTCGATGAACTCGCCGTTCAGCAGGGTCTTCGAGCGCGTGGTGAAGGCGGCCTGGATGTCCTCGGCCTGCAGGACGCGGCCGGCGGCGGCCGTCAGGCTCATGGCCAGGGCGCGCAGATATTCGATCTCCGCCTCGGCGTCGCCGGGCTTCAGACGCCGCACGCCGTTCAGCTCGGTCAGGACGCGTTCGGCGATGGCCTTGCGCACGGTCGGGAAGTCGTCGCCGGCCAGCCAGTCGCTGAGCCGTTTCGCCGTGCCCGAGAGCTCGGGCATGCAGGCGCGGACGCTGGCCTCGATGCGGATCAGGGCCTCGACCCCCGCGCCGCCGGTCAGGCGGGTCATGGCGGCCAGGGTCGAGCCGAGATCGCCCTTGGTGGTGTCCAACAGGTCCGCCATGCCGGCGCGCGAGCCGATGATCTCGGCCAGGGGCTGCTCGATGGCGCTGAGGGCCGCGGCGCGGGCGCGGGGCTCGGTCGGCGCGCAATCGGCCAGGTCCAGCAGGCGGGCGATCTTCTCGGCCCAGTTGGCGGCGGGGGCGATCGAGGCGGCGACGCCCGCGCCCAGCAGGAAGGCCCGATCCGGGTCGGCGACCAGCCGCTCGGCGGCCTTGGCGAAGCCTTCCTTGTCGAGGTCGGGCAGAGCGCCCTTCTTGAACGCCTTGCCCAGGTTGCCGATCGCGCGCTCGACCAGGCCCTGGAAGTGGCGGATGATTTCATGGACCGTGACGCCGCGCGCATCGGCCTCGGGGATGGCGATCTTCTGCAGGGCGTGCTGCAGGTCGGTGCCGGACGCTTCGAGCTTCTCGACAAGGTCGGGACGATGCAGCAGCTCGAAGGGCGTGGCCTTGTGGCGGTTCAGCCAGCCCTCCAGCAGGCGGCCGATCCGGTCGCGCGCGTGGGCGGTGTAGAGGTCGGCCGGCTGGACGCAGAGCGGATCGCGCTCTTCCTCTTCCTTCTTCGGCTTACCGCCGTCGACCATGCCCTTGGTGAAGATGGCGAGCGACTTGTATTCGCCGGTCGCGGGGTTCAGCGTCTCCTTGCTGACCCGCACGGCCACGGCGCGGCTCTGCTCCAGCACGTCCTCGGCCGTCTGGATGGCGTGCGCGCGGTTCTCGGTGGCGATCTCGAGCGTCCACTGCGCGCCGACCTTCCGCCGGACGAAAAGCTCGTAATGGATTTGGCTCATACGGCGGTCGCTCCCGAGGCGCGACTATGGCGTACGAGACCTTAAGGTGAGGTTGAGGGAAACCCGTATCGGGCGTGTAGGTTTAAGTGTGAGCGGCTAAACCTACGCGCCCTAAGTCTAAGAAGATGAAGCCTGTCTGGTTTGGATGTCTCCATCTAGACCAGACAGAAGGCGGCGCGCCGCAATCGCGCCTTGCTGGGGCCGCAAAGGCTTAGGACTTAGGGCCGGGAAAGCTTTGCCGCTACGCGCGTTGAAGCTGGTGCGCTCGACCGGTAGGATCGGGCGAGCGACGAAGGTCGAAGGATAAGATCGAATAGATGGCCGCCATCACCCTCATTGACGACGACGAGAACATCGTCGCCTCGATCGCGATGACCCTGCAGGCTCATGGGCACACCGTGAACCACTTCCACGACGGCGTGTCGGGTCTGGAAGGCGTCGAGGCCAACCCGCCGGACCTGGTGATCCTGGACGTCAAGATGCCCCGCATGGACGGCATGGAAGTGCTGCGCCGCCTGCGCCAGCACTCCGAGATTCCGGTGATCATGCTGACCTCCAAGGACGAGGAGATCGACGAGGTCCTGGGCTTCAACCTCGGCGCCGACGACTACATGCATAAGCCGTTCAGCCAGCGCCTGCTGGTCGAGCGGGTCAAGGCGGTGCTGCGCCGCGCGCGGCCCGAGGGCGAGGCCGCTCCGGCCGACCCGAACGCGGCCGGCTCCAAGGTCATGAAGCGCGGCAAGCTCACGCTCGATCCCGCCCGCCACGACAGCCTGTGGGACGGCAAGCCCGTGCGCCTGACCGTCACCGAGTTCCTGCTGCTGCAGGCCCTGGCCCAGCGTCCCGGCTTCGTGAAGAGTCGCGACAACCTGATGGACGCGGCCTACGACGATCAGGTCTATGTCGACGACCGCACGATCGACAGCCACATCAAGCGCATGCGCAAGAAGTTCCGTCAGGTCGATCCGGAATTCGACTCCATCGAGACCCTGTACGGCGTTGGCTACCGTTACCGCGAGGCCTGAGGCGGCGGGCGGCGACCCGCCCCCGCCCCGTCGGCGCCTGGCCTGGCCGCGGGGCTCCCGGCTGGGCCGGCTGATCATCAGCCTGAACGTCCTGGCCCTGGTGATCGTGGTCATCGGGGCGCTGGTGCTGAACGAGCTGCGCAACGGCCTCGTCAACGCGCGCATCGACAGCCTCAGCACCCAGGGCGAGCTGATCGCCAACGTCATCGACCAGTCGGCGACGATCGGCGAGCCCGAGCCCGCGCTCGACCCCTACACCGCCAGCGCCATCTTCCAGCTGCTGTTCATCCCGCGCTCGCAGCGGGCGCGATTGTTCGACGCCCGCGGCAAGGTGCTGGCCGACTCGTTCGTGGTCGCCGACCGCGTCGACTGGAAGGTGCTGCCGCCCGCCCGCAAGCCTGGCCAGAACCCGGACGCCCCGCGCAAGACCCCCGCCGAGCAGGCCAAGGCCGAGCGCGCCCAGAAGGCCCTGGCCGACGAGATCGCCCAGGCGATGAAGGGCCGCACCGTCGCCGGCACCCGCATCGCCGAGAACGGCGAGCGGGTCGTCTCGGTGTCGATCCCGATCCAGCACGTGCGCGCCATCCTGGGCGTCCTGACGCTGGAGGCCGGCGACGTCGACGAGATCATCGCCGCCGAGCGCCTGGCCCTGTTGCCGTTCATCATCGTGGCCATGTGCGCCATCCTGACCGCCAGCGTGCTGCTGCACCGGCTGATCGCCATGCCCGTCCAACGCCTGGCCCGCGCCGCCGACCAGGTCCGCCTGCAGGGGGCGCGCGCCATCTCGCTGCCCGACCTGTCGCGCCGCCACGACGAGCTGGGCGACCTGTCCCGGTCGCTGGAGGACATGACCCATTCGCTGTCCGAGCGCATGGACGCCATCGAGCGCTTCGCCGCCGACGTGGCCCACGAGATCAAGAACCCGCTGACCTCGATCCGCTCGGCCGTCGAGACCCTGGACCTGGTCACCGACCCGGCCGCCCGCGCCCGCCTGCTGGCCATCCTGCAGAACGACGTCAACCGGCTGGACCGCCTGGTCACCGACATCTCCAACGCCTCGCGCCTGGACGCCGAGCTGTCGCGCGAGCCGCCCAAGGCCCTGGACCTCAACCGCCTGCTGACCGAGGTGACCAGCCTCTACGAAGCCCAGCTGCGCCCCGGCGACGCCCCTGGCAGCGTGCGCGTCCGCTTTTCCAGCGCCGACCCGGCCCATCCGGCGCAGATCCTGGCCCGCGAGACCCCGATCGGCCAGGTGTTCCGCAACCTGATCGACAACGCCCGCTCGTTCAGCCCCGCCGACGGCGAGGTCCGCGTCAGCCTCTCCCGCGCCAAGGGCCGGCTGATCACCACGGTCGAGGACGACGGCCCCGGCGTGCCGCCCGACAATCTCGAGACCATCTTCGAGCGCTTCTACACCTCGCGGCCCAAGGGCCGGGCGTTCGGCGGCAATTCGGGCCTGGGCCTGTCCATCGCCCGCCAGATCGTCGAGGCCCACGGCGGCCAGATCCACGCCGAGAACCGCCACGACGCGGCCGGCGCGGTGATCGGCGCGCGCTTCGTGGTCGACCTGCCGGACGCCCGGGCGTGAGCCCCGCCCCCGAACTCCGCCACGCCGGCCTGATCGCCCGCCGCCAGGACGGCGTCTGGCGCGGCGCCCTGATCGAGGGCCCGTCGGGCGCGGGCAAGAGCGACCTGGCCTTGCGCGCCCTCGACCACGGTTTCCGGCTGGTCGCCGACGACCGCGTCGTGCTGTTCGCCGCCGGCGGCCGCCTCTACGGCAAGGCGCCCGAGCCCCTGGCCGGCCTGATCGAGGTCCGCGGCCTGGGCGTCGTCGCCGCCGCCTCGCCCCTGCCCTTCTGCGAGATCGCCGTGCTGATCCGCTGCGTCGAGGCGCCGGAGGCCGTCGAGCGCCTGCCCGATCCCCGCGCGGAGTCCGTCGCGAGCCTATCCATCCCCGGCTTCGACCTGTGGCCGCGAGAACCCGCCGCGCCCCTGAAAATCGCTCGCATCATGCAGTCTCTTGGAGTCCCTCTCTAACGAGCGTATCAAGGCCGCCCGCGCGGCGTTCTCGAAGGGCCGCGGAGGGAATGGGGATCCCGTTTGAGATATCTGGCATGATCGGGCTCGTGATCGTGACGCACGGGCGTCTGGCGGAAGAGTTTGTCTCCGCCATGGAGCATGTGGTCGGTCCGCAGGCCGCCGTGAAGGCGATCTGCATCGGCCCCGAGGACGACATGGAGCGCCGTCGCTCCGACATCCTCAAGGCCTGCGCCGACGTCGACCAGGACGGCCAGGGCGTCATCCTGCTGACCGACATGTTCGGCGGCACGCCCAGCAACCTGGCCATCTCGGTGATGGAGCAGACCAAGGCCGAGGTCATCGCCGGCCTGAACCTGCCGATGCTGATCAAGCTGGCCAGCGTGCGCCAGCGCGAGAGCCTGCAGGCCTGCGTCGCCCACGCCCAGGAAGCTGGACGCAAATACATCTCCGTGGCCTCCTACGTGCTCGCCGGAGAGAAGTGAGCGCATGAATTCCAGAACGGTCGAGATCGTCAACGAGCGCGGGCTGCACGCCCGGGCCTCGGCCAAGTTCGTGAAGATGGCGTCCAGCTTCGACGCCGAGGTGACGGTCAGCCGCGACGGCGCCAGCGTCGACGCCCGCTCGATCATGGGCCTGATGATGCTGGCCGCCGGCATCGGCTCGACCATCGACATCAGCGCCGAGGGGCCGGAGGCGGAGGCGGCGCTGGAGGCGCTGTGCGAGCTGGTGGCGAACCGGTTCGACGAGGAGCGGTAGGGGGCTGAAACGCCCTCGACGCCAAGATATCGGACCGTGCTTTCGAGCTTCCTGCGGCCGACTGGAAGTTGGCGGGCGCGCAAGTCGCCGGTCTTTTTGTAGATCAGCGCCACCTTTGTTCGGCGCAGGCTCTGCGCGCCGTAAGCCCGAGGCTCGAGTTCAATCATCGACACCCACTTGTCGACCAGTCGGGCGGACCGCCGCGCGCTGACGTGATCGCCTGGTCGACTGCGGCGCGCCCCCCTTTGGGGCGGCGCCCTGCTTGTCCCGACAGGGCGGTCGACGCATTGTGGACCAGCGCAGGCGTCGCCTTCTCGGGGCCGGCGATCTCAAGCTTGGAAGCGGACGCACGAGCATGGCTGATTTCATCGAGAACCGCACATTCGATGAAATCCAGTTGGGCGACGTCGATAGCCTGAGCCGCACGCTGACGCCCGAGGACCTGGAGCTGTCCCGCGCCCTGGCTGGCGGCGATGGCGCGGAACCAGCGTGGACGGTATGGACCGCAGGTCTTCTGACCGCGCTCATCGGCCTTCGCCTGCCCGGACCGGGGGCGGAGACGATCAGTCAGACGCTGAGATTCCTGGCCGCGCCCGTCTTGGGCGACACCATCACCGCCACGGTTCAGGCGCGACAGAAGGGCCCCGGCTCCATCGTCGCCTTCGACTGCCGCCTGAACGGCTCGGGTGGCGAGCTGCTGGCCAGCGGCGAGGCGGAAGTTCGCGCGCCCGTCCAAAAGCTGCGCCGCGCGATCGCGGTACCGCCCGACATCCGCGTTTCGGACCACGACGGCTACAGGCGACTGATCGAGGCGACGCGCGGCGGTCCTCCCGCGCCGACCGCCGTCGTTCATCCATGCAGCGCCGCAGCCTTGCTGGCCGCCGTCGACGCCGCCGAGGCGGGGCTGATCGCGCCGATCCTGGTCGGGCCCGAAAGCAAGATCCGCAAGGCGGCCGAGGAAGCGGGAAAGTCGCTGGACGGCTTGCGCATCGTCCCCGCGGCCCACAGCCACGAGGCCGCCGCCAAGGCCGTGGAACTGGCGCGCGTCGGCGAGGCCCAACTGCTGATGAAGGGCTCGCTGCACACCGACGAGCTGATGGGCGCGGTTGTCGCCGCGGCGACCGGCCTGCGCACGGAACGCCGGATCAGCCATGTCTATGTCATGGACGTTCCGTCTCATCCCGCGCCCTTGCTCATCACCGACGCGGCGATCAACATCGCGCCAACCCTGCTCGAGAAGGCCGACATCATTCGCAACGCCATCGACCTGGCCCACGTCATCGGCATCGAGCAGCCGCGCGTGGCGATCCTGTCGGCCGTGGAGACGGTCAATCCGGCCCTCCCCTCCACGCTGGAGGCGGCCGCCCTGTGCAAGATGGCCGACCGAGGGCAGATCACCGGCGGCCTGCTGGACGGGCCGCTAGCCTTCGACAACGCCGTCTCTGAAGCCGCCGCCGCCGAGAAGGGCATCGTCTCGCCCGTGGCCGGCAAGGCCGATATCCTCGTGGCCCCGAACCTGGAAGCCGGCAACATGCTGGCCAAGCAACTGACCTTCCTGGGCGGCGCCGACGCCGCCGGCGTCGTGCTGGGCGCGCGGGCGCCGATCATTCTGACCAGTCGGGCCGACAGCCTGCGCACGCGACTGGCCTCCTGCGCCGTAGCCGTGCTGATGGCGCGCGCGGCCACCAAGGCGGCCCCGGGCCTGGCCAAGGAGAGCGCGGCGTGAAGGCGGTCGTCAGCCTCAATTCCGGCTCTTCCAGCATCAAGTTCTCGCTGTTCGCGGTCGACGGTCAGGGCCCGCCGAGGCTCTCGGCCGGCGGCAAGATCGAGAAGATCGGCATCGCCCCGGAGCTGATCGCCAAGACCATTGAGGGCGAGGTCCTGCTGCGGCGCGCTTGGCCCGAGGGCGCCGCCTTGCGCCACGCCGACCTTCTGGAGTTTCTGTTCGCCTGGGCGGTCCAGCATCTGCAAGATCGCGAGATCATCGCCATCGGTCACCGCGTCGTGCACGGCGGAGTCGACTTCGCCGCGCCGCGCCGGGTGACGCCCGACCTGCTGACGGCGCTCGAAAAGCTGAGCCCCTTGGCCCCGCTGCACCAGCCCCACAACCTGGCGGCCATCCACGCCATCGCCCGCCTGGCGCCGGACCTGCCGCAGGTCGCCTGCTTCGACACGGCGTTCCATCACGACCGACCGGAGATCGCGACCTGGTTCGCCCTGCCCCGCGAGTTGCACGCGCGCGGCATCCGTCGCTATGGCTTTCACGGCCTTTCCTACGAATTCATCGCCCGCCGCCTGCGCGAGATCGACCCGGTCCTGGCGAGGGGCCGGGTCATCGCCGCCCACCTGGGCAACGGCGCCAGCCTCTGCGCCATGCTCGACGGCAAGAGCGTCGACACCACCATGGGCTTCACCGCCTTGGACGGCCTGGTGATGGGCACGCGGTCGGGCGCGGTGGATCCCGGCGTGGTGCTGCATCTGCAAACCCAGCTGGGCATGAGCCCGACCCAGATCGAGGATCTGCTGTACCGGAAGTCCGGTTTGCTGGGGGTGTCGGGCGTCTCCAGCGACATGCGCGCCCTGTCCGCCAGCGCCGCGCCGGAGGCCGAGGAGGCCATCGAACTGTTCGCCTGGCGCGCCGCTCGCGAAATCGCCGCTCTGACGGCCAGCCTGGGCGGGCTGGACGGCTTGGTGTTCACCGCCGGGATCGGAGAGAGGCACGCCGACGTGCGCGCCCGGATCGCCCGGCGCCTAGAATGGATGGGCCTGCGACTGGACGCGGCCGCCAACGCCGTCAACGCCGCCCATCTTTCGACGGCCGACAGTCGCGTGCAAGCGCTCGTCATTCCCACCGATGAGGAGCTGATGATCGCCCTGCACACCCTGCGGGTGGCGCGCGAGGATCAATCCGCGCCCAGCGCCCGCTAGACATCGATCAAGGCCTCCAGCACGGCCGAGCGGGCGCCGACGGCCTGGTCCCGCAATCCCTCGAAGCCGTCCAGCCCGTGGGGGGACTACCGCCACGAACCAAATAGTCTCCGTCATTCCCGCCCTGAGATGGGGGAGTAGACCGATACTGGTAAACCCGGTCGCGGACGCCCGACAGCGGACATTTCCATCGTCTGTTCGGGGTGGTGGGCGGACATTGGCTCGCTACCCTAGCGTTGAAGGGAAAAGTTATGCCGATCCATTTCATGCCAACTGGCGACGCAAGCGCTGGCCGACGGTTCAACTTGTTCGCGGACGAGTTCGCGTACGCGATGGGGTCTGAATTTGATTTCGCTAAGGCTGAGCTTTTAAAGCCCGACACCGTCGTGCTGAATCTATTGTGCATCGATCCGGCCCGAGGCGTCGTTCCAAACGGCACCAGTCATAAGCGCTCGGCAGGAGAGTTCTGGACCTTCCATAACGTGGACTATGCCGCCTTCATGTCGTCGGACATCGAGACGCGGGTCGCGGCTGTCAGGGACGGCTTGATTGCAGCGGTCCAACAGGTTCCTGCATCACGAATGCCAGATCGTGTGAAAGCCGATCTGAAGAGAGCAGCGGAAGTCGCGGCTACCAAGCTTGTGAGCGACCCCGATCGTTTGCCCCGCTGAGTCCGATTTGGGTCGAAAGCACGTTTTGGTTCAGGCGCCGATCTAGGACGTTCAAATCGCTACGACGAGTGAGTGTCGTTCTCGGTGAACACCCGCCCTTGTGGCGGGAATGACGGGATGGGCTCCGGCGGGTCCGCCCCTGCCGGATCAATCCTCTGTGTACGGCGTTATCTCCAACCTACGCCATGTGAAAGAGGAGCCGATCCATGAAGTTCGCTGTCCTGGGCCTTGCCATCGCCGCCGTCGCCACGGGCGCGGTCGCCCAGACGACCATCGCGCACCAGGAAGGTCAGCCGGCCAAGGGCGCCTTCACGGTCGGGCAGATCGAGGACGCCGACGTCATCGACTCGGCCAACCGCAAGGCCGGCGAGGTCGAGCACGTCCTGCTCGACGCGGCCGGCAAGCCCACGGCCATCGTCATCGAGATCGACCGCATGGGCCCGGACAAGAAGGTCGTCGTGGCCCTGGCCGACGTGACGGTGGCGCCCGAGCCGGGCGACCCGGACGACCACATCGTCCGCGCCAAGCTGACCAAGGCGCAGCTGGAGGCCCTGCCCGACTGGAAGGGCTAGCGCCGCCTAGGCCTTGCCGCTCGTCCGGCCCCACCCTCACGGGTGGGGCTTTTTCGTTTTGGGGGCGTGGCGGAAAATCCTCCCCCCGTGGGGGAGGCGGTCCGAAGGACCGGCGGGGGGCGTGGCAAGGTCAGCAGGACTTCCCCCTCCGTCGGCTTCGCCGACACCTCCCCCGCCGGGGGGGAGTATTTTACGAGCGTTCGCGGCGCTCTATGATCCGCGTATCCGGAATCGGACCCAACGATTTCAACCACTTCCCACTTTTACACGCCGCTGTGTGATCCGCGTTGAAACCGCGCGCACAATCAGAGCTGTCCCCGTCGCGGGGGAGGGCGCTTGGATCCGGCCCAAAGCGGCGGCGGGGATAGGCTGAGCGGGGCCGCTTTCGGTTCCCGGCAGGTCCGAAGGTCGTCGCATCCTCAGAAGGGATAGGCGGACGATCGGGTGGCCGCAGGGATCAAGCCGGCAGCGGAGCGACAGGGCGGTGATCGATAAAGCCGCCTATCGTGGATCGCCGAGCTG
>NZ_LSJA01000204.1 GCF_001556515.1 Caulobacter sp. CCH9-E1 | reverse complement strand
GGACCGTCCGAGTAACCCCCTCGAACCTGTCCCCGCTCGATCGCCCCCCGCCGCCGCAAATGGTCGCTGGCCACGCGCCCTTTCCTCGCGACGAGGTGAAGACAGAATACGGCAGGTTTCAAAGGGTAGGATAAGTTGGCGCGAACGCTCGTCGAGCGCTCATGAATCCCTCTCTCTTCGAGAGAGGGAGGGGCCCATGCGAAGCATGGGAGGGTGAGAGGTTTCACCCTTTCCGGACAGGGCGGTGATGGACAAGTAGCTGAAACGGCTGAGAATTGCGGCGGACCGCGTAACCACTCATCCTCCCGCGCCTGGCGGCGCGGGCCCCTCCCTCTCTCTAAGAGAGAGGGTTTTTCATTCCCGTCTCCCGACGAGCGTTCACCCCTGAGGCTTCATCTTCAGCGGCAGGCCCGCCGCCACGAAATAGACCTCGTCCACGGTCGCCGCCAGGCGCTGGTTCAATCGGCCGGCTTCATCGCGGAAGCGGCGCCCCAGCGGCGTCTCCGGCACGATGCCCAGCCCGACCTCGTTGCTGACCAGCCAGAGGCGGGCGGGGCAGGCCGCGACGGCCGCAACGAGTTCCGCGCACGCCGCCTCGACGTTCCGTTCGGCCAGCATCTGGTTCGACAGCCACAGCGTCAGGCAATCGACGACGGCGATCGCGTCGGCGGGGAGGCCGCTGATCGCGGCGGCGAGCTCCAGCGGCGCCTCGACCGTGACCCATGATTCGCCGCGATCGGCCTGATGGCGGGCGATTCGCTCGGCCATCTCGTCATCGAAGGCCTGCCCCGTCGCGATCATCACCGTTCGACCTCCGCCGGCCTCGGTTTCCGCCGCTCTCTGGGCGAAGCCGCTCTTTCCCGAGCGCGCGCCGCCCAGCACCAAGGTCGCGGTCATGAAAGCTCCACATTGACGGTGTGCGACGCAGCATATAGGCCATGCGTCGCGTCAGGCTCCTCGAAAGAGGATTAAAAGGGAACGAGGTTCAAGACCTCGGCTGCCCCCGCAACTGTAAGCGGCGAGCTCTAGCGCCATAGGCCACTGGGTCCCTCGGGACCTGGGAAGGCGGCGCCAAGAGCATTGACCCGTGAGCCAGGAGACCTGCCCGGCGCGGTCGTTCATCGCTCGGCCGGGGTGCGCCGAACGAACGGGATCTCCCGAGAAACGACAGTCAAAGGACCGCGCGACGGTCCGTGTTCGCGCGTGGTCCGCCTCGCGCGAGCCGGTTTGGCGCGTGGGTCGTTCAGTAGGGGAAGTAGAACCATGATCCGAGCTTTTCTGAGCTCCACCGCCTTAGCCACCACCCTGATCGCCGGCGCGGCGTTCGCCGATGATCAGAAGGCCCCCGAGGCCGACGTCGCCGGCGCGACCGGCGCCAACGGCGTCGCCCAGGTCGTCGTCACCGCCACCCGCACCGCCCAGCCGATCGAGAAGGTCGGCGCGTCGGTCACCGTCCTGACCCAACCGGCCATCGAGGCCAGCCAGGCCATCTCGGTCGTCGAGCTATTGGCCCAGACGCCGGGCGTCAGCTTCACACGTAACGGCGGACCCGGCACGACGACCGGCCTCAACATCCGCGGCGCCGAGACCCAGCACACCGTCGTCCTGATCGACGGCGTCAAGCTGAACGACCCGTCCTCGACGCAAGGAGGCTTCAACAGCGGCAACCTGCTGGTCGGCGACATTTCCCGTATCGAGATCCTGCGCGGCGCCCAGTCGACCCTGTGGGGCAGCCAGGCCATCGGCGGCGTGGTCAACATCGTGACCGCCGAACCCACCGCGCCGTTCTCCAGCTCGATCGACGCCGAGGCGGGCGCGCGCAAGACCGGCTACCTGCGGGCCGGCGTCGGCGGCGCTGGCGACAAGATCACCTGGCGCGTGGCGGGCGGCTACTACACCACCGACGGCTTCTCGGCCTACAAGCCGGGCAAGGAGAAGGACGGCTACCAGAACGCGGGCCTGTCGGGCCGCCTGCGGGTGGCCCTGGCCGAGAACGTCTCGGCCGAGGTTCGCTCGGTCTATTCCAAGGGCAAGAACGACTTCGACGGCTTCAACGTCGACAGCCCCGAGTTCGGCCGCACCGAGGAGCTGGTGATCTATACCGGCCTGAACTTCGGCCTGCTGGACGGGCGCTGGAACAACCGGGTCGGCTACGCCTACACCGACACCGACCGCGAGAACATCAATCCGGCCCGGCCCGCCGTGCCGCTGACCTTCGACGCCGCCGGCAAAAACAAGCGCTGGGAATACCAGGGCGTCTTCGCGGTCACCGAGACCGTGACGGCGACCTTCGGCGCCGAGACCGAGAAGGCGCGGATGCGCACCCGTTCGCCCTCGGTCAGCAAGCCGAACCCTGACTTCGCGACCGGCAAGGTCGGCGTCGACAGCGTCTACGGCCAGCTCCAGGCCGAGGTCGTTCCTGGCCTGACCCTGACCGCCGGCGTCCGTTACGAGGACCACGACACCTATGGCAGCCACACCCTGGGCCAGGCCTCGGCCGCCTGGGCGCTGAACGAGGGGAACACGGTTCTGCGCGCCAGCTTCGGCCAGGGCTTCCGCGCCCCGGGCCTCTACGAGCTGTTCAGCGAGTACGGCAACCTGAACCTGTCGCCCGAGGAGTTCGACAGCTGGGACGCCGGGATCGAGCAGCGCTTCCTGGGCGGCAAGGCCCGCGCCATCGTCACTTGGTTCCACCGCGAGGCCGACAACGAGATCCGCTACTTCTCGTGCACCGGCGGCGCCGATCCGCTGTGCGCGCCGGGCGGCGTCTCGCGCTGGGGCTACTACAGCAATGTCCAGAAGACCAAGACGCAAGGGCTTGAACTGATTGGCGAATATAAGCCGGTCGACGGCCTGACCCTGACGGGCAACTACACCTACACCGACGCGGAAAACGACTCCGGCGCCAACAAGGGCAAGCAGCTGACGCGCCGTCCCAAGACCATGGGCAACCTGTCGGCGACCTATGTCTGGCCGGTGAAGCTCTCGACCACGGTGGCGGTCCGCTACGTGGGCAAGACCTACAACAACGACGCCAACACCCAGGAGGTGAAGGACTACTCCCTGGTCGACCTGCGCGCGTCCTATCCGCTGAAGGATGGCCTGGAAGTCTTCGGCCGCGTCGAGAACGCGTTCGACAAGGACTACCAGACGATCCTGAACTACGGGACGCCTGGCCGCGGCGCCTTCGTGGGCCTGCGGGCGCGCTTCTAGAGTTCGGAGATGGCGTCGATCCCCCACCTCGGCGCCTTCCGACATGGCGGCCGTCTCCGCGAGGCGATGGCCGCCTATCCGGACGTGCGCGAACCCTGGCTGGATCTTTCAACCGGGATCAATCCCGAGCCCTGGCCGGGCGCGCGCGCGCCTGACCGCGCCCTGCGATCTCTGCCCGATCCTTCCGCCCTGGCCGAACTGGAAGCGGTCGCCGGCCGCGCTTTTGGCGTCGCCGATCCCCGACGGGTCGTGGCGGTCGGCGGCGCGGACATCGCGCTGAGGCTGCTGCCGCTTCTGCTGAACGAGGGCGGCGTCGCCCTGGTCGCGCCGATCTACGGCGGTCATGCCGAGGCCTGGGCCGGCCGAAAGCCGCAGATGGTCGCGACGATGGACGAGCGCCGCGCGGCGGAGGCGGATATTCTTGTCCTGGTCAATCCGAACAACCCGGACGGCCGGCAAGTCGGGCGAGACGCGCTGGCGGCTCTCGCCGCGGCGCGATCCGCCCGCGGGCGATGGACGATTGTCGATGAGGCCTTCGGCGAAACCGCGCCGCACCTCACCGTGGCGGATCTCGCGATTGAGCGTCTGGTCGTGCTGCGCTCGTTCGGCAAGTTCTACGGCCTGCCCGGAGCACGGCTAGGATTTGTCATCTGCGGCAATCTCTTGGCGCAACAATTTCGTGTTGTTCTGGGAGATTGGCCTGTCTGCGCTGACGCCTTGGCTCTGGGCCTCGGCGCCTATGCCGACGAGGCCTGGCGCGCGACCACCGCGGCCTGTCTGGCGACCCAGGCTCGCAATGTCGATGCGGTTCTCAGCGCGGCCGGGCTCGGCGTCGTCGGCGGCTGTGATCTCTTCCGCTGGGTCGAGACGTCCGACGCGCATCGGCTGTTCGCTGGTCTCTGCGCTCGGGGCGTCCTGACACGGCCGTTCGCGGAGCATCCGACGCGGCTGCGTTTCGGCATTCCTGCCCGCGACAACCTGGAGCGGCTGCGCCGGGCGCTGCAGGCGGTGCGCCATGCGGCCTAGCCGTCGGACAGTCATGGGGGGCGCCATCGCCCTCGGCGCGGCGACGCCAGCCATCGCCGCTCCCCGGCGCGTGGCCTCGTTGAACGCCTGTCTCGACGCCATGCTAGTGCATCTGGCCGACCGGTCGCAGATCGCCGCCCTCAGCCACTACGCCCGCGAGCCGCACGGCTCCACCGTGGCGGCCGAGGCCCGGACGCTGCCGTTCACCTGGGAGACCGCCGAGGAGATCATCGCGCTGCAGCCGGATCTCGTCCTGGCCAGCCAGCACTCGGCCCTGGCCACCCGCAACGCGCTAAAACGCCTGCACGTCCCCGTCGAGCGCTTCGCCGTGCCCAAGACGATCGCCGAGAGTCTCGACCAGGTCCGGCGCGTGGCCCGCCTGATCGGCCGTCCCGAGCGCGGCGAGCAGCTGGTCGCCCGGATCCAGGCAGCCATCGTCGCGGCGAGGCCGCGTCCCGGAACGCGCCGGCTGAGCGCTTTGATCTATCAACCCAATGGCTTCGCGGCGGGACCTCACACGTTGGCGGACGAGATGATGACCCTGGCCGGCTTCGACAATGTCGCGCGGCGTTATGGCTTGAAGTCCTGGGGCAATGTTCCGCTTGAGCTGCTGCTGGCCGATCCGCCGCAGGTTCTGCTGGTCGGGGTTCCCGCGCCGGGCGCGCGCAGCTGGGCCGACCGGGTCATGACCCATCCGGCCCTGGGCGCTCTGAAGGGGCGAATGCAGCAGGTCCGCTTTCCCGAGCGGCTGCTCTATTGCGGCGGGCCGGTGCTGATCCAGTCCGCCCAGGCCATGGCCCACGCCCGCGCCGAAGTCCTGGGAGTGACGGCATGAAGACGCGATCGATATGGCTCGTCTGCGGTGCGCTGGCGGCGACGCTGGCCTTGCTGTTCGTCGTCAGCCTCTGCGCGGGAAGGGTCTGGGCGCCCTGGAGCGCCTGGGTCTCGAACGGCGCCGATCCTCGCTGGGCGATCGTCTTCGGCCTGCGGCTGCCACGCACCATCCTGGCGCTGCTGGTCGGCGGAGCCCTGGGCTTGAGCGGCGCGGCGCTGCAGGGCTACACCCGCAATCCGCTGGCCGATCCTGGCGCGTTGGGCGTGTCTTCGGCGGCCGCCATGGGCGCGGTGCTGACGCTCTATCTGGGAACCGCGGCCCAGGCGAGCTGGATCTTGCCGGCCGCGGCGATGGTCGGGGCGGGCCTGGGCGTGGCGGCGCTGCTGGCGCTGGCGGGCGTCACCTCCAGCATCGTCACCTTCATCCTGGCCGGCTTCGTCGTCCAGACGGTCTGCACGGCGGGCATCTCGCTGGCGCTGAACCTGGCGCCCAACCCCTGGGCGGTCGACGAGATCATCAGCTGGGTCATGGGCTCGTTGGCCGACCGCAGCGTGGAGGAGGTCAGAATCGCCGCGCCGGGCGTCGTCGCCGGATGCCTGGTCCTGCTGACCCAGGGCCGCGCGCTGGACGCCCTGACGCTGGGCGAGCAGGGCGCCCAATCGCTGGGCGTCAGCCTGACGCGCACCCGCCTGCTGCTCGCCGTCGGTGTCGCCCTCGCCGTTGGCTCGAGCGTAGCCGTGACCGGGGTCATTGGCTTCGTCGGCCTGATCGTGCCACACCTGCTGCGGCCCTGGGTCGGCTCGCGGCCGGGCGCGGTGCTGCTGCCGTCGCTGCTGGGCGGCGCGGCCCTGACCCTGGGCGCTGACATCCTGGTCCGCCTGACCCCCGCCGCCGAGGAGGTCAAGCTGGGCGTCGCCACGGCCGTCCTGGGCGGGCCTTTCTTCCTCTGGATGCTGATGGCGATGCGCAGGAGGCTGGCGTGAGCGACGATCTTTTCGCCGAAACGGTCAGCCTCAGCCTGGGTGGTCGCGCGGTCCTCAACCAGGTCACTGCTCGCTTTCGCAAGGGCGAGCTGATGGCGATCGTCGGGCCGAACGGCGCGGGCAAATCCAGCTTGCTGAGCTGCCTGGCGGGCTTGCGACGGCCGGACAAGGGACGCATCAGCCTGGACGGCGCCGTCGTCGCGGATATCCCGGCGCGCAGCCGGGCCCGGGCGATGGCCTTCCTGGCCCAGACGCCGGAGATCGCCTGGGACGTCGATGTTCGGACCTTTGTCGGCCTGGGGCGCACGCCGCATCTGGGCGCGTTCGGGCCTAGCGCGGAGGACGCCGTGGCCATCGATCAGGCGATCGCGATGACCGGCCTCGACGATTTCGCCGAACGCGCGATCACCCGGCTGTCGGGCGGCGAGCGGGCGAGGGCGCTGATCGCGCGCGCTCTGGCGGGCCAGACCGATTGGCTGCTGGCCGATGAGCCGTTGACCGGTCTAGACCCCGGACACGCGTTGGATGCCGTGGACCTGTTCCGCCGGCTGGCGCATGACGAGGGCAAGGGCGTCGTCGTCACGCTGCATGACCTGACCCTGGCGGCCCGCTTCGCCGATCGCGTGCTGCTGCTGGACCGGGGCTGCCTGGTGGCGGACGGCCCGCCAGGCCAGGCCCTGACGCCCCAGGCGCTGGCCATGGCCTATGGCGTCCAGACCCGCACCCACGTCGGCGCGGCGGGGCCGCTGATCGAGATCCTGCGCCGTGTGGACTAGTCCGTGGATCGTGCTGAGCGCGGCCGCTCTGGAAGCCGCGGTCGGCTATCCCGAGGCGCTGCACCGGCGCGTTCCACATCCCGTCGTCTGGATCGGCGCATTGATCACGAGACTGGAGGCGACGTTCAATCGCCCGGACTGGAGCGATGCCGCCCGGCGCCTGGCCGGCATGGCGACGCTGCTGACGATAATCCTCGTCAGCGGTCTGTCCGGCTGGCTGCTCGCGCGCTTTGGCGGTCCGATCATCGTCGTGATCATCGGGACCCTGGGGCTGGCGCAGCGCAGTCTCTACCAACATGTGTCCGCTGTCCTGAGGCCGCTGCAAGCCGGCGACCTGGTCGCGGCCCGCGAGGCGGTCGGCATGATCGTCGGTCGCGACGTCCAGCGCCTGGACGCCGGCGAGGTCGCCGCGGCGGCGATCGAGAGCCTGGCCGAAAGCTTCAACGACGGCGTGGTCGCGCCGATCTTCTGGTTCGTCATCGCCGGCCTGCCGGGCCTCTTTGTCTACAAGGCTGTCAACACCGCCGACAGCCTGATCGGCCACCGAGAGCCGCGTTGGCGGGCGTTCGGCTGGGCCTCGGCGCGCTTCGATGACCTCTTGAACCTGGCGCCTGCGCGGCTTGCCGGCGCCCTGATCGCGCTCGCCGGACGCGGCGGCTGGTCTACGATGCTGCGCGACGCGCCCAAGCACGCCTCGCCGAACGCCGGCTGGCCAGAGGCGGCGATGGCCGGCGCGCTGGGCGTGCGACTGGGCGGCGCGGCCTGGTATGACGGCGAACGGTCCGACCGCCCCGTGTTCGGTGATGGCCAAGAGGTCCAAGTCTCGGACCTGTCGCGCGCGCTGCGCATCTACCTGCTGGCCTGCGCGATCCTGTGGCTGCTTCTGGCGTGCGGAGGGCTGGCATGGCCGCGTTGATGATCCAGGGTTGCGGCTCCGACGTCGGCAAGTCGGTTCTGGTCGCGGGTCTCTGCCGGCTGTTCGCCAATCGCGGCCTGACGGTCCGCCCGTTCAAGCCGCAGAACATGTCCAACAACGCCGCCGTCACCGCCGGGGGCGGCGAGATCGGCCGCGCCCAGGCGCTGCAGGCCATCGCCTGCCGGACCCCGCCGACCGTCGACATGAACCCGGTGCTGCTGAAGCCGCAGAGTGATGTCGGCGCCCAGCTGGTGGTGCGCGGCCAGATGGCCGGAACCTGGAAGGCCAGCGGCTACCAGGCGCGCAAGGGTGAATTGCTGGATGTCGTCGTCGAGAGCTTCCGGCGCCTGGAGGCTGAAAGCGATCTGGTCATCGTCGAAGGGGCGGGGAGTCCGGCCGAGATCAACCTGCGCGCCGGCGACATCGCCAACATGGGCTTCGCGCGCGCGGCGGGCGTGCCCGTGGTGCTGGTGGGCGACATCGACCGCGGCCATGTGATCGCCGCCCTGGTCGGCGCCCACGCGGTGCTGGACGAAGGCGACCGCGCCATGGTGCGCGGTTTCCTGATCAACAAGTTCCGCGGCGATCCGGCGCTGTTCCAGGACGGCCGCCGGATGATCGTCGAGGCGACGGGCTGGCCGGACCTGGGCATGGCGCCCTGGCTGACGGCGGCGCGACGGCTGCCGGCCGAGGATGCGGTCGTGCTGGATGGCGCGCCTCGTCGGGACGGGCGCAAGATTCGCATCGTTGTCCCCATGCTGTCGCGCATCGCCAATTTCGACGAGTTCGACGCCCTGCGGACCGAGCCCGAGGTCGATTTCGCTTTCGTGCCGCCCGGCCAGCCGCTGCCCGGCGACGCCGACCTCGTCATCCTGCCGGGGACCAAGGCGACGCTGGCGGACCTGGCCTTCTTCCGCGCGCAGGGCTGGGACATCGACCTCTTCGCCCACGTCCGTCGCGGCGGTCGTGTGCTGGGCGTCTGCGGCGGGTTCCAGATGCTCGGGCGTCGCCTGTCCGATCCCGGGGGCGTCGAAGGCGCGTCGGCCTCGGTGGAAGGTCTGGGCCTGCTGGACGTCGAGACCGTGATGACCGGCCAGAAGACTTTGCGTCAAGCCGCCGGTCGGCTGTCCGGAGGCGCGCGCTTCGAGGGCTATGAGATGCATGTCGGCCGCACGACGGGCGGCGCGCGGCCGATGCTTTGGTTCGACGGCGGCGGCGAGGACGGCGCCATGTCGGCCGACGGCAAGGTGCGCGGCTGCTATATGCACGGCCTGTTCGACACCGGCGAGGCGCGCGCCGAGCTGCTCGCCGAACTGGGCGCGGTCTCGGATCGCCTGGACCAGTCCACGCGCGTCGATCAGGCGCTCGACGACATCGCGGCCGCCCTGGAGGCGGCGTTCGACATTCCCGCCCTGGCGGCCATCGCCGGCCTGGAGACCTTCTGATGAACCTGCCCGCTGTTTCCCCGGTCGACCTCGCCGGCGCCGAAGTCCTCCGCGCCCAGCTTGACGCCAAGGCCAAGCCGCTGGGCGCCCTGGGGCGGGTTGAGGAACTCGCCACGCGCCTGGGCCTGATCGCGGGCGGTCCGCCGCCGTCGTTCGATCGCGCGCTGTTGCTGGTCTTCGCCGGAGACCATGGCATGAACGTCGAGGGCGTCTCGGCCTATCCCTCGGCCGTCACCCAGGCGATGGTGGCGACCTTCTTGGCCGGCAAGGCCAGCGCCAACGCCTTCGCCCGCGCCGTCGGGGCGGAGCTGCGGGCGGTCGACGCCGGCGTCGACGCCGAACTGGCGCCGCATCCGGTGCTGGTGGACGCCAAGGTCCGACGCGGAAGCCGAAACGCGGCGGTCGAGCCCGCCCTGACCCTGGCCGAGGCCGAGCAGGCGCTGGCGCGCGGCGCCGACATCGCTCGTCAGGCGATCGGGGAGGGTTTCGAAATCCTCGCTCTAGGTGAGATGGGCATCGGCAACACCGCTTCGGCGGCGCTGTTGACGCACCGCCTGGCGCCCGCGCCGTTGGCTGATTGCGTCGGACGAGGGGCGGGTCACGACGACGCCGGCCTAGCGCGCAAGACCGCCATCCTCGAGCGGGCCGCCGCGCGCAACGGCGCGACCGAGCCGTTGAAGGTTTTGGCGGAGTTCGGCGGCCTGGAGATCGCCATGATGGCCGGCGCGATCATCGGCGCGGCTTCGGCCAAGGTTCCGATCCTGGTCGATGGCTTCATCGTCTCCGCCGCCGCCCTGGTCGCGATCCGGCTGGTCCCCGAGGTCAAGGATTACTGCGTCTTTTGCCACCGCTCGGTGGAGCAGGGGCATGGCCGGTTGCTGGCGGCCCTGGAGCTCGATCCGCTTCTGGCGCTGGACCTGCGTCTGGGCGAAGGGACCGGCGCCTTGCTCGCTCTGCCGCTGGTCAGGGCCGCCTCGCGCCTGCTGAGCGATGTCGCCAGTCTGGACGACGTCTTGAACGGGCGGCTCTGAGTTGCGTTGGCTGGCTCGCCAGGCGCAACTGCTGCTTTGCGCCGCCCAGTTCCTGACCCGGGTTCCGACGCCCGCGTTGAAAGGGTTCGAGACGGATTGGATCACGCGAGCCGCGCGGTATTTTCCTCTGGTCGGGCAAGGTGTTGGCGCGATCTCCGCAGGCGTCTTCGTCCTCGGCTTCCACGTCTGGGGCGCGGGCGTGGCGGCGGTGCTGGCGCTAGCGGCCGGCCTGCTGGTCACGGGCGCCTTCCACGAGGACGGCCTGGCTGATACGGCCGACGGCCTAGGCGGCGGCCAGACGGCCCAGCGTCGCCTGGAGATCATGAAGGACAGCCGCATCGGGACCTACGGCGTCTGCGCCCTGGTTGTCGCCCTGGGGCTGAAGGCGACCATGCTGGCGAGCGTCTCGGCCCAGGTCGGCGCCTTGGCCCTGCTGGCCGCGCACGGTGCTGGACGAGCGGCGGCCGTCGTTGTGATGCGGGTGACGCCCTACGCCCCGTCTGGCGAGCCCGGCAAGTGGAAGCCGACACCGATGGGCGTGCGGACCAGCGAGACGGTTGTCGCTCTGGTCATCGCGATCTGGCCGCTGCTGCTTCTGCCCATGCCCGCCGTCGGCTTGGGCCTGGCGCTGGGGAGCGTCGCGGCGCTGCTTCTGGCGCGGACATCCATCCGTCTGATCGGCGGCCATACCGGCGATGTGCTGGGCGGCGTCGAGCAGGTGTTCGAGGTCGGCTTCCTGCTGGGCGTGGCGGCGCTGGCGTGAGGCTGATCGTCTGTCCAGGCTCGGCTGTCGAAACGCTGCTGGCGCGCGAGCCGGTTGATCACGTGCTGACGCTGGTTTCGCCGGACGCCGAGGTCGGCGCGCGCGCGGTCCCGGCGACCGTGCTGCGCTTCAACGATATCACCGAACCGCGCGCCGGCCTGGTCGCGCCACACGCCGAAATGGTCCACGCGATCATCGCCTTGGGGCGAGAACTTCCGCCCGATGCAACCCTGCTGGTCCACTGCTTCGCCGGCGTCAGCCGCTCGCCCGCCGCCGCCTATGTCCTGGCTTGCGCGGCGAGCGTTGCAGGCGATGAGCGCGCCATCGCCCAGCGGCTGCGCGAGGCCTCGCCCAAGGCCACCCCCAACGCCCTGATGGTCTGCCTCGCCGACGAGATCCTCCAGCGCGGCGGCGCCATGCGCGAGGCGATCGCGGGGATCGGGCGGGGGGCGGACGCCTATGAAGGCGACGTAATCGACTGGACGTTAAGCGGTTCCGCTCGCGCCTAGGTTCGGCGACGAGATCGCCCGCCCCGGAAATTGATGGGACCGCTAACAATCGCCGTGACAGCCGCTGCAGAATTTGTAGGAGTAAAGCCGAGCCGCGCCACAAGCGGTCGAACAACAAATATTGGGAGCGAGAACGATATGGGGTTCTTCGGTAAGAGAGGCGGCCGCGCGGGAGTCCTGGCGACAGGCTTGGCGATGGCTTGGCTGCTGGCTTCGCCCGCCTCGGCGCAGAACGACAAGATGACGCCGATCGCGATCCCGGCGCAGCCGAACGCGATCACCTTGAACACCGGCCCGCTGCCGGGCGCCGCGAACGCCGAGAGCTGGCACAGCCAGTACGGCAGCGTCTTTGCGCGCAACGTCACGGTCGCGACCCTGACGCCGTTCCTGCCCGATCCCGCCAAGGCCACCGGCGTGGCCGTGATCGTGGCCCCCGGCGGCGGCTTCCGCACCCTGTCGATGGAGAACGAGGGCTGGGACGTCGCCAAGGCCCTGGCGGACAAAGGCGTCGCCGCCTTCGTGCTGAAGTACCGCCTGAACCAGACGCCGGCCGACATGCCCGGCTTCGAGGCGTCGATGAAGGCGATGTTCTCGGGCGTGGCGCGCGCGCCGCGCATGGACCCGCAGTCGGCGGTCACGGCGCTGCAGCCTCAGTTGGCCGACTCCCGCGCCGCCTTCGCCCTGATCCGCTCGCGGGCGGCTGAGTGGCATGTCGATCCGGACCGCATCGGCATGGTCGGTTTCTCGGCCGGCGCCATGCTGACCCTGACCACGACCCTGGCCGTGGAGGACGCCAAGCCGGCCTTCATCGGCCTGATCTACGGCTCCCTGGCGCCGGCGACCGTGCCGGCCAACGCGCCGCCGATGTTCTTCGCCCTGGCGGCGGACGACCCTCTGTTCGGCAACAGCGGCTTTGGCCTGATCGAGAGCTGGCGCGCGGCCAAGCGGCCGGTGGAATTCCACCTCTACGAACAGGGCGGCCACGGCTTTGGCATGTACAAGAAGAAAACCACCAGCACCGGCTGGTTCGACGCCTATGTCAGCTGGATGGCGATGCACGGCTATATGAGCAAGAAGTAGGACCTCGCTCTCGTGTCATCCCGGAAGCCTCGAAGAGGCTATCCGGGACCCAGGGGCAGACGCATTGCCGCTAGCCCCTGGGTCCCGGGTCGGCTTCGCCGCCCGGGATGACACGCGATATTGGACAAACAGAAGTGTCCTAGGGCACGGGGACCTCGAACGGGCCGACCGGCAGGCCGGCGTCGTCGAACAGATTGACCACCGGGCTGTCGGCCCAGGCGTAGCGGACGCGGTCCACGGGCTGGCCGTCGCCGCTCAGCATCACCTTGTCGCCCTGGACGCGCGCATTGGCGAAGCGACAGACGCCGCCGCCGCAAAGCTCGAAGCCGATCGCCACGGCGCCGCTGCGGGGCGCGAGGGCGCCCGTCACGTCCTTGAAGGTCAGGGTCACACCGCCGACGGCGTCGCGGGCGGCCGAAGCGATACGCGGTCCGGACGGCGCGACGGCTTCGCCATAGGCCACGGCGCGCATGGCCCGCGCGGCGCGACGGCCGACCTCCTGCTTTTCGCCGGGATGGATGTCCAGCGGATCGCCATGGTCGATCGTCACCACCACGGCCGCGTGGCCGTCGGTCTCGGCGACGCGGCGCTGGACGTCGCGGACGCCCGCCCAGCCGCTTTCCACCGGACGCTTGGCGGTGGCGCCATAGGCCGAGAGCTGCACGATGGCGAACGGCAGGTTCGGCGTCTCGAACCGCGCGCGCCAGTCCTTCAACATGGCCGAGAGGCGACGGTCATAGCCGGGCAGGCCGGTGTCGGACTCGCCCTGGTACCACGCCACGCCCGCCAGGCTGACCGGGCCCAGGGGCGCGATCATGCCGTTGTAGAGCGTGCCCGCGCCGTTGATGTCGTCCCAAGGCGAGCGCGGCGCGTTCGACGTCGAGCGCCCGGCCGGCGCGTAGCGCCAGCCCTGGTCGAGCGGCAGGCTGGTCCCGTCGTCGAACCGCAGCTGCATCGCGCTGGCCGGTCCCAGAATGCCGCCGTCGGCATAGACGTTGTCGGCGTTGACCAGGATGACGTTGCGGCCCTCGCGCAGCACGCCGGTCTTCAGGCGATACTGGCGCGCGCGGCCCAGGCTGGTGCCGCCGACCGGCTGGCCGTTGATCCAGGTGCGGTCCGCGTCGTCGATCGCGCCAAGGTTCAGCACCGAGGCCTGACGGGCCTGCTCGGCGGTCAGCACGATCTCGGTCTTGAACCAGACCATGCCGAGATAGCCCTTCATCTCGGGCAGGCCCCAGCGGCTGAAGGGGCCGACGACGGGGACGGACTTCCAGGCCAGGCCCGCGTCGTCGCGCCAGGGCTCGCGCCCCTGGGCGAGGCCGGAGGTGTCGCGCCACCAGGTCTCCCACTGGCTGGCCGCGGCCTTTTCCGCCGTCGCCGTGTCGCGGGTGTAGAGGGCCAGGGTCTTGGCGGGCTCTCCCAGGCCCGCCTGCTCCAGGCCGTCGGGCGAGAGCCAAGCCGACTGGCGCGAGCCGCCCCAGCTGGCGTGGATCAGACCGATCGGCGCCTTGGTCGTCTCGCGCAGGGACTGGCCCATGTAGAAGCAGACCGCCGAGAACTTGCCGATCGTCGCCGGCGTCGCGGCCGTCCAGGCCGGCGGGACGTCGAACCTGTCCTGCGGCGCGAAGGCCAGGCGCTTGGGAACCGTCATCAGGCGGATCTGGGGATCGTTGGCGCCGTAGATCTGGAAGCTGTTCTGCGACTGCTCCGTCGTCATCTCCATGTTGCTCTGGCCCGAGCACAGGAAGACGTCGCCGATCAGCAGGTCGTCGATGACCTGTTGGCCGCTGGGCGCGTCCAGCAGCAGCCGGTAGGGACCGCCGGCTTCGAGCGCGGGGAGCGTCAGACGGAAGCGTCCGACCCTGTCGGCCTGGGCGCTGACGGTCTTGCCGGCGAGGTTGGCCGAGACCGTCTCGCCGGGCAGGGCCTTGCCGGTCAGGATGATCGGCCGGCCGCGCTGCAGGACGGCGTGGTCGCCCAGGGCGCCGTCGACGATGGGCGCGGCCAAGGCGGAGGTCGCGAGCGCCAGCGCGGCGGCGCTGGCGAGGAGAGCCTGGATTCTCAAATTGTCCTCCTACTTCGGCAGCGCCACGGCCTGGGCGACCGCGAAGTCGGCCGAGCGGCTGGCGACGCCGGTCCCAGGCTGCCCCGAACCGACGCTGACCTTATAGGCGCCCGTCACGACCTGGCGCCCCCCTTCCGCATCGACCGAGCTCAGGTCGCGCGGCGACAGCGAGAAGGTCACCGACTTGGCCTCGCCGGGCTTCAGGTTGATGCGCTGGAAGCCGCGCAGGGCCACGCGCGGCGCGCCCGGTGTGTTGGGGAAGTTCAGATAGAGCTGGGCCACCTCGTCGCCGGCCCGCGCGCCGACATTGCGGACGGTCGTGGTGACCCGCAGGCCCTGGCCCGCGTCGCCCTTGACCGGCTCGACCTTCAACGGCGCATAGTCGAAGCGCGTGTAGCTGAGACCGTGGCCGAACGGATAGACCGGCTGGCCCGTGAAATAGCGATAGGTTCGCCCGTCCATGCGGTAGTCGCCGAACGGCGGCAGGTCGTCGACCGACTTGTAGAAGGTCAGCGGCAGGCGGCCCGACGGGTTGGTCTTGCCGGTCAGGACATTGGCGATGGCCAGGCCCCCGGACTGGCCCGGATACCAGGCCTCCAGGATCGCCGAGGCATTGTCCTTGGCCCAGGAGAGGTTCAGCGGGCTGCCGTTCATGGCCACCACGACCAGCGGCTTGCCCAGCGCCTTGGCCTGCTCCAGCAGCGCTTGCTGGTCGGCGGGGATGTCGAGCGTGGTCTTGTCGCCACCCTTGAAGCCGGGGATCTCGACCGGAGACTCCTCGGCCTCGAGGTCAGAGGTCAGGCCGACCACGGCGACCAGCACGTCGGCCTGGGCCGCCGCCGCCTTCAGCTCGGCGGTCGGGTCGGTGGCGACGCGCTTCCAGACGAGATCAACGCCGGAGAGCGCGTGGGCCTCCGACATGACCTCGATCGCGTAGCGGCGACCTTTCTCCAGCTTGATCGTCTTCATCGTCGGCAGGCTGCCCCAGCCGGATTTCTTGAGGTCCGCGAAGGGCTTGCCGTCCAGCTTCATCTCGCCGTTGAAGCCGGTCAGGCCCAGGCGATAGGTCCCCGTCTCGGGCGGAACCAGGAAGCCGGTCCAGATCACGCGATGGTGGTCGAGCACGCCGGGCAAATCGAGGCTGCGAGCGGCGACATTGGCCTCGACGCGGCTGGCGACCGGCTGGTCGGCGTAGCGCATCTTGGCGACGATATCGCCGAAGGTCCCCGGCTCGAAGCGCTTGGGCGGCGTCTCGGTCGGGTTGTAATAGCGCGCCTGCAGGCCCGGCTTGCCGTCGGGCGTGCGCAGGGCCGAGGTCGGCACCTTGTCGCCGTCGGTGTAGGACGGCCCGAACGGGGCGTAGGCCACCTTGGCGCCGGGCAGGACGCGGCGCAGGCCCTCGACCACCGAGA
>NZ_LSJA01000203.1 GCF_001556515.1 Caulobacter sp. CCH9-E1 | reverse complement strand
TCTCCAGCTCCGAAAAGCTAGCATGGGTGTCCACTGAAACGAGGGAGGATCAACCCGCATCTTAGCGTCTATCAAAGCGCCATACAGGGCATCGCCAAGAACCGCTTCGCCGAGCCCGCCGCGCACGGCGGGCTCAAAAAGGAGATCTACCGTCGAAGCGACTAAAAGACCCGGAAAGCGAACAGCCGCTAGCGAGGTCGCTTTGCGCTCATCGATGAAGGCTGTGGTGCTAACCCGGTGGGCATGGACGAGTGTCGCCGCCTCGCCGTCGTCGAGGGTTTGGGCAGCATCGCCGGCCACCAGGCTCAGGAACAGATCTGCATCCTGAGGATCGAGGTCGACGACATGCATCAGTCCAAGGTGCAGAAGGGTCGCAACTTCGTCTGCGGCTTGCCTCCCCTTGGCCCGCCCCCGCTCCAACTCAGCAAGCGCTGTTTGGGTGATCTCCAGGGGCCCGCCATAGAGTTTAAGAATCTTGTCCGCGCAGCCGGTGGCAGCGAGATTGATCCACACGCTTGCATCCGCGACGGCCATGCGGGCCTCAGATCAGCGGACGAGAGGGCGCGTCATCGACCTCCTCGTCCTCGAAGGCGTCGATCAGCTCGCGGATCTCGACGCGATCGAGCTGCAGCAAACCGGCTAGCTGACCTTCGCTGAGGAGGTTCTGTCTCCAGGCCTCACGCGCCAACATGCCCAGACGCAACGACACCGGCCGGGCAGCATCGGCCTGGCGCGCGTCGGCACCCCAGGCTTCGCCGAGAACCTGGCGCGCCTGATCGTTGGTGATCCCGCCGTTGTGCTCGAACCAGTCCCAAGTCCCGACTTTGGTTAAGCTTAGTTCTTCCAAGCGACGGACCATGGCTTCGCGAGCTACGCCGAACGCGTGGGCCAAGACAATCACGTGGCGTCGGGTCAACTGAGAACTTCCGGCGGTAACGTCCCGGAACATCGCCATGACTGCGCGGGCGGGAGTCAGGAAGGCTCGGGCGAATGCGTTCGCGTATCGCTCCTCGCGACTCGTTTCGGGCGATCCGTCATAGAGAGCATCGGGTGCTCGTCGAGTAGAGACGAGGTGACCCAGTTCGTGAGCCCCGGTCTGCGCTCGGCGTTCGCGTGGATGGGCCCCGTTTAGGAGAACGCAAGGCCCGGCCGCCTCGTCATAGGCATAGAGGCCCGACACTTTGGCGGGAAGGCGTCGGACGAAAACCCTGACGCCAAGCTGAAGTTCCAGCAAGGAGACGATGTCGTAGACCGGCGCTTGGCCGATCCCCAGCCACTGACGCAGCTCTGCTGCGTCATGCTCGGCTTGCAGGACCACATCACCCGGCATCAACGGTCGCTCCGGCGGATCGTTTCGCGGCCGGCGCACGCCCAAAAGATCTTCAAGTTCCAGTTCAGCCTGCACCAAGGTGGTTAGGAGTGCGACCGCACCCTCTACGCCGTCATCCTGCTCCCCCATTCGGCGAAAGCGCGGTTTGAGGTCGACTTGGACAGCCTCCCGCCTCAGCAGGGCGTTCACTGAAATCCCATAGAGCGAGGCCAGGCGTTGTAGCTCATCCAGCTTGGCGCGACGTTGGCCCTGCTCGATCGCGACCACGGTGGTGCGCGCCACTTCCAGCGCGGCCGCAGCGGCAGCCTGGGTGACCTTCGCCGCCTCCCGAGCGATCCGTAAGCGTTCGCCGACCTCTATTGGGGAAAGTGCTTCGGTCATGCCGGGACGACCGACAGGTCCCGCACGAAGGACTCCGGCGCCAGAGAGTCCAAGAACCGGCGCCATTCGGCGGCGTGACGGGTAAGGAGTGAGCGCAAGCGCCCTTCGATCTCGACTGGATCCTGGTTCAGGACCTCGGCTGTCTCGCGAGCAACGCGACGTACGGCGCGCACCGCGCTCGGCGCGATAGCGAGGTCCGCCATGTGATCCATGTGTAGGATGCCTGCAATAGCGTGCTCCCGCATGGAGTCGGTGATCCCGATGAAGCCCTCCACAGCACCCGCCTCAAAGGTCGAGGCCGACAGGTTTTCCCAGATGTAGGCACCGGCCGGCTCTGCCAATCCGGCGGCGAACATGCTCATGCGCCGAAGCATACACGCCGCGCAGATGCCGCACTGACGACGACGTCCATCGATGGACGCGTGGCGCGACTGTTGCCAGCAGGAGCGAGTATCTGACCAGGACGGTGGGTGGGGCAGCGCCGCCGCTTCCGCCAGGGTCTCGCCCTTAGTGGACCATAGCCGCGGATATTCATAGTGGGCGGTCGAGCCAACCAGTGCTTCGAACAGGCGCTCGACCCTGGTGGTGAATAGCGGGTGGACACGGTAGTCGGGATAGATCTGGCCGCTAACGGCCATCATCGGACCGAAGGAGCCCTGCCCACTCTCGGTAACGATGATCCGGTCCACACCGGCGATCTGCGCCGCCACACCGGTCACCACGGCGAACTTGAAGCCACGAGACCGAGCTGACGATTCCTTACGCTGCGGAACCTGGACCTTGTAGGGCACGAGGGTAAACGCCGCACGGCGGCGCTCACGCTGGGGGTCGTCGACCCCCACCGAGCCCAGACGTACACGAACCAGATCGGCGCGGCCGACAGCCTGAGCGGTGATCGCGTGGACAGCCCGAGAATCTAGACCGTCGCTGTATGGCATGATGGCCTTAGCCTCAGCCGGCAGTTCGAGGCTCGCCTGGCGGATGCCCTGAGCGCTCTGCCGGCGCGCCACGAAACTAAAGGTCCAGGTATCGCCAGTGAGGAAGGTCAGCGCGCCTTCCAATGCCGATTTGACTGCTGTTGACGACCACAGCTGTACATCGTGCACAGCAACGCGGACATCGAAGGTCCGGGACCATGATACAGTCGAGCGCGCCTTGGCGGCGTCACAGTATTCCGCCGCCGCTGCGACGACGAGAAGATCAAAGAGCTCGGGACGCCACTTGGAAAAAAAGTAGGTTTCCAGCCCCTCAGTCGACAGGCGGATAGCGTCGCCTAGCGCGGCGAGTTCGGCCTCGTCACGCACCCGGACTCCCTCGTCGACGACGTCGACGAACATGGTCTCGTCGACCAGGCGGATGGCGAGGGCGGTCAAAAGCTTACTCCTTCATCAAGACCGGACCTGTCAGTTGGGACGGTCAAGTCACGGGCGGAAACTCCCGCGGCCAGGGCAGTCGCGAGGCCCTTCAGGTCCGTCGCCTGAACCGACTCGGTTAGGCGCCCGCGGATGTCCGCCGCCTTACCCTGGGAGGCTTCGCGACGGTAGTGTTCCTCGACTTGCCGCAAGCCGCGATCAGCGCGCTCCGCGATAGTCGCGGCAGCCGCCTCCTCGAACGCAGCTGCACCCCGGTAGCCGTCGCGCAAGACGTCCATCGCATTGTCCGCGAGTAGGGCTTCCATCGGATTTGTCGCCTGGACCCGCAAGCGGGCCACCTCGTGCTTTGCGATCTCGGAAATAAGTACGCCGCGATCGTCGTCCCCGAGAGCGGCGCGCATTTGACGTAGGAATGGTTGCCCGATCTCCCGCCAATCGGCCGCCAACGCGGCCGGCATGGCCTCAGCCACCTCTGCTGCACTATGTGCGGCGTTGCCGGCAACCTTCGCTAGCGCTCGCCATTTCGCGCTCATTTTCAAAGTCTTGTAAGGGCCGTCGCTCATGCAGGCATCCTCCAATGTCAGGATGAATGCTCGATTCTTCCGACAATGTCAAATGAACCGCGTTCGACGCCTGACATTGTCAGACCCATCAACCGGCTGATGGCCTGCTGCGCCTAACGATCGAAGACGAGCCAGACCGGCTGTAATTACCTCCAACAGCTCGGACCTCCGCGTCAGCGATCGTCACCCGAACGGGCCGAGACCGCGAAGCGGGCTCGGCGGCGGCCAGCGCGGCATGCCGCGTCTGGTGCCGTAGAGCGCGATCGCGCGCATTGCGCGCGAGACGCCCTACTTCTCGCTACCGGTCCTTCCGGCGAACAAGCTCTGCTTCGGTCACAGCCAAGGCGGCCGCCAACCGCTCAAGGACACGCAGGCTGATGTTGCGCTTCCCGTTCTCTATGCCGGACAAATAGGTCTGATGGATCTCGGCGACATGGGCGAGTTCGTCCTGCGGGACGCCACGCGCCTCCCGCAAGGCGCGAATATTCGCCCCTACGACCACTCGGAGATCCATGCTCCGACGGCGCATCATCCCGCCGCGATGCGGAATAGACTATAAGTAAAGTGACCACAAAAGCGTCTCGGCCCTTCGCGACCGGGCGTCCGTCAGCGCCGAATTACAAGATCGGTTTCAGGAACCCGAAGGGCTGACGCCAAGCGCTCAAGCACCTTCATGCTAAGATTTCTTTTTCCCGTCTCGACGCCTGAGAGATAGGTGGGGTGGATACCGGCCAAGTGTGCGAGTTCGTCCTGCGGAAGGCCTCTCGCCTCCCGCAGGGTGCGAACGTTCGCTCCCACCACGGCCAGAAAATCCATGGTCGGAAGGCGCACGCTCGGCGCTGGACTGTGAATAGACTATGAGTAAAGTGGAGGAATATCGTCGTGCGTTCGCGACGCTCACGCGGGCACGGCTCGATCCGGATTCCGCCCGCATCATTCGGCTTGGAATGCGGTTTATGTCTCCGCTCGATGGTCAAATCACCGCCCCTGACACCCAGCCCTCGGAAGGCGGGACGCCGCCGCTCGCCGACGCCTATCTGCGCCATCGCGACTGGCTGACGGCGCTCCTGGCGCGCCGCTATCCGCAAGACGCCGACGACATCGCCCAGGACACCTGGCTGCGGGTCCACGACTACCGGCCGCCCCGGCCCGTCCGCAGTCCCAAGTCGCTGCTGGCCCGCATCGCCCTGAACCTGGCGGCCAGCCGCTTCCGCCGGAGCGCGCGCGAGGTCCCCACCGATCCCGACCACAAGACCCTGGCCGACCAGACGATCGACGCCAGCCAGGAGCAGGCGATCCTTTTCGAACAGATGTTGCTCGCCTTACCGCCCAAGTTGCGCGATGTTTTCGCCCTGAACCATGTCAGGGGCCTCACCTATCGGGAAATCGCGCAGCTGCGCGGCATCTCGGTCAAGGCGGTGGAAAAGCGAATGACCCAGGCTATCGCCCGATGCGCCGACATGATCCGGAGCTAGGCGGATCACGTCATGATCGATGACAAGACCCAGGCCAGAAGCGCCCAGCCGGGCGGCGGGGAGCCCCGCAGCGCCGACGACAAGCGCGCGCGCGACGAGGCGGCCGCCTGGTACGCCAAGCTCAGCGCCCAACGGGTCAGCAACGCCGACCTGACGACCTTCTTCGCCTGGCGCGAAGACAGCCTCAATGACGCCGCCTACACCCGCATCGAAGCCCTGACGACGGGCGTGCGGGCCCTGGCCGACGATCCGAGACTCCAGGCCATCGCCGAGACGGCCGCGCGCCGGCCGCGCGGGATCGGCGCGCGGCTGCGAGGCCTCGGCCAAGGCCGCGGCGTCCGGACCCTCGGCGTCGGCGCGGCCCTGGCCGCGGCCGCGGTGATCGGAGCGGTGCTGCTTGGCCAGGCCGGCCAGCAGACCTATCGGACCGAGATCGGCGAGCGGCGGGCCATCAGCCTGGCCGATGGCTCGACGGTCGAACTCAACACCAACAGCCAGGTGCGCGTGCGGCTGTCCAAGGCCCAGCGCAGCCTGATCCTCGACAAGGGCCAGGCGATGTTCGTCGTCGCCCATGACGCGGGGCGTCCCTTCGTCGTCACGGCCGGCGACACGGCGGTGCGGGCCATCGGCACGCGGTTCGAGGTCTATCGGGCCGACGGTGCGGTGCGGGTGACCCTGGCCGAGGGCCGCGTCCAGGTCAGCCAGGCCGGCGCGCAAAACACGGCGCGGCCCGCGCCGGTGATCCTGTCGGCGGGACAGCGGGTCGATGTCGTCCGCGCCGCGCCGGTCAAACCGGTCGCCGTCGACGTGGCGGCGGCCACCGGCTGGACCAGCGGCCGCCTGACCTTCAAGGACGTGCCCCTGGCCGAGGCGGTGGCGGAGGTCAATCGCTACAGCCGTCGCCAGGTGGTGCTGGGTCCCGGGGCGCCGGCGGACCAGCGGGTCAATGGCGAGTTCGACGCCGGCGACACCGAGACCTTCGCCCGGGGGATGGCCGCCTTGCTGGACCTCAAGAGCGTCCCGCGCCCGGACGGCGGCGTCGAACTGACCGCCGAACGCTCCGGCCCCGCTTGACGTCATAAATCTTTCGCATCCCGGTAGGGTGTGACGCCCTCCCAGGAGTCTTACCCCCGCCGCGCCCCGGCGAGAGACCGCCATCGTGGCGGCCCCGTGCGCGCGGCGGGGGGATGTGAACGATGCGCGCTTATCGTCAAAGCCTGTTGGGGCTCAGTTGCCTGACGCTGGCCACCGGGTGGGTCGGACAAGCCCTGGCGGCCCCAAACGCCTCGGGAATGGAGGATGTCCAGGCCAACGCGCCCGCCCGGTCGAGCAAGGCCAGTCAGGCCGCCGATCCCGTGGTCGAGGTGCGCCTGGCCAAGGGACCGCTGGGCGCGGCGCTGTTCGCGCTGGGCCGCCAGACGGGAACCCAGATCCTGTTCACCAGCGAGATGGTGGCCGGCCGCAGCGGGCCGGCGGTCAGCGGACGGATGACGGCCGCGCAGGCCCTGGACCGGCTGCTGGTCGGGGTCGATCTCGAGGTCCAGCGGATGACCGGCAAGGTGTTCGTGTTGCGGGCCCGCGCCCAGCTGATCTCGACGGCCGGACCGGCGCGCGCGCAGGACACCGACGCCGACGCGCCGCCCGTCCCGCCGCTGGTCCAGGCCGCGCCGGAGGACCCGACCCTGCTGTCGGAGATCGTGGTCGGGAGCCATATCCGGGGCGCCAAGGACAGCGCCTCGCCGGTGATCATCCTGGATCGCGAGAGCCTGGACCGGGCCGGCCGCACCAGCGTGGCCGACGCGCTTTCGGCCTTGCCCCAGGCGTTCGGGGGCCTGGGCAACGAGGACGCCAGCTCGACCGGCGCCGACCCGACCGGGACCAATTCCAACAAGGCCACCGGGGTGAACCTGCGGGGCTTGGGCACCGACGCCACCCTGGTTCTGGTCAATGGCCGGCGTCTGGCCGGAACAGGTCTGCGCGGCGACTTCGCCGACGTGTCGTCGATCCCGATGGCGGCGGTGGAACGCATTGAAGTGCTGCTCGACGGGGCCTCGGCCCTCTACGGCTCGGACGCGGTCGGCGGCGTCGTCAACATCGTGCTGCGCAAGCGTTTCGAGGGCGCCGAGACCCGGGCCCTGGTCGGCGGAACCACCCAGGGCGGGGCCAGCCAGTGGTCGTTCGGCCAGACGGTCGGCCACGACTGGGACAGCGGCAATCTGGTGGTCAGTTACGAGCATAGCGCCCGCGACCGACTGAAGGGGCGGGACCGGGACTATACCGGCCAGGCCGACCTGCGCGCCCTCGGCGGCACGGACCATCGCCGCTACTACGGCATGCCGGGCACCATCCTGCGCGCCAACGCCGCCGGGGTGCTGGTCCCGGCCTACGCGATCCCCGCCGGTCAGAACGGCACGGGACTGACGCCCGCCAGCTTCCAGGCCGGCACGGTCAATCTGGAGAACCAGCTGGCCGCCTATGACGTGCTGCCCCGCCAACGCCGCGACAGCCTCTATGTCGCCTTGGCGCAAGACCTGACGCCGGGCGTGTCGCTGTCGGCCGACGCGCGGGCCACGCGCCGCCGGTTCACCAACCGCAGCGTCGCCTCCAGCCCGACCCTGACGGTGAACCGCAGCAATCCGTATTTCGTGTCGCCAACCGGTCAGACGTCCGAGCGCATCGCCTATTCCTTCCTCAATGAACTGGGCGGCCAGCGGGTCAACGGCGTGGCCGACACCCTGGGCCTCAGCTTCGGCGGCCAGGCTCGTCTGCCGGGGACCTGGCGGCTGGACGCCTACGGCGCCTATGGCCTGGAGCAGGGCCGCTCGCGCACCGACAATCTCGTCAACACCAGCTACCTGTCCGAGGCCCTGGGGACCACCGCCAACAACGCCGCCACCCCGTTCAGCACGGCGGCCAACGGCTTCTTCAACCCGTTCATCGGCCAGGGCTCCAACCCCAGGACGGTCCTCGACTTCATCAGCGGCGGCTATCTGACGCGCAAGACGCGCGGCGAGACGGCGTCAGTCAATCTCAAGCTCGACGGCGAACTCTTCACCCTGCCGGCCGGGGCGGTCGGCCTGGCGGTCGGCGGCCAGATCCGTCGCGAGGCCCTGAAGACCGGCGGCGTCAGCCTGACCTCGGGCTTTGTCCCGACCGAGGTGGCGCGGCGCGACGTCCACCGCACGATCGATGCTGCGTTCGCCGAAGTGCGTGTGCCGATCTTCGGCGGCGGCTTCGTGCGGCCCGGGCTGCAACGGCTGGAGCTGTCGGCGGCCGTGCGGCGCGAGGACTATGGCCAGATCGCCAGCACCGACCCGAAGGTCGGGGTGATCTGGTCGCCGGCCGCGGGCCTGACGGTCAAGGCCAGCTACGGAACCTCCTTCCGGGCCCCGGCCCTGATCGAGCTGAACGAGCCGCAGATCTATGCGCCGACCACCCTGACCCGGAACGGCCAGGACACCATCGTGATGATCCTCTACGGCGGCAATCTGGACCTGCGCCCCGAGACCGCGACGTCCAAGACCCTGACCCTTGAACTGGCGCCGGCGCGCTGGCCCCGGTTCAAGGCGTCGGTCACGGGCTTCGACACCCGCTTCACCGACCGCATCGGCCAGCCCGGCTTGGACAATCTCTCCACGGTGCTGACCGCGCCGGAATTCGCCCCGTTCGTCAGCCTGGTCTCGCCGGGCAGCAACCCCGCCGATCTCGCCCGCATCCAGGCCCTGATCGACGATCCGCGCTCCCTGGCGCAAGGCATCTTCCCGGCCCAGTCCTACGCGGCGATCATCGATGGGCGCTGGGTCAACACCGGCCAGCTGCGGGTGCGCGGCTTCGACATCTCGGCGCGCTACGCCGCCCAGCTCGGCAAGGATCCGCTGGCGCTCACCGCCGACGTCACCTGGCTCGTCGACTACCAGCGCAAGATCACGCCGCAGGCCCGCGCCGTGCAGCAAGCGGGGGTCGCCGGCCAGCCCGCGGACCTGCGCCTGCGGGCCGCCGCCAGCTGGACCCACGGCGCCCTGACCACCACGGCGGCGCTCAGCCATGTCGGTGATCTGCGCACCGAGACCGGCGGCCGGATCAAGCCGTGGACCACCGCCGATCTCAACCTGACCTACGGCTTCAAGACCGGGCCGATGCGAGGCCTCTCGCTGGCCTTGAACGTCCAGAACCTGCTGGACGACGATCCGCCGTTCTACGACTCCAACCTTGGCGTCGGCTACGACCCGGCCAACGCCGATCCCCTCGGCCGCACGGTGACCCTGCAGCTGACCAAGACCTGGTAGCGGCGCGCCCGCGCCCCTGACCCCAACCCTGTAATCCGGAGCCTCCCCATGCGCCGCCTCGCGCCGCGCCTGCTCGCCTGCGCCCTGTTCGGGGCAGGCGCGGCGCAGGCCACGCCGTTCACCGTCGACCAGCTGCTGAACCAGCAGCGGCTGGGAACGGTCAGCATCGACCCCTCGCAGCGCTGGCTGGTCGTCCCGACCACCGCGCCCTACCGGTCGGCGACCTCGTGGGCGCTGGAGTTCGACACGCCGATGACCATCACCCGGTTGTCGGTGGTCGACCTGCGGGCCGACAGTCCGCCCCGGTTGTTGCTGGGCGAGGCGGACGGCGGCGCGGGCGATAGACCCGACGCCTACGGCTATACGCCGGGGCCCTTCGCGCCGTCGGGCGCTCGGATGGCGGTGATCCGGGCGCGCGGCGCCAGCCTCGAAGTCGGGATCGTCACCCTGGCGACGGGCGCGGTCGTGTGGACGGGGCTTTTCCCGACCTCCGACGTCTGGGGCCGATCGATGCAGTGGGCGGAAGAGGACCGGCTCGTCGTCCTGGCCAAGGACCCGGACGCCCCGGCGATGGGCGCGCTCACCGGCGCCCAGACGCAAGACCGCCTGATCGACAAATGGCGGGAGACGCAAAATGGTCGCCCCGGCGTGACCCTGCTCGGGGCCGGCCGCTATCTTGAGCGCACGCCCTCGGCCGCGCCGGGGCGGTTGGTGGCGGTCGACGCGACCACCGGCCAGGGCCGCGTTCTGGCGCAAGGGGCGTTCATCGACCTGGAGGTAGCGCCGGGCGGGCGACGGGCGGCCATGCTCGTCGAGGCCGAGACCCTGCATCCGGATCCCTCGCGCCCGGCCTACACCACCGATCCTTACCGGCGCCGGCGGGTCGTGGTGGTCGATCTGACCAGCGGCGCGACCTGGTCGCCGTGCCCGACCTGCGAGGTCGCCACCGATCTCCTGGCCTGGTCGCCGAGCGGCCTGCAACTGCTCGTCTTCGCCAAGCCCGACGCGAGCGACTGGACGGCGGCGCGCTACTGGCGCCTGAACGCCGCGGCCCAGCGCGCGCAGCCCCTGGAGAATCCGGCCGCCCAGACCAGCGCCGAGACCACGCGCTACGGCTCTCGCGTGCCGCGCGCCGACTGGATGGGCGAGGATCCGCTGATCCTGGCGCGAGCGCCGGGCGCGCCGGCGGGCCAGACCGACTGGCTGCGCTGGACGGCGAACGGGCCCCGTCCCCTGACCCTGGGCCTGCCGCCGGGCCCGCGCGCGCTCGAAGCGACCGCCGCCAACGCCATCATCGTCTCCCAGGCCGGCAAGCTCTGGCGGATCGACGGCCAAGGCCGGGCCAAGCTGCTGGGGATCGGCGCCAGTGTTCCGGGTCCCGGCGCGGCGGGCGGCGAGCGCCTGGCGTTCAACAATCGCCCCGCCGTTGACGCCCTAGCCCTGGCCTTGCCGGCCCCGGACGGTCAGGACCTCGGCCAAGTGCGCGATCATCGCCTGCGGCGCCTGGGCCTGACCACAGCCCCCGGCGAGAGCGTGCTGGCCGCCGCTGGCCAAGCCGGCGCGGTGGCCAGCCTTGGCCGTGACGCCCATGGCGTCGAGCGTGTGATCGTGCGCCGCCGCGACCGCTCGCCCCAGACCGTCGCCACCCTGAACCCTCAGCTGGCGCAGGTGGATTTCGCGCGGCCGCGGGCGATCACCCACCTGGGGCCACGCGGCCAGGCCCTGACCAGCTGGCTCTACCTGCCGCCCGACCTGCCGGCCGGCCGCAAGGCGCCGCTGGTGACGATCCCGTATCTCGGCCGCGACTATCCCGGCCCGCCGGCCAGCCAGAGCGCCCCGGCTCGGCAGGTGTTCCTCAACGCCCAGATCCTGGCGGGCGCCGGTTACGCGGTTCTGCTGCCCAGCCTGCCGATCGATCCGGATCGTGAGCCGGCCCAGGGCCTGGCCGACCAAATCCTGAACGTCGTCGATGCGGCGGCGGCCCAGGAACCGGCGATCGACGCCGGCCGCCTGGCCCTGATGGGCCACAGCTACGGGGGCTACACCGTGCTGACCGCCGCGACCCAGAGCCCGCGCTTCAAGGCCGTGGTCGCCAGCGCCTTCTCCGCCGACCTGATCGGCCACTACACCCGCAAGAGCTTGTCGGCGACGGTGCTGCCCGAGGCCGGGGTGAGCCTGATGGGCGACGCCGGCTGGGCCGAGCTGGGCCAGGGACGGATGGGCGCGCCGCCCTGGCGCGATCCGCAACGCTACCTGCGCAACAGCCCCGTCCTCTTCGCCGACAAGATCACCGCGCCGGTCATGTTGATCATGGGCGACCTCGACGGCGATCCGGCCCAGGCCCTGACCATGTTCGGGGCGCTCTTCCGGCAGGACAAGGATGCGATGCTGCTGACCTATCATGGCGAAGGCCACGTCGTGCTGACGCCCGGCAACATCGCCGACGAGTATCGCCGCGTGCTCGACTTCCTGAACGAACGGATCGGCGACGGCGCGACCAGTCCGAACGCCGGCGGCGCACCGGCTAGACCGTCGTGATCTTCCGTTCCCACGCCCGGACCCAGGCTTCGACCGTCGCGGCCAGCATCACCTCGCCCACGCAATCGCGCCAGATCATCGGCTCGCGATGCAGCAGGGGTTCGAGCCGGTCGCTGTCGATCAGGCCCTTGGCCGCCAGCCGCCCGTCGAGCAGGAACGGCCGCAGGGCAGGCAGGCTGGCGGCCAGGCTCTTGGAGAAGAACACCGTGACGTCGCCCTTGGAGCGGCGCTTCAGGCTCTCGGGCGGCAGGCGATCGGCGAAGGCCGCTCGGGCGAACGGCCGGTCGACCGCGCCGAGCGCCAGGATCGGCGCGGGGATGGAAAGGCACGCCTCGATGATCGGCTGGGCCATCAGGGGATGGATCAGGTCGGCGGCCCGGCCTCGCAGACTGTCGCCGTAGGCGGTTTGGATGTTGGTCAGGCCGCGGATCTGGATGCGCTTGGCCGGACTGACGCCGCGATGGTCAGCCACCCAGGGATGCGGCGGCGGCAAGGCCACGCCGTCGGCCAGGAAGCTCGGCGGCGGGATCCCCGGGGACAAGCGCGCCAAGGGCTGCATCGCGCGCGCCATCAATGACCACACCGTGGTGCGGGTGCGCCGGGCCAGCATGGCCAGGGACGCCGCGCGACCAGCCGGCGTGGGGCGTCCCTGGAGGATGTCGGCCGCCAGGGCCGGATGTCCCATCTGGTAGAAGACGCCGTCCCCGCCCTGTCCCGTGAACAACGCCTGCGCCCCGACCTTGCGCAACTGCTCGGCCAGGTCACGATCGAGGTCGGGGTCCTGGGCGTTGAGGCCCGGCCGACCGGCGCCGGCGGTCTGATCCAGCACGGCCCCGTCCACCGCCATCAGGCCCCGCAAACTGGTCACCAACGGAAAGCCGAAGCGATCGGCGATGCGCTGGGCCCAGGCCCGCTCGTCGCCTTCGCGCTGCGGCCAGTAGGCGTTGATCGCCGCGACCACCGGCGCGCCGCAGCGGGTGAGGCTGGCGGCGACGATCGCCGAATCCAGGCCGCCGGAGATTTCCAGCAGGATGGAGGAACGATCCTTGGCCAGGGCCGCCACGCAGGCGTCGACCAGATCGGCCAGGCCCTTGGGATCGAGCCAGGTTCGAGATGGCCGCGCGTGATCGGCCGGTCGCCACAGCCGGGTCGCCTGGCTCGCGTCCCAGCCCGCCCGCATCGTGCCGGGGCCGATGGCGACCACGCCCGCCAAGGGGCAGATCTCGCTCCAGAGATTGCCGCGGGCCAGGAGGTCGCCGACCTTGGTCCAGTCGACCGCCAGCCCCTCGGGCGCGCACGGGCCCTGAGCGGGCGGGATCGAGGCGATGAACGTCACCTCGTCGCGAACCCAGGTCAGGCAGTCCAGCGCCCCGGTCGGATCGCGCAACAGCGTGGGCGGCGCATCGCCCGCCTTGAGGATCGCCACGTAGCGCCCCCAGGCATGGCGGATCAGGAGCCGCGCGGCGTCGGCAGGCGCCACGCCGACCATCAGGTGAAGCGGGAAATCCTGCGCGCGGCCCTCGCGGGTCGCGGCGGTGTCGAAGAGGTCGCCGATCACGGCCCCGCCCTGGTTTGGCACGGCCCGGACGACCGGCGGGCGGGCGCCGCGGACGTAGACGGCGATCTCGTGGGCGCGATGGGCCAGGGTCCAGTCCCCCTCGGCCTCGATCGCGGCGCGCTTGGCCTCGGCCGCCTGGCTCGGCACGCCTCGGGGCCAGACCATGGCGAGATACTCGCCCATCAGACCGCCAGGATCGGGGTGTAGGCGATGAGGCGTTCGACATCGTCGTCCAGCGCCACCGGCCCGGACTGCAGCCAGCAGTGAGCCATGAACGGCCAGGTCCGCACGCCAATCACCCAGTCGGCGTCGAGCCCGAGGCGCCGCAGATAGCCCAGGAGCTGATAACTGCGCTTGAGGCAGGCGCCGCCGACCGGCGACCAGGGCCGCAGGACCGCGAAGACGGCGGCGGCGTCCAGCACGGCTTCATGGTGGGCGGCGTCGTGCGACGTCGCGCCGGGCTGGCGGCCGCGCCGCGCGCGCTCCAGGATCCGCGCGAAGTCGAGGCGACGGAAATCGCGCGCCGCCGCGCCGCTGGCGAGCAGGCCGGCGGCGATTTCGCGCGGGCGTGGACGGCGGGCGGCGCCGCGCAGATCGAGGGTGGGTTTGGGC
>NZ_LSJA01000202.1 GCF_001556515.1 Caulobacter sp. CCH9-E1 | reverse complement strand
GCGGGCGGCGGCCGGGGCCTTCGTCGGCGGCGAACTTGAGGACGGTCTGCGTGATCGCGGCCTGCTCGCCGAGCATGTCCTCGATCAGGCGACGGACCGCCAGGCGCTCGAAGCTGTCGCCGCCGACGAAGGCCCCGGCCGCCGCCCGCAGGCGGTCGAAGCCGAAGGCCGCGCCGACCTGGTGATACAGGCGGGCGACATTCTCGACGCTCCAGCTGGAGGCGTTGGCCAGATCGACCAGATCGGCCGCGGTGGTCAGCGGCTGCAGGGCCGCGACCGCCTGGGCCAGAGCTTCCGGAGCGCCGTCGGCGATGTAGGCCTTGGCGCGCTTGGCCACCGCCTTCTGCTCGAACGGCGACAGGATGGCGGGCGTCTGTCCGCGCAGCTTGGCGACCGACGGGCCGTACGCCTCGACTAGCGCCTTGACGCTGGACTTGTCGCGGAAGGCCCGGCGCGCCAGCCAGAAGCTCAGGCTGCGCAGGGCGTAGGCCAGGGCCTTGTAGAGCGCCGTCTGGCCGTCGGCGGACGCCTTGTTGTCGAGCGCGCCCACCTGATCCCACAGGGCGTCGATCCCCAGGATCTCGCGGGCGGCCGTGAAGCCGACGACCACGGCCGCGATATCCGAGCTGGCGGCCGCCTTCAGGCGGCTGGCGAAGGTCGGGCCGCACATGTTGACCATCTGGTTGCCGACCACCGTGGCGATGATCTCGCGCTTCAGGCGGTGCTTCTGCATGGCGTCGGCGTACTTGCCCAGCGCCTCGGGGAAATAGCCCCGCAAGGTGGCTTCGAACCAGGGATCATCCGGCGCCGACGAGGCGACGATCTCATCGAACAGATCGAGCTTGCCGTAGGCCAGCAGTACGGCCAGCTCCGGACGGGTCAGGCCCTTGCCGGCCGCCTTGCGCTCCAGCAGCGCCGTATTGGTCGGCAGGCCCTCGACGCGACGGTCCAGGCGGCCGCGGTGCTCCAGGTCGACCATGTAGCGGATCTGGGCGTCGACCTCCGAGACCGCGTCGCTCTCCAACAGGGTCAGGGCCAGGGTCTGATCGTAATTGTGCTCCAGCACGTGGTGGGCCACGTCGTCGGTCATCGAGGCCAGCAAGGTGTTGCGATCGGGACGGGTCAGTTCGCCGCCGCGCTCCAGGATGCCGGTCAGGATCTTGATGTTGACCTCGTGGTCGGAGCTGTCGACGCCGGCCGAGTTGTCGATGGCGTCGGTGTTCACATGACCGCCCGCCTGGGCGAACTCGATGCGGCCGGCCTGGGTCAGGCCCAGGTTGGCGCCTTCGCCCACGACCTTCACACGCAGGTCGGAGCCGTTGATGCGGATGGCGTCATTGGCCTTGTCGCCGGCGTCGGCGTTGCTCTCGCCCTTGGCCTTCACATAGGTGCCGATCCCGCCGAGATAGAGCAGTTCTGCCCGCGCCTTCAGGATCGCGGTCATCAACTCGGCCGGTGAGACGGCCTCGGCCTTCAGGTCCAGCATGGCGCGGACCTCGGGCGACAGCGGGATGCTCTTCAGGCTGCGGGCGAAGACGCCGCCGCCTTGCGAGATCTTCGACTTGTCGTAATCCTCCCAGGACGAGCGCGGCAGCTTGAACATCCGGTCGCGCTCGGCCCACGACACCGCCGGATCCGGATCGGGATCGAGGAAGATATGGCGGTGGTCGAAGGCGGCGAGCAGCTTGGTCTGCTTGGACAGCAGCATGCCGTTACCGAACACGTCGCCGGACATGTCGCCGACGCCGACGGCCGTGAAGGTCTCGGTCTGGATGTCCTTGCCCAGCTCGCGGAAGTGGCGCTTGACCGCCTCCCAGGCGCCGCGGGCGGTGATGCCCATGACCTTGTGGTCATAGCCGACCGAACCGCCGGACGCGAAGGCGTCGCCCAGCCAGAACCCGTAGTCCTCGGCTACGCCGTTGGCGATGTCGGAGAACGTCGCCGTGCCCTTGTCGGCGGCGACGACCAGATAGGGGTCCTGCCCGTCATGGACGACCACCGAGGTCGGCGGAACGACCTCGTTGTCGGCGTTGATGTTGTCGGTCAGGTCCAGCAGGCCTGACAGGAAGGTCTTATAGGCGCGGATCGCCTCGGCCTGGATCGCGTCGCGATCGCCGCCGCGCGGCAGCTGCTTGGGATAGAAGCCGCCCTTGGAGCCGACCGGCACGATCACCGCGTTCTTGACTTGCTGGGCCTTCACCAGGCCCAGGACCTCGGTGCGGAAGTCGTCGCGGCGATCGGACCAGCGCAGGCCGCCGCGCGCCACCGGGCCAAAGCGCAGGTGCACGCCCTCGATATGCGGCGCCGAGACGTAGATCTCGCGGAAGGGCTTGGGCGCCGGCAGGTCTTCCAGCTCGCGGGAGGCGATCTTGAAGCTGATATAGGGCTTGGGGCCGCCATCGGCGGCCGGCTGATAGAAGTTGGTCCGCTGGATCGCGCCCACCAGGGCGGCCAGCCGGCGCAGAACGCGGTCGGCGTCCAGGCTTTCGACGGCCTGCAGGGCCTCGACGATCTTGGCCTCGACGGCCTTGGCCTGGGTCGTTCGCGCCTTCAGGTCGCTGGCGATGGCCGGGTCGAACTTGACGCGGAAGAGGTCGAGGATCAGGCGCGTGACGGCCGGATGGTCGCGCAGCGCGGCTTCCTGCACCTGCTGGCTGGGATCCAGGCCCGACTGTTGGCGATAGCGCGCCAGGGCGCGGATCAGCGCCGCCTCGCGCCAGCCGACGGCCAGTTCGAGCACGATGCGGTTGAAGCCGTCGTTCTCGGCCAGGCCCGTCCAGATCGCGATGAAGGCTTCCTCGAAGGCCTGCCGGATCTCGTCGAACACGATGTGCTCGCCGGCGGGGTCGTCCAGCACGAACTCATGGACCCAGACCGAGTGCGGGCCGTCGAGCTCGTAGATGCTCAGACGGAAGCCGTCCTCGATCAGGGCCTTCAGTCCCATGCGCTCCAGGATCGGCAGCACTTCGGCCAGCGGCGCCGCGGCGCCGCGCAGGTAGAGCTTGAAGCGGAAGGTGCGGGCGTCGTCCTCCGCTCGGCGGAAGGCGCGCACGCGCGGCCGGGTGTCGGGGGCCAGCGTCTCGATGACGTCGATGTCCAGCAGCGCTTCCTGGGCGTCATACTGGTCGCGATAGCCGGCCGGGAAGGCGCGGCCATACTTGGCCAGCAAGGCGCGAACGCCGCCCGCCGGCGCGCCGCCGGCGCGGACCACCGCCTCGAAACGGTCTTCCCAGGTGAGCGCCGTATCGGCGATGCGGGATTCCACCCACGCCAGGTCGGGCTCGGGGTGGTCGCCGGGGGTGACCTCGATGATGAATTGAGCCCGCGCCAGGGGGGCGTCGGAAATTTCCGGATAATACTCCAGCACCTTGCCGTCATAGGCGTCGGCCAGGATCGCGCCCGCGCGCTCACAGACCTCGGTGTCGAAGCGCTCGCGCGGAATGTAGACCAGGACCGAAGCGAAGCGGTCGAACGGATCCATGCGGGCGAACAGCCGCACGCGCGGTCGGTCGATCAGGTGCAGGACGCCCAGCGCCATGGACAGCAGCGTGTCCTCGCTGGTCTGGAACAGCTCGTCGCGCGGCCAGGTCTCGAGGATGTTGCGCAGGCGCTTTTCGTTGTGGCTGCCCGGCGCCTTGGCGGCTCGGCGCATGATCCGCGCCACGCGGTGCCGGATCAGCGGCACCTCGCTGGCGGGCGTCTCATAGGCCTCGGCGGTGAACAGACCGACGAACCGCACCTCGCCCGAGGGCTTGCCGTCCGAGCCGTAGCGGCGCACGCCGACATAATCCATGAAGCCGCGACGGTGGACGCGCGAGCGCAGGTTGGACTTGGCGACCACGACGGGCGTTCCGGTCTCGAGCTGGCGGCGCAGTTGGACCGATAGGATCGCGGGCTCATGGGTCCGGCGCAGCACGGCTCGCGTCGAGTCCTTCAAGACCCCAAGGCCGGCTTCCGCTTCGTAGAGAGGTTCTTCAGCGGCGTAGCCGCCGTCGGCCGAGCGCGGATACTCGTAGACCCGCGCGCCGAGGAAGACGAAGTTGTCATTCTCGAGCCAGCGCAGGAAGGCGAGCTCCTCCTGGCGGCCTTCTTCGCTGGTGACGCCAGGGCTGGCGGACAGCTCGCCGATGGCGCGATGCATCAGCTCGCGCATGGCCTTGAAGTCGCCGACGGCGCGGCGGACGTCGAACAGGGTCTCGCGCACCTGCTCCAGCAGGAACTCGGCGCGGTCCTCGCCGACGGGATCGAGGTGGACCTGGATCAGCGACCGACCGATCCCGTCGATCTCGACCACTGGGTGGAACATGGCCCGGACCCGGAAGCCGCTTTCCGTGATCTCGCCCATGACGCTGTCGACCAGGAACGGGCGATCCTGCTGGACGATCTCAAGCAGGTCGCGTCCCGACGCGCCTTCCCCGACCGAACGCAGGCGGACGGCCGGCTGGTCGCCGGTGACGCCGACCGCGAAATCCCAGAAGTCGACAAGCGAAGCGGCGGCGGCCGGCGCCGACAGGACGGGCGCGTCCTCGACGGCCCAGTCGGCGTCGACCTGGGCCAAAAAGTCGCGCTCCGCCAGGGAGAGCTCCTGGACCGTCTTCCCGCGTGTCTGAGCGTAGGCGGCGGCTAGGTTGTGATTTGGGTCAATCTTTACGCCGCTCATGCCGCTTCCTCAAAAATTTTTCCGACCTACCTAGCGGAGAAAGGTGAAAACTCAACGCATATGCGGAGAATAAGCTACCTTTCGGTCCCGCCGGCGCGCTCGCCGCCAAGGAGCCGACGGCGCAGCTTTAAAGCGTAGCGCGCGGGCGAAAGCTTGTCGTTAACGGCTGGCCAAAAAGGGGGCGCGGAAACGGAAACGCCGCCGGCTGGGGGAAGCCGGCGGCGCGGGCCCGCTGGGGGATGCGGGCGTTTTCCGCTTCGATGGCGGCGGCCTTGCCGGCCGCGATCGGCGGGGGTCCGGGTGGGGGAGCCGGACTAACCCTAGATAGGGGCTTATCGCGTCCGTTTAAGAGGCGCGTTCACTTCTTTCGCGATCGGGCGACCTGACGCGGCGTGGCCGCTCCCAGGCGTTCGCCGTCAGGGTCGCCGTCCTCGGACAGCAAGATGGCGATCCAGCGCGAGCCCTCGAACTGGGCCAGGATCAGCATGGCCGCCACGGTCAGCGGCGTGGACAGGAACATGCCCGGCACGCCCCACAGCGCGCCCCAGACGGCGAGGGACAAAAGCACCACCGTCGGATCCATGTTCAGGCTGTCGCCTTGCATACGGGGCAGGACCACGTTGCCAACGACGAAGAAGATGCCTTGCAGGGCCACGAAAAGGATGATCGCCGGCCAGAAGCTCTCGGGGAACTGCACCAGGGCGAACAGGGGCGGCATGAAGCAGCCGATCGCGCCGCCCAGGATCGGGATGTAGGCGGCCAGGAAGATCAGGAAGGCCCAGAAGAAGGCGTTGTCCAGCCGCACCAGCATCATCACCACCCAGGCGCTGACGGCGATCATCAGGCCGGTGACCGTCTGGATCCACAGGTACTGTTCCACCCCGTCGCGGATGCGCCGAAACAGCTTCATGTTCTGCTCGCGCTCGGCATGCTGCGGGAACAGCGAGACGATCTTGCGCGCAAAGCCCCGCCGCGAGGCGATGATGAAGCCCAGATAGATCAGCACCAGCACGGCGCTGGAGGCGAAGTTGCCGAACGATTGCGCGGCCTGGCCGATGTAGCGTTGCGGATTCAGCTCGTTGATCAGGCTGCCGACAGTCGGGGCCACATGAATGCCAACGGCGTGAGCGGCCCTGGCGATGATGTCGTTCAGTCGCGGCGCGTAGTCCTTGAGCTGGTCGAAGAAGTCGCGCCCGTTCTCGATGACCACCCAGAACGAGGCGCCGAACAGCAGGACGGAGATGACGACCGCGGCGGGCAAGGCGACGCGCGCCGGAACGGCGGGCAGGCGCGCCGTCAGCACCCGGGCGAAACTGTCGATCATGACGGCCAGGAACACGGCCAGGGCCAGCGGGGTCAGAATGTCCTGCATCCAGTAGAGCGCCGCGCCGCCCGCGATGACGGCCAGGAACACCACGGCGTTGCGGGTGGTGGAAGGAGGCGAGGCTCGGGTGGGCATCTTCAAGGGCTCTACTGAAGCGTGGGGACATAGCCCATCACGATTGGCTGCGCTCAAGGCCCCGGCTAGGGTCCGGGATAAGGAGATTACTCATGCCGCTGGCCATCGGTGACAACCAGATCCTTCTCGGGCTTGGACAAAGCCCGGTCACACAACGCCTGGATCGCGCGAATCGACATGGCTTCGTCGCGGGAGCCACCGGAACAGGCAAGACGGTCACCTTGCAGGTCATGGCCCAAGCCTTCTCGGACGCCGGGGTGCCGGTGTTCGCCGCCGATGTGAAGGGCGATCTGTCGGGCTTGGCTATGCCGGGAGCGCCCAACGAGAAGATGCTGGCGCGGGCCGCCGCGATGGATCTGGCCTTGGCGCCGGCCGCGCCGCCGATGATCTTCTGGGATCTCTTCGGACAGAAGGGACATCCGATCCGCGCGACGATCTCCGAAATGGGGCCGCTGTTGCTGTCCCGCCTTCTGGAGTTGAACGACGTGCAGGAAGGGGTCCTGACGATCGTCTTCCATGTCGCCGACCAGGAGGGCTTGCTCCTGCTGGACCTTAAGGACCTGCAGGCGGCGCTGAAATACGTGGCGGACCACGCGGACGAGATCGGCACGCAGTACGGAAACGTGTCCTCCGCGACCGTCGGCGCGATCCAGCGCAGGCTTCTGACTCTCCAAACCCAGGGCGCCGAGGCCTTCTTCGGCGAGCCGGCCCTCGATCTCGCAGACTTGATGCGCACCGACACGGCGGGGCGGGGCTATGTCAGCCTCCTGGCCGCCGACCGGCTGATCCAGTCACCGAAGCTCTACGCCACCTTCCTGATGTGGTTGCTGTCGGAAATGTTCGAGATCCTGCCGGAGGTCGGCGATCCGGAGAAGCCCAGGCTCGTGTTCTTCTTCGACGAAGCCCACTTGCTGTTCAACGACGCGCCCAAGGCCTTGCTCGAGAAAATCGAGCAGGTGGTGAGGCTGATCCGCTCCAAGGGCGTGGGCGTATATTTCGTGACCCAGAATCCCGCCGACATTCCCGACGCGGTGCTGGGCCAGCTCGGCGCCCGGGTCCAGCACGCCCTGCGGGCCTATACCCCGGCCGATCAGAAGGGTCTGAAGGCGGCGGCTCAGTCATTCAGGAGCAATCCCGGCTTCGACACGGCGGAGGCGATCCAGGCGCTCGGCGTCGGCGAGGCCCTCGTCTCGACCCTCGATGAGAAGGGCGCGCCGCAAATCGTCCAGAAGACGCTGATCCGTCCGCCCGCCTCGCGCCTTGGTCCCATCACGCCTCAAGAGCGCGCCGCGGTTCAAGGCCAGAGCCCGGTAAGAGGGATTTACGACGAACCGATGGATCGCGACTCCGCTTACGAGATCCTGCAAGGCCGGGCTCGCCAGGCGCAGCTCCAGGCGAGGGAAAAAGAGCGCGAACTGGGGAGGGATGACGTGGGCGGCCGCCGCGCTTCCAATCGGCAGACCATGGCGGAGGCGTTCGCCGTAACGCTCGTGCGAACCGTCGCGTCACAGGCCGGGCGGGAGCTGATGCGCGGCCTTCTCGGCGGCCTCACGCGACGGCGGCGATAGGTCGGCGCCATGCGCTGTCAGCGGGCGATTTCGCGATGCGGGGGCGTTTCGTGGCGGCGTCGTGAGGGGCGAGCGTGACGGCGCGGCTTGCCTCCGCTTCGCGATTGCTGGAATAGGCGAGGCGCCGCGAACGATGGCGGCGCCCAGATCATGGTGGTTCGATGCGCGTAGCGATGATTGGCACGGGTTATGTGGGCCTGGTGTCTGGGGCGTGTT
>NZ_LSJA01000201.1 GCF_001556515.1 Caulobacter sp. CCH9-E1 | reverse complement strand
GGGGTACGAACAGGAAGTGGTAGAGGGCCGTCAACGCGAACTGCAGTCGCGACAGATCTATAACAGCGGGGTCCATGGACAGCTCCAAGACGCTCGGCCAACGCGATTACCGGCCGCCCCGACACCTAGATCAACACGCACAACCGAAATTGACAATTCTCAACAAATTGGACGCAATAGGCTCATTTAACAAATATTATTGTATACAAATACTCAAAATATACCTCAGAATTCACGTATACATCGATACAATCCATTCAGTGCCTACATCGAACACCTTCGCCACACCCAACACAATTTTGCACCATAGGTGATTGACTGCTCATCCCGTCGAATAGACTTAGATCAGATCATGTAGCCCCACATGAAGATCACGACACCCGGGACGTCTCCCTAGCATTTGTTCCGAAAACACCCAGTCCATCATCGCCGCGACGGAGAAGCAGGCCGGCTGGAACGTCAGTCCTTGCTTTGCGGGACGCCCGGGGCGCCGGCTTGAAGCGCGCGTATATAGGCCAGCCGCGAAACGCGGCGCGAGCCCCCCCCCGCGCGAACACGGAGGCGACAAGCCGGCCCGCATCGACTAAAGAGCGCGCCGTGACTCGTTCGCCGCTTCAGCGCCGTCCCTTCGCCCGCGCCGTCTTCCTGACGCTCGCGGCGCTGGCGATCGCCCTGAAGGTGATGATCCCGGCCGGCTTCATGACCGCGCCTGATCCGCGCAACGGCCTGCCGTTCTCGTTGGTGCTCTGCACCGGCGACGGCGCCAAGCTTGTCCAGCCGGGCGAGACCCTCGCCGGCCACTCCGACAAGGACGACAAGTCCGCCCACGACGCGCCCTGCCCGTTCGCCAGCCAAGGCGCGGCGGCCCCGCCGCCCAGCCCGTTCACGGCGACCAAGATCGCGTTCGTCGCCTACGCGCCTATCGAACCGACGCGCGTCATCCACCTCGCCCCGGGACGAGGCCTCGCCGCCCCGCCCCTGCCGGCGCGCGGTCCTCCAAGCCAGCTGATCTAGAGCCTCCGGCCGCCCGCTGGAGCGCACGCGCCGCCTCGCGGCCGCGTCCGCCCGCGCGCATCCTCCGCCTGTTTCAGCCTTGCTTACTCGGCGCGCCAAGCCGCGCCCTAGGACCACGTCATGAAGTCTCTCCTCCTGGCCGCCACGGCCATCGCCGCCTGCGTTCCGCCGCTCGCCCACGCCGCGGACAAGCCCGAAGCCGACACCGAGGTCTCGTCGGTCATCGTCACCGCCCGCCGCAATCCCGAGGATCCGCCCGTCGTCGCCGACGCCCGCAAGCGCCTGTCGGAGACCCCCGGCGCGGTGTCGGTGATCTCGCAAGAGAGCTACATCAATCGCCAGACCCTGGCCCTCGACGACATGCTGCGCGACGCCCCTGGGGTCTACGCCCAGCGCAAATGGGGCGGCGATATCCGCGTCTCGATCCGCGGCTCGGGGATCGGCAACGCCAACCACAACCGGGGCCTCCTGATCGCCCAGGACGGCGTGCCGCTGAACGAGGCCGACGGCTATGGCGACAGCCAGGTCGCCGACCCGCTGAACACCCGCTACGCCGAGGTCTATCGCGGCG
>NZ_LSJA01000200.1 GCF_001556515.1 Caulobacter sp. CCH9-E1 | reverse complement strand
GTTAGCCCCCTCAGTCGCTCCGCGACAGCTCCCCCGCATCGCGGGGGAGCATCTATTTGGCCCCGTAAGCCGCCGCCTGACGGTCGACCAGCGCCACCAGGTCCCCCATGGCCAGGTTCACGTCGATCAGGTGCAGCCCCCAGTCCTTCAGCACGACGCCCGCCACCGCGATGTCGCCGCCGATGTCGTCGGCGCGCGGGTCGGCCGGATCGGCGTTGATCTTGACCGACAGGTAGGTGAAGTCGCCTTCGCTGACGCAGCGGGCCGAGAGCAGGCCCGGCATCGAGACGAACGGCGTCGTCACCGTCAGTCCCTTGGCGAACGGCTTGGGCGCCTGTCCCTCGACGGCCCCGAACCCCTTGCTGCTGAGATAGGCATGCAGCGGCGCATCCTCCGAAGAGGCCTTGCCGGCCAGCAGGGCGGCGGGGTTCACGCAGCCGGCGCGATGGCCGTCCGCGTCCGTCTTGCCAAAGCGGCTGTTGGCCGGCGGCGGGCTGGTCGCGCGGAACGAGACATAGGTGACGAGGCAGCCGGCCTGGTCGGCCTTCGTACACAGCGGGATCGAGCCGTACTTGCCCGCGGCGTCCACCGGCGTGTTCATGCCCAGCACCAGGGCCGAGATCATCTGCTTCTGGGCCGGCTGGCCGTCGATCTCGTTCTTCAGCAGGTTCAGCAGGACGCGCGAGCCCTGGCTATGGCCGATCAGGACGACGCCCCTTGGCTGGTTATTGGGGCCCTTGTTTTCATTGGCCAGATACCAGCGCCAGGCGTCGCGAACGTCGCCATAGGCCAGCTCGGCGTCACCCGGAGACGGGCGCCCCAGCATGACCGACCGCAGCGCCGCCAGGGTGACCTGGCGGTACATCGGCGCGAAGACCCGGCACTTGGAGGCGAAGCGCGCCAGCTGCTGGTCGACGACGCGCTTCTCGGCCGGATCGATGACCATGTCGCTGTTGCCGCCCGGATCGGTCGAGACCGTCGGATAGACGTAGAAACAGTCGTAGGCCGGCGCGGTCGCGGCCTTGAAGGTCTCGACCGAGGTCTTGCCGTCGGCCTCGACGATGGTTGTCGTCTGGTCCGAGGCGCAGGCGTCCTGGCGGCCGGGCAGGCATAGCCAGCTTTCAGGCTTGGCGTAATCGTTCGGCGTGCTCGGCGCGGGCGCTGTCTGGGCGCAGGCCGATGCGCCCATCGTCAAGATCGCCGCCAAACCCATGGCGGCCAGCCTCATCCTGGTCATGCTCTTCCCTCGCACGGCGTTCGAACGCCTGTTTGGCGCTGAGCATGGCCGGAAAGGCGCGCGCGCGCCAAGGGCTAATCGCGAGCGGGCGCTAGAACAACCAGCGGCGCGGGTACTTGTCGCCCAGCCGCCGCGCTTCGCCGGTCTTCAGGCCCAGGTCCCGCATACGATAGGCGACGATCTCGTGCATGGCCTCGACCGGCTCATGACCGTCGACGGGACTGGAGGCGATCGCGCCCTCGGTCTGGGCGAGGTCGGTGGCGGTCCATTCGGCCTGCGCCCGGTCGGCCTTGCCGACGGCGAAGTAGTGGCGCACGGGGGCGCGCTCGCCGGGGACCTCGACCATGACGCCGATGACCCAGCCTTGAACGATCAGATCGGCGTCGGGACGCTGGCGGAACATGATCCCGGACTTAGGACGTTCCGCACGAAACTGTAAGCGCCAATCAGCCGATCAGCTGGAACGCCGCCTGGCTCAGCAGGCCCAGAACCAGCCAGGCCGACAAGCCCAGGACAATGATACTCAGGGAAGACCGCGGGGCGCGTTTACGACGCGGGGCGGGATACTCACGCACGAACGACATGACAGCCTCCATGCCTGCAAGGCTGCATCCTAACGCCGAAGGCGACGCTTGGATGCGTGCGTTCTCGCGGATTTGATGAGATTCCGGTGGATGGGCGGTGGATAGAAAAAGGGCGGAGCCTTTCGGCCCCGCCCTCATCCGTTTCAGCTGTTGGCTGGCAGGACTTCTTAGAAGTCCATGTCGCCGCTCTGGATCGGCTAGGCCGATCCAGATCTCTTTGGAGAATGGGCGACTTTATGGACTTCTTAGAAGTCCATGTCGCCCATGCCGCCCGGCATGCCGCCCGGAGCGGCGCCGGCCGAGGCCTTCTTCGGGGCTTCGACGATCGCGGCTTCCGTGGTGATCAGCAGGCCGGCCACCGAGGCGGCGTTCTGCAGGGCCGTGCGGACAACCTTGGCCGGGTCGATGACGCCGTCGGCGACCAGGTCGACATACTGTTCGCTCTGGGCGTTGAAGCCGAACGAGCTGCTGTCGTTTTCCAGGATCTTGCCAACCACGATCGAGCCTTCGACGCCGGCGTTTTCGGCGATCTGGCGGATCGGAGCCTGCAGGGCGCGACGGACGATCGCGATGCCGGCGGTCTGGTCGTCGTTGTCGCCGGTCAGGCCAGCCAGGGCCTTGGAGGCCTTCAGCAGAGCCGTGCCGCCGCCCGGGACGATGCCTTCGTCGGCGGCCGCGCGGGTCGCGTTGAGGGCGTCGTCAACGCGGTCCTTCTTTTCCTTCACTTCGACTTCGGTCGAGCCGCCGACGCGGATGACCGCGACGCCGCCGGCCAGCTTGGCCAGGCGCTCTTGCAGCTTTTCCTTGTCGTAGTCCGAGGTGGTTTCCTCGATCTGGCGCTTGATCTGCGAGATGCGAGCCTCGATGGCTTCCTTCTCACCGACGCCGTCCACGATCGTGGTGTCGTCCTTGGTGATCGAGACCTTCTTGGCGCGGCCCAGCATGTCGAGCGTGACGCTCTCGAGCTTGATGCCGAGGTCTTCGCTGACGACTTGGGCGCCGGTCAGGATCGCGATGTCTTCCAGCATGGCCTTGCGGCGGTCGCCGAAGCCCGGAGCCTTGACCGCGGCGACGCGCAGGCCGCCACGCAGCTTGTTGACGACCAGCGTGGCCAGGGCCTCGCCCTCGACGTCCTCGGCGATGATCAGCAGCGGACGGCCCGACTGGACGACGGCTTCCAGCACCGGCAGCAGCGGCTGCAGCGACGACAGCTTCTTTTCAAACAGGAGGATCAGCGGCTCTTCCAGCTGAACTTCCATCTTGTCGGCGTTGGTGATGAAGTACGGCGACAGGTAGCCGCGGTCGAACTGCATGCCTTCGACGACGTCGAGTTCGGTCTCGGCGGTCTTGGCTTCCTCGACGGTGATGACGCCTTCGTTGCCGACCTTGTCCATCGCCTTGGCGATCATCTCGCCGACTTCCTTGTCGCCGTTGGCCGAGATGGTGCCGACTTGGGCGATTTCAGCGTTGGTGGTGACCTTCTTCGAGGACTTCTTGATGTCCTCGACGGCGACCAGCACGGCCTTGTCGATACCGCGCTTCAGGTCCATCGGGTTCATGCCGGCGGCGACCGACTTGAGGCCTTCCTGGACGATGGCTTGGGCCAGGACCGTGGCGGTCGTGGTGCCGTCGCCGGCCTTGTCGTTGGTCTTGCTGGCGACTTCGCGGATCATCTGCGCGCCGAGGTTCTCGAACTTGTCAGCCAGTTCGATTTCCTTGGCGACCGAGACGCCGTCCTTGGTCGTGCGCGGAGCGCCGAACGACTTTTCGATGACGACGTTGCGGCCCTTGGGGCCCAGGGTCACCTTCACCGCGTTGGCGAGGATGTTGACGCCGCGCAGCATCTTGTCGCGCGCGTCGGAGGAGAAATAGACGTCTTTGGCGGCCATGTGTGGTGCCTTTCTGGAAAGAGGTTAGGGGAGAAAGCGTCGAAGGACGGAGGAGGCCTTAAGCCTCGACCACGCCCAGGACGTCGCTTTCCTTCATGATCAGGAGGTCCTGACCGTCGACCTTCACTTCGGTGCCCGACCACTTGCCGAACAGGATGCGGTCGCCGGCCTTCACGTCCAGGGCGACGACTTCGCCCTTGTCGTTGCGAGCGCCCGGACCGACAGCGACGACTTCGCCTTCTTGAGGCTTTTCCTTCGCCGTGTCGGGAATGATGATCCCGCCCTTGGTCTTGGTTTCTTCTTCGACGCGCTTCACGAGGACGCGGTCGCCCAGGGGACGAAACTTCATTGTGGTTCTCCGTCGGAACGGTTTGATTTAATGGCTTCGTCAGCAGGAGGGAGCGGTGCTGTTAGCAGTCGCTCCCTCCGAGTGCTAACGACGAGCGTCAGTTAGGCGCCGGCCCTCGGGGAGTCAAGAACGCCCAGGGTGAAGTTTTTTCGTCGGGCGGTTAACGGGAGGCCTGTGGTGATCGATCATATCGGGGTGACGGCGAGCGACCTCAAGGTCGCTAAAGCCTTCTACGACGCGGCCTTGGCGCCTTTGGGGCTGGCCGTTGTCATGAGCGTGACCGCCGAGCAGACCGGCGGATCGGCGCACTTCGGCTATGGCGCGACGGCGGCCAGACCCGAACTGCAGGTCGGCAAGCCGAACTTCTGGGTCAGCGAGGGCCCCGCGGCGACGGGCGCCATGCATGTGGCCTTCCTGGCCGCCGACCGGGCCCAGGTCGACGCCTTCCACGCCGCGGCGCTGGCGGCGGGCGGGACCGACAATGGGGCGCCGGGCGTTCGGCCTCACTATCATCCCAACTATTATGCGGCTTTCGTTCTTGACCCGGACGGTCGAAACGTCGAGGCCGTCTGTCACGCGCCTGCCTGACGGAGTGCTAGGAGAGCCGATGTCCAGCTACGTCCTGTCCCTGTTCCTGGCGGTGGTGGCCTGCGTCATCGGCGGCGCGCTGGGCGGCATGATCCTGGCGCGGCCCGAGACCATGTTGGGCCTTGCGGGCCTGGCCGACGAGGAGACGCCGAAGTCGCCGCTGTTCGCGGAAGGGCGGGCGTTCGGCGGCATGCTGATCGCCTCGCACGGGATCGCGGCGCTGTATCTCGGCTACCAGCCCCGGCTGGGCGCGGCCATGGCGATGGTGCTGGCGGTGGGCTGGCTGGGCGCGGCGGCGGCGCGGGCGCTGTCGGCGGTCAAGGATGGCGAGGCGGGCCGCTTCAACGCCGGTTCGATCGCGGTCAACGCCCTGATCGGGATCACCCTGAGCCTCCCGTTCTTCAACGTCGGGCCTTATGTGGCGAGGGGCATGGGCTTCGCCTGAAGCACGCCCTCATGGGCCAGCAGCCAGCGCTTGCGTTCGATCCCGCCGGCATAGCCGGTGAGCGCGCCGCTCATGCCGATCACCCGGTGGCAGGGCGCGACCAAGCTTAGCGGATTGGCGCCGTTGGCGGCGCCGACCGCGCGAATGGCGGCGGGGCGCTCCACGCGGCGGGCGAGCTCCGAATAGGTCACGGTCTCCCCCGGTGGAATGGCGGCCAGCGCCCGCCAGACCGCGCGCTGGAAGGCCGTGCCGCCTGTATCCCAGCTTAGGTCGGCTAGCGCGCTCACATCTCCGGCGAAGTAGCGGGCGAAGGCGACCTTGGTCGGGGCCGGCGCCTCACCCGCCTGTAGCGGAAGGTCGCCGTAGTGCAGGCGCAGCAGCCGGCGCAGGCGCGGCTCGAAGTCGTGGAAGTCGACGGCGCGCAGCAGGCCGGTCTCGTCGGTGACGATCAGGATCTCGCCGATCGGCGACGGCGCGCGATCCAGGAGGAGGTGGTTGGGGCGGGTCATGCGGCGATGATCGCTCGCCGAAGCGAGGCTGTCCGCCCGGATTTTGCGGCTAAAGTTCCTCCCCCGCGATGCGGGGGAGGTGGCCCGGCGGGCCGGAGGGGGCTAGCTGGACCTATGCCGCATTAGCCCCCTCAGTCGCTCCGCGACAGCTCCCCCGCATCGCGGGGGAGCATCTCGCCTTCTACCGAATCCCCGGCACGTGCAGGGCCGCGTCGCGCTCGGTCTTCTGCTTGTAGGCGAGGTCGCCGTACTTGGACATTTCCATGCGGGCGATGGTGCGGCAGTGGACCTCGTCCGGGCCGTCGGCCAGGCGCAGGGTGCGGATGCCGGCATAGAGCTTGGCGAGGCCGAAGTCGGTGGTCACGCCCGCGCCGCCGTGGGCCTGGATGGCGTCGTCGATGACCTTCAGGGCGATGCGCGGGGCGGCGACCTTGATCATCGCGATCTCGAGGCGGGCCGACTTGTTGCCGGCCTTGTCCATCATGTCGGCGGCCTTCAGGCACAGCAGGCGGCACATCTCGATGTCGATGCGGGCCTCGGCGATACGCTGCTCCCAGACCGAGTGATCGGACAGGTACTTGCCGAACGCCTTCCGGCTCATCAGGCGCTTGATCATCTTCTCCAGCGCCACCTCGGCCGCGCCGATCGTGCGCATGCAGTGGTGGATGCGGCCGGGGCCCAGGCGGCCCTGGGCGATCTCGAAGCCGCGGCCTTCGCCCAGCAGCAGGGCGTCCTCGACCGGCACGCGGACGTCCTTCAGGATCACCTCGGCGTGGCCGTGCGGGGCGTCGTCATAGCCGAACACCGGCAGCATGCGGACGATCTCGATCCCCGGCGCGTCCATCGGCACCAGGACCTGGCTCTGCTGCTGGTGGGTCGAGGCGGTCGGATCGGTCTTGCCCATCACGATCGCCACCTTGCAGCGCGGGTCGCCCACGCCCGAGCTCCACCACTTGCGGCCGTTGATCACATAGTGGTCGCCGTCGCGCTCGATGCGGGTCTCGATGTTGGTGGCGTCCGAGCTGGCCACCGCCGGCTCGGTCATCAGGAAGGCCGAGCGGATCTCGCCGTTCATCAGCGGGCGCAACCAGCGCTCCTTCTGCGCCAGCGTGCCGTAGCGCATCAGCACTTCCATGTTGCCCGTGTCCGGCGCCGAGCAGTTGAAGACCTCCGAGGCGAAGCCGACCTTGCCCATGTGCTCGGCGATCAGGCTGTATTCGAGGTTGGTCAGCTGCTCGCCTTCGAAGACGAAGGTGTCGTCGACATGGGTCTGGCCGCTGTGCGGCGGCATGAAGAAGTTCCACAGGCCCGCGGCCTTGGCCTTCTTCTTCAGTTCTTCCAGCACCTGGACGACCTTCCAGCGCTCCTGACCCAGGACGTTCATCTCGGCGTCGTAGGCCGGGATCGCCGGATAAACGTGTTCGTCCATGAACGCGGTGACGCGGTCCAGGAAGACGCGTTGCTTGGGGGAGATGTCGAAGTCCATGGTGTTCCCTCTGCCCGCTTTGCTTATCTCAAACGCTTGTTTGAAGTGTTTGTAGAACGCCCTGACGCGCGGGGCAAGCGGGCAGGGCTACGTCCGATTGCGTAAGTTTCCGGCGGGCGGGTTGTGTTCGTCACACGGCTGTCGGACAACGGCGGTCATGCTGAACCTGACCGCCGACATCCTGCAGGGGCGCCATGTGCGCCTCGAACCCGTCACCGTCGATCACCGCGACGAGCTGAAGGCCGCCGTCGACTGCGATCCCGAAAGCTGGGAGATCATGTCGGTCAACGGCTGCGGCGAAGGCTTCGACGACTTCTGGGGCGCGCTGCAGGGCGAGACGGACCGGGGCGAGCGCATCGGCTTCGCCATCCGCCGCCTGTCGGACGGCAAGGTGGTCGGCACCTCCAGCTACCTGAACATCCGCCGTCTCCACTGCGGTCTGGAGATCGGCTCGACCTTCCTCAACCCTGAAGCGCGGTCGGGTCCGGTCAATCCGGAAAGCAAGCGGCTGCTGCTGGCGCACGCGTTCGACTGCGGCGCCATTCGCGTCGAGCTGGTCACCGACGTCCGCAACGCCCGCAGCCAGGCGGCGATCCAGAAGCTGGGCGCGACCAAGGAAGGCGTGCTCCGCAATCACAAGATCACCTGGACGGGTCACGTGCGCGACACGGCCGTCTTCTCGATCACTGATTACGACTGGCCGGGCGTGCGCCAACGCCTAGACTTCAGGTTGTCGGAGGCATTCGTTTAAGGTCTGTGGCGCGTTGTCGCGCCATTAGTTCCGAGAAGCAATTCTCAATACACGGCGTTATAAGTTTCCCCGCATGGGCGGGATGGCATGTCTTCGAATCTGCATTGAACACGGCGCGCGCGAGACCGCCGTCGAGGGCGTGACTCCGGCCAAGATCGACAAGACCGCCTCCTCCTATATCGAGGCCCATTGGCCTGCTCCCCGTCGCTACGGCCGCGTGGCGCCCGGCGCCTATGTGCTGATCGATCCTCACGCCGATTATCTGGACGGCGAAGAACTGCGACATATGGCTTCGGAGCTGCAGCTGCGGCTGTTCGGCACCCAGGGCCGCGATGATCTCTGCATGCTCACCTTCGAGGGCGAGGAAGAGCAGGTCCTCAAGTTTTCCACCCTGACCGAGGATGAGCTGCTGGCCATGCGCGGCGGCAAGCCGCCGCCGCCCGAGGGCCGCACGCGCCTGGTCCGCCGCGACGGCGTGGCCGAGCTGGCGCCCTGGGGCTCGACGCCGCGCGTGGTCGCGGCCAAGCCCAAGGTCGAGGCTCAGACGCCGATCCATCTGGGCTGGCGTGGCGTCTACAACCTGGGAAGCCAGAAGTTCGAAAGCTCCGAGATCATGGTCGTGCGCAAGCCCGGCGCGCCCGAGCCGCAGGACGACTCCGAATTCGCCGAGGCCGACCTCCTGGCCTTCGACCGCGCCGTCGCGGCGCTGGAGGCCGACCCCAGCCTCAAGGCGTGGGTGGGCGTGCGGATGTGGAGCGTGGTCCGCGCGGGCATCCGCGAGGCCTATCAGGCGCGCTTCACCGCCCTGTCGCCCAGCGTTCGCGAGCGGATGGCGGCGGTGATCTACGAGGTGCCGCGCGACCTGCCGTTCTCGGCCATCGCCCCGCTGCGCGATATCGTCCTGCCCAGCTTCGCCCGCGTCGATCTGCGGGTTCATGACGCCGGCTTCTATTGCCAGGCCGTGCCCGAAGGCTTGGCGCACGGCGTGGTCCTGCAGCTCGAAGGCGATGACGAGAAGTCCCGCCTGCTGAAGATCCATCGTTTCTTGTCCGACCGGAAGGTCTACGCCGCCCGCCGCTTGCGTCAGGGCCTGGCGGGGGTGCGCAACGCGCGCGAGCTGGAGCTTGCGCGGCGCATGGGCGCCAACACGATCAAGGGTCCTTTCGTCAGCGGCCTGTTCGCCGCGCCCGTGACCGAGCAGGAGACGCCGGTCGATGAACTTCCGCTGGCCGTGTAAGGCCCGCGGGTCGTTGCTTTTAGCCGGGGCCCTCAACGAATTGGCGAGGATTCCTACCTAGTGTTGCACTCATGACGGCCATCGCCTGCCTCCGAATCCTGTTCAACGCCGGCGAGAGCCAGCCCGGCGAAATCCCGCGATCAAAGGCGCAGGCCGTGGCCGACGCCTTCCTGAAGGCGCGCTGGCGCGCCCCGCGCAAGTGCGGCGCCGTGGCTCCACTGGCCTTCGTGCTGGCCGACAACCGGGTCGAGACGCTGGATCCCGCCGAGATGCAGGCCCTGGCGGCCGAGCTGGAGCAGGTGCTGTTCCCTGGCGGCGAGGGCGGCGAGATCTGCCTGATGACCTTCCAGGGCGATGAGACCGCCGTCCTGAAGTTCGCCAGCCTGTCGCAGAAGGAGCTGGCCGGCCTGGTCGCCGGCAAGGGCTATGGCGGCGCGGCGGGCCGGGTCCATGTGATCACCGCCGACGCGGTCGAGTCCGTGCCCAGCACCCACGAGGAGGCCAGGGCCCTGGCGGCCGAAAAGGCCGAAGCGGGCGCGGCGGACGCTCCTTTGGCCGACAAGGCGTCAAAGACCGCCAAGGCGCCGGTCGCGCCCAAGGCTCCGCCGCCTCCCCCTCCGCCGCCGCAGACGGGCTGGTGGGGCGTCTATGATCTCTCGGCCAACGCTTTCGTCGCATCGCTCATCGGCATGCGCGCCGATCTGCTGCAGCCGCCGCCGGAGGACGACGACAAACTCCTCAAGCGCGATCTGATCTGCCTGACCGACGCCCAGGCCGCCTTGAAGGCGGCGGCCTTCGGCCAAATCCTGGTGCCGTTTGGCTTCTGGAACCTGACGACCCAGTCGGCCCTGGACGCCTACAAGAGCCGCCTGTCGCGCTATCCGCTGGATCAGCAGCCGCGCCTGGTCGCCACGATCTACGGCACGCCGCGCGAGGCTTCGCTGGGCATGCTGCAGCAGATGCGCGCCTTCCTGAAGGGCAGCTTCGCTTTCATGGACCTGCGGGTCGAGGACGCCACCTTCCCGATCCACGGCCTGCCGCCCGAGCTGATCGACAGCGTCACCCTGCTGCTGACCGGCGAGACCAAGTTCGACCGGATGAGCAACATTCAGAGGTTCGCCGAGCGCAAGAACCTGTACGAAGGCAAGGGCGTGATGCAAGGCGTCGCCGGGGTGGCCACGCGGGCCGAGCTGGAGGCGTGCCGCGCCGCCGGAATCGCCCGCGTCCAGGGCCCCGCCATCACCACCCTGCTCGACAAGCCGGTCGCTGGCGCCGAAGGCGCGCCGATCGCCCTGAGCTGAGCCGGGCGGACTTTTTGCTCCGGCGCGCTTGACCCTCACGCCGCGTGATCCCTGAGTGACTTCGCCATCGAGAGGCAAGGTCGACTAAAGGGCGCCCCGGTTGAGCGTTTACACGGTCAAGCAGATGGCCAAGCTGTCCGGCGTTTCAGTGCGCGCGCTGCACCACTACGACGCCATCGGCTTGTTGAAGCCTCGCGCCGTCGGGGCCAACGGCTATCGCTATTACGACCGCCAGGACCTGCTGCGCCTGCAACAGATCCTCTTCCACCGCGCCCTGGAGACTCCGCTGAAGGACATTCAGGCCGCGTTGGACGATCCGGATTTCGACCTCGCCGCCGCGCTCCGCGCCCAACGCGCGCGCCTGGCGGCCGAGGCCGAGCGCTACGCTCAGCTGACAGCCATCGTCGATCGAACCCTCGCCAACCTCGAAGGAGACGAGACGATGGACGACAGGATGCTTTTCGAAGGCTTCGATCCCAAGAAGCAGGCCGAGCATGAGGCCTGGCTGGTCGAGCGCTATGGCGACGAGGCCGCCCAGCGGATCGCTGACGCCAAGGCCGGCATGAAGAGCTGGGGCAAGAGGGACTGGTCCCACTTCCAGGAGGAGGCCAAGGCGATCGAGCACGATCTGGCCAAGGCTCTGAAGCAGGGGCTGCCGGTCGACAGCGATCCGGTGACGACGATCATGCGCCGCCACTGGGCGTGGGTCGGCCGATCCTGGAACCGCGAGCCGACGCCGGACGCGTTCAAGGGGCTGGGTCATCTCTACCGGGAGAACCCGGAATTCACCGCGCGCTATGAGGCGATCGCGCCGGGTTTGACCGAGTACTTCGCCGAAGCGATGCGGGTATTCGCGGAGAAGCGGTGATGTTCCTCCCCCGCGATGCGGGGGAGGTGGCCCAGAGGGCCGGAGGGGGCTAGCTGAGCCGAGGCCGCATTAGCCCCCTCAGTCACTCCGTGACAGCTCCCCCGCATCGCGGGGGAGCATCGATCACCGCCGTCCGAACAGCTTCTCGATGTCGGCCAGCTTCAGCTCGACATAGGTCGGGCGGCCGTGGTTGCACTGGCCCGAGTGGGGCGTGGCCTCCATCTCGCGCAGCAGGGCGTTCATCTCGGCGCCGTTCAGGCGGCGGCCGGCGCGAACGCTGCCGTGGCAGGCCATGGTCGAGCAGACCTCCTCCAGCCGCTCCTTCAGCGCCAGGGCCGCGCCGTTCTCGGCCAGGTCGTCGGCGATGTCGCGGACCAGGCCCGCCGCGTCGGTCTTGCCCAGCAGGGCCGGCGTCTCGCGCACCAGCACCGCGCCGGGGCCGAAGCTCTCGATGACGAGGCCCAGGCTGGCCAGCTCCTCGGCGCGGGCGACGACGCGCTCGGCCTCGGCCGGGTCGAGATCCACCACCTCGGGCAGCAGCAGGGTCTGACGCGCCACGCCGCCGGCGGCCATCTCGCCCTTCATCCGCTCATAGACGAGGCGCTCGTGGGCCGCGTGCTGGTCGACGATGACCATGCCGTCGCGGGTCTGGGCGACGATATAGGTCTCGTGCACCTGGGCCCGGGCCGCGCCGAGCGGGTAGTCGATCGGGTCAAAGGGCGCGGCATAGCCCTCTCCCCCTTGCGGGGAGAGGGTTGGGTGTGGGGGTGTCTGCTCGGAGCCGGCCCATTCAAGGCCGGCGCCCCCGCCCCCTGGCC
>NZ_LSJA01000199.1 GCF_001556515.1 Caulobacter sp. CCH9-E1 | reverse complement strand
CTCCAGCTCCGAAAAGCTAGCATGGGTGTCCACTGAAACGAGGGAGGATCAGTCGGCGCGATGCACCAGCTCTACGCCACGACGACCATCTTCAGCCGTCCATGATCGGACCTCGACGAGGCCGCCCACGGGGGTGTCGCCAGCGGCGCCGAGATCACGCACCCGCACGTGGTGAAGGCGGCCATCCACGCCGTCGACGACCACATAGGCTTGACCGTTCAGCTCGTCGTGGAGGCCACGGTCCGCCAACCGTCCGATCAGGGGCGCGTCTAGAGTCTCGCCATGGATCCGCAAGTCGGCCGGGTCGCGCTCGCCACGCCAAGCACGGTGCAACGTCTTGATGATGTCGCCACGCTCGCCCAGCGCTCGCAGTCTAGCCTCAATGTCTTCGGCGAGGTGCCACTGCCCGTCGGCGCCGTCGGCCAGACCCAGCTTCTGGAGGAAGCTCGCCCGCCCGAGCAACCGCGCAGGAACGTGATGATCATCCGGTCCAGCGGGGCGCAAGTCGATCAGACCGTCGGTGCCCCCAAGGTCGCGGAGCCTCCGATCCAGACTCGTCCAGCGCTCGGCCTCGACTTCGCGGTCCAGGCTGGCCTCCAGCTCCGCAACTGTCCGAGGGCCAAGTTCCATCGAGACCAGAGCCTCGGCGCGCTGGCGCATGCCTTGGGCGATGTAGTCTCTGTCGATGATCAGGTCCTGGCCTGTCTCATCGACACCCCGGATCAGCAGGTGGACGTGCGGGTGTTCGGTGTTCCAATGATCAACGGCCACCCAATCGAGACTGGTCCCCAGGTCCTTCTCGGCCTGAGCCATCAGCTCCCGTGTCGTCGTCCGCAGATCTTCGAGAGAGGCGGCGTCCTCGGGCGAAACGATGAACCGGAAGTGATGGCGATCGTCCTCACAGCGGCGGGCGAAAGCCTCGTGGTCGGCCGCACCGTCGCGATCGAACATCTCCGCTGGCGCGCCGTCCCGCGTGACGCCTTCCCGTCGCAAGTAGCGCATGTGGTCGGCCAGGGGCGCGGCCCGATATCGGGAGCCGGAATGCCGGACGACCCGGGCCTTGATGACCACGCGGCGCCCGATCGAGCGCGAACGCACCCCAGCGTCCCGCCCGCGGCCTGACCGCCGGATCCGCCCACGCCCATTCAGATCGACCGCGCCGAGCCCGCTCTTGCGAGCGCCGGCCAGAACCTCCCGCACGAAGCCGCGGCCCCGCGCGCCATTGCTGGCCCCTCGGTCGCCGATGCGCCCAAGACGCAGGAAGAAGTCGTGGTCGTCAGACATCGCGGCCGTTCCGGCCGGAGGTCCCGGATAACGCTATGAAAAGCTTACGAAACCTCTGAATTCCGGGACCAGACCGCGAATGCAGGTCCCGGAAAATCACCAACAGAACCAAGGACATGGCCCCGAAAGGTCCCGGTCCTTTTATCTCGCCATCTTTCCCGAGCAGCCGTTTGCGTTCGGTTGTTGCACTCTTGTTCTCCTTCCATGAGGCGAACCATGTCGGGCTCCTGATTAGCGAGGGAGATCGGCCGTGGCGTCGAAGCGCTACCAAAACCGAGGACTGCGAACCTACTGGGCGATCCACATCGAGGCGTGGCGGCTGAGCGGTTTGTCGCGCGCGGCATACTGCGGCGAGCACCGGCTCGAACCCGGCGTCTTCAGCAGCTGGCTGAAGAAGATCGGTGACGCCGACGCCTTGCAGCACAAGCCTTTGAGCAAGCGAAAGCCGCCGCCGCGACGCTCCACCAGCGAGGTTCGTAACCGGGCCGTGCAGGCGTTCTGGGCCATGCACGTCGAGGCCCAATTGTGGAGCGGACTGAGCGCGGCGGAATACGCCAGCGCCCTTCGGCTGACACCCTCGTCGTTGCGTCAGTGGCGCCAACGCCTGGACGAAGACCCCCTTGGGATCGATTGGCGAGAGCTCGTTCATCCCAGCGCCCGCCCGTATGTGGGGCCCAGACGAAGCACTAGTGCTAAGGCCCGGACGCCGGAATCCGGCTTGACGGACGCGAGCAGAACGCTCCGCGACGGTGATGGCCGGAGCAGCCGCCGCACGTTCAACGATGAGCAAAGGCGCGCCATCGTCGCCGAGACACAAGCGCCCGGCGCCACGGTCAGCGCGGTGGCCAGGAAACACGGCGTGGTCACCAGCATGCTGTTCCGGTGGCGCGCCCAAATGGGCCTTGGCCAGGACGAGCGCGCAAAGCTGGCTCGGGTCAGGCTGGTCGGCGATGGCCTCAAGACGGCGAGCCAGGCGCTCACGGGGGGCATTCCCTTGCCGATTCCCGAGGGCGCGGTGGCCGTCGATCTTGGCGACGGACGCCGGGTCTTCGCGCCGCCAGGGAGCGATCCGGATGAGGTCCGGCGGTACGTGGCGCAGCGGGAGGCGGCCCGATGATGATCATCCCCTCCGGCGTGAAGGTGCATCTGGCGCTGGGTCAAACCGACATGCGCAAGGGCTTCGACGGCCTGTCGATGCTGGTGCAAGACCTGCTGAAGGAGGACCCGTTCTCGGGCCACCTGTTCGCCTTCCGGGGGCGAAAGGCCGACACCATCAAGCTGCTCTACTGGGACGGAACAGGCCTGTGCCTGTTCACAAAGCGGCTGCAACGAGGGCGCTTTATCTGGCCCCATATCACCACGCCTGGCGGCTCGGTGGTGCTCACGCCCGCGCAACTGGCCATGCTGATCGAAGGCATCGACTGGCGCTTCCCGGAGCGCACCTGGCGGCCCGCCATCGCCGGCTGAAATAGCGTCGAAAACCCCGCTGGATAAGGGGAAAATGCTTGGTCGCGGACTCCGAAAATAGTAGAATCGGGCATGCGGCTGGATCTCGAAAACCTGCCTACCGACACGGCCTTGCTGCACCAGTTGGTGCGCGAAATGGCCGGCTTCGTCGGTGAGCGGGACGGCGAGATCGACCGGCTCAAAGCCATCATCAAGCAGCTCCAGCGCGCGCAATTTGGACGCCGTTCCGAGCACCTGGACGCCGATCAACTGGCGCTGGCCCTGGAGGATGTCGAGACCGATCTGGCCGCCGCCGAAGCGCGCCGACCCGACATCCTGCCCGCGCCCGCGAAGGCTCAACCCAAGCGCAAACCGCTCCCCGACCATCTCCCGCGCGAAGACCGGTTGCTCGATATCGACAGCCAGGTCTGCGCCTGCGGCGGCGCTCTGCACAGCATCGGCGAGAGCGTCAGCGAAATGCTGGACTGGGTTCCCGCGCAGATGCGGGTGATCCGGATCGTGCGCCCCAAGTACGCCTGCCGGGCCTGCGCAACGGTCGTCCAAGCGCCAGCGCCGGAGCGGCCGATCGACGGCGGCCTGGCCACGCCGGCGCTGTTGGCCCAGGTGCTGGTCAGCAAGTATTGCGACCACACCCCGCTCTATCGGCAGTCCAAAATCTTTGCTCGGCACGGCGTGGACCTGGAGCGCTCGACACTGGCCGGCTGGGTCGGCGGGGCCTGCTGGTGGCTCCAAGCCCTGCACGACAAGCTGTCGGCCAGCCTGTTCGCCAGCAGCCATCTCTTCGCCGACGACACGCCGATCCCGGTGCTTGATCCGGGCCGGGGCCGGACCAAGACCGGGCGGCTGTGGGCCTACACGCGTGATGATCGACCGTGGGGCGGACCGGAGCCGCCCGGCACGGTCTATGTCTATGCGCCGGACCGGAAGGGCGAGCGTCCAGCCGCCCATCTGGGCCGGTTCAAGGGCGTCCTCCAGGTCGATGGCTATGCCGGCTTCGAGCCGCTGACGGCGTCCGGCGACATCAAGCTGGCGGCCTGTTGGGCGCACGCCCGGCGCAAGTTCTATGAGATCGCCGAGTCCACCAAGGCGCCCGTGGCCGTCGAGGCGTTGCGCCGGATCGGCGAGCTCTACGCCATCGAAGCCCAGGTGCGCGGCCAGTCGGCGGCGCTGCGGCGGGCGGCGCGTCAGGAGTCTTCCCGCCCGTTGGTGGACGCTCTGCATGCCTGGTTGGAACGTCAGCTGGCCCGCGCGCCGCCGCGCGGCGCCCTGGCCGAGGCCATCCGCTACGCCCTCGGCCGCTGGGACGCGCTCAGCCTGTTCCTCACAGACGGCCGCATCGATCTGGACAACAACCCCGTCGAGCGCGCGATCCGGCCCATCGCCCTCGGCCGCAAGAACCACCTGTTCGCCGGTTCGGACGGCGGCGGCGACCGCTGGGCCGTGGTCGGTTCGCTGATCGAGACCGCCAAGATGAATGGCGTCGAGCCCTTCGCCTACTTGCGGGATGTGCTGGAGCGCATGGTCAATGGCCACCCCGTCAACCGCCTCGACGAGCTGCTGCCCTGGGCCTGGAAGCAGACTGAAGAAGCCGAGGCCTGACGCAGGCCCTGCAAATCGGTAGAAGTCGGACGCATCGGGTCGCAGCCGCCCAGTGGCCAAACTGGCAAGAGGAACAGAGACGTGACCCAAGTTCCGCAGAGCGATGACAAGGCCGAACTGCTGCGCGAAGCGCTCATCGCGTTGCGCGAACTGAGCCTCCGATCCGAGGATGCTTATGATCTCCTCGATTGGGATGAGTTCGGCATCGATACTTGGAAAAGCTCTGAGTTCAGCAAAGCGGTCAAGCAAGCCGAAGCTATTCTGGCGCGCGCGGCATCCGTTGGCTTTGAAGGCTTTGAGCAAGCGAAGCCTCACCCGCCGTCGCAACCCCGTCGCACTGAGTTCTGACGACCGAAGGCGATGCGTCGGCCGTGAAGTCGTGGAAATCACGTCAACACCTGGCGGACGTGCAATAGCCGGACGCTTACGAGCAGCCAATCAGACCAAACCCGCCCTCTTCCGGCGACTTTCCCCGTCATCAGCAGGCCCGGCTTCATCGGCCTGCCTGCGATGTGATCGGAGGAAACAGAAGCTCTTCGAGCGGCCCGTCCTGAACCTTCGAAGTTGCCACAGCGCCGCCTATGAACAAACCTGAAGCACGCCATCCAACGACGCTTGGCGCGCGGTCGGGCCATTGCACCGACGCCATCCTGCCCACCCTAGCCCGCACGCGCGCGATGTAGGCGATGGTCTCCGGCGGCAGACTTTTTCTGCCGTCGAGGAACGCTTGGTAGCGCGCTGGGCCAGCATTGTAGGCGGCCAGGAAGCCATCCTCGCCGAAGCGATCGAACATGCGGCGTAGGTAGACAGCGCCGGCCACGAGGTTGTCGCGCTCGTCGAACGGGTCGCTTCCAAGCGCGAGGTCTATCCGCAGCTCGCGCCAGGTTGCAGGCATGATCTGCATCATGCCCATCGCCCCCTTGGGCGAGATCGCCTCCGCCGCGCCCCCACTCTCGACCCAGGCGACGGCTCGGATCCAGCTCTCCGGAAGGCCTGATCGGCGCGAGGCTTCGGCCATGTGGAGGCCAATCTCGGGCTGCTCCCCGCCAAGTGACAGCGCCGGAACTGCCTCCGCCCGACCAAAAGCCAGAGAGATCGCCAGCACGCCGGCGACGGCGGACGCGCGCAGAGCACGCGAAATCTTTGCTCTCGACCCGACCACAAGAAGCGTGCGGCCGTGCTCGTCGCCGTCAAGGGAAGCGCGCAAGGCGCGCCGGCCATCCGGCCGCCCTTGACCGCGCCTGCGCGCGACCGCCGACGCGGTCTTGGCCGGGACGAGGAAAGGCGACGCAAGATGGCCGAACAAGGAAACGAGGTTGGGCAGCGTCACCTCAGCGCCCCCCATGTCCAGATCGGATGAAGCCGTCCCACCACGGCTTGGCGCGGCAGCGGACCGAAATATCGACCGTCGAGGCTATGAGGCGCGTCGCTGTTGAGGAGAAAGACCTCCCCCTCCCCCACTCGCCGACAGCCGCTGATACCCTTCAGCGGTCGGTGCAGGCGGTCATGCAGTAGGACCTTGGCGACCGCCTGGCCGTCTATCAGAACGCGACCGTGGTCACCGCAAACGAGCTGACCCGTGACGGCGGCCACGCGCTTGATCAGCGGCACGTTCATCGGCAAGTAGCCGCGCATCGCCATCCAGCGCGCCAAAGGCGGCGGCGGGCGAACAAGCGCCAGATCACCGACATCTGGCTCTTGGCCGGCAAGCCAGTAGAAGCCCAAGGGCGCGCTGGCCGTCGTATTGAGGACCAAGCGTTTGGTCGGCTGCACCAGGCCGCCAAAGGCCAAGAGCAGGCAGCTAACCCCGCCGGCGAGCAAGTACCGAGACGCGCCGCCGCTCATCGCCCAAGTCTCCGGCGCATAAGCCAGGCGCGGTGGCGGGCGCGATCGTACGGCCTGGGCGTGAGCCCAACGCCGATCCGAGCGCCGACGTGACGCCAGTAATCCGGCGCGGCCAGGGCCGGCGCCACGCCGATCTTCTCGACCCCATCGACAGCCTCCAGAACCGATTGGACCCTGGCCCAGCCGCTGAGGCTGAGCAGGATTTCAGCGCCCGGCGCGACGCAGGGATAGGTCGTGAACGCCTCGCCGGACGTGACGGCCCGCAAGATGGCGATGTGCGACTCGACGGTTCCGTACTCGCCCGCCCGCCACCGCACGAACGCGAAGACCGAGCCGGCTGCGAACTCGACGATGCGATTGCGTCGGTCGACGATCCGCTCGGCGGCGACCTTCCCGAAGCGAATCCAGCGCTCGATCTGCCCATCGAGCCACAGAAGATCGACCTGGGTATTCATCACTTGCGGCCATCGGCATGCTGAGGCCGCGAACCCGTTCCGGACGCCGGCGTGCGTTTGGCGGGCGACACAAACTGCGCGTCGGGGTCCGTGGTCGAGCGGCGCGCGGCGCGCTCCGACCAGGCCTGCAGGTCCTCCAGCGTGTAGACGACGCGGCCCCCGATCTTCCGATAGATCGGTCCAGTTCCGTATGACCGGTGCTTTTCCAGCGTGCGGTCGGAAAGTCCCAAAAAGCGCGCAGCCTCAGCCGTTTTCAGATGCCTCTGCGGATCGGAGGGGTTGTTGCTCATGACGTATCCTCGGCGACGCCTGGATAAGCCCGGCGTCGTCTGGATAGGCTGGAGCGACGGAACGCTCGGGGTGGATGGCGAAGACAAGGGCCGCCGAAAACGCCACCCCCTAGAGGCCGTCCCGCAGCAGCTTCAGGTACCCTCCGCGCATCAGGTTTCTTCCTGATCGCACCAACCGGATCGTCGCGTCGCGAATGGATGCAGTCCGCCACGTCTCGCGATCGACACGGTCGTGGCCAAAAACTGACCGCGCGATGTCTCGATAGCTCTCGTGCCGTTCGGCGCCATCCAAAGCCACAAGGCTACGAGCCAGGCGTGCGCGTTGAGCCATTGTCAGCCGCGATTTAGGAGCAGCGCGCCCTCGGACAACTCTATCGAGGGCCTCGACTGCACGGACCCGAACCCCGAAATCTTGATCCAACGACAGCACGACAAGCACCGGCCCGGGAGGGGGTGTCGCCCTTTGAACGAGCAGTTGCAGCCCCGCCACCAGCCGCAAGTGGACTCCGTCATCCGCTTGGCGCGGACCACCAGCGATCTGCTTTTCTTGCAACCGCTTGGCGGCCTGATGACCATCGCCAATGATGGGTAGCACGATGCCCGGCGCTATCTCTGCACGCCAAAACACATCTGCGTTCTCGGCTGAAAGTTGCGGGTCTACGGGAAATCGAAGGCCCCACCGCTGATCGATCCGCGCGCCGCGCGAGCCGAATTCCGAGCGGTACTCGGGATTTCGGCGAAGGAACTCCCAAGCAAACCCTGGGACTGTCAGGTTCGCAAATGCATGCCAACCGCCGCCGGCGCCATCGCTCGGCGGCCGATCCCTTCCCGATCGGGCGTGCGGGCCAGCCATCTGCCGATCGCAAATGGCCGAAGCGAAGATTGCGAGGGCCAGCAGCCTATCTGCGCTCTAATTGCTTCACCGCCGCAGCCATCTGGGGGCCGAGCATTGATTTCATACGGCGCGGGACACAATAGAGTGGGGGCGAAACCCCAACTTCTTATTCCAATCGCTCTTAACGTTCAGGTCGCCGAACGAGGTCCTCTTCCGCAACGCCGAGAGCTTTTGCGATGCGCTCCAAAACATTCAATGTAATGTTTCGCTTCCCGGTCTCCACGCCCGACAGGTATGTCGTGTGGATCTCCGCCAGATGTGCGAGTTCATCCTGCGCCATGTCGCGATCGTCACGCAGCGCGCGAATATTCTCTCCAACGACATACCGCAAATTCATAAGGCACGGGCGCACGGACCCGACCGCCAGTTGAATAGACTATGAGTAAAGTCACCCCTTATCCACAGCTATAGCCGCCGCAAATCCCTTCGCTATCGGCGCCGTCGAACCAAGTCTTCCTCATAAACTCCGAGTGCGACGGCCAGCCGTTCAAGCAAATCTACAGTTATGTTCTTCCGACCGTTTTCAATTCCCGACAAATAGGTCGGATGTAGGTCTGCACGATCGGCAAGCTCCTCCTGCTTGAGCGATTTCGCCACACGAAATGCTCGAACATTATCGGCGATGACCGCGCGAAGGTGCATCCGCGCAAGCCGCCGTATTTAGGCTGGACTGTGAATAGACTATGAGTAAAGTCGCTAAAAGGGGCCGTTGAATTCAGTGGAGCGCGCACGCGATGGGGCGTCCCGAAACGCCCCCGGGGCGAGGCAGTCAAGATGGAAGCCACACTAAAGAACTATCCCCTTCGGGAGGCTGACTCTGGGAAGCGCGAAGCGGTTGTTCCACCGACTGTTGAAGACCTGTACAAGGACCACGCCCCCTGGCTTTCCGGCTTTCTTCGTCGCCGCTACGGCGCGGACGCCGCCGACGACCTCCTTCAGGAAACCTTTGTCCGGTTGTCACGACTTCCGCTCACGGAGCCGCTGAAGGACCCGCGCTCCTACCTGCTCCACATTGCCACGAACTTGGCGAAGAACCGCGGCCGCGCCGCGCGCAGGCGAGCCACCGAAACGCAGGACGACAAAGCCGCCGCCAACGCGCCGGTTGAAGCCGCGCAACTTGAAGCCGTACTTTTCCGACAGATCATGCTGGCCCTGCCGCCGAAGTTGCGCGATGTTTTGGTTCTGAACCACGTTTGCGGAATGACCTATCTGGAGATCGCGGCCTTGCTCGGCATCTCGGTGAAGACGGTCGAAAAGCGCATGAGTAAGGCGCTCAAACTTTGCGCGTCGGCGCTTTGCGCCTGACATCTGTGGCTCGCCCATGATCGATCAAACGCACCGTTCAACGGACACCGAACAGGAGGCGGCCGACTGGTACGCTCGCCTGAACTCCACGGTGATCGAGAGTTCGGACGTGACGGCCTTTGAGGCGTGGCGCAAGATTCCGGACAATCGTCAGGCCTATGATCGCTTGTCGGCCGCGGCTTCAAGGTTGCGCGCGCTGCGCGGCGATCCGGCGCTGGAGGACCTCGCCGACGACGCCTTGGCGCGGGCCGCCAAGAGCAGAACCGGTCGACGCATGGTCAGCAAATCCGCTGGGGTTGGCGCAGGCCTCCTGCTCGCCGCTGGCTTGGTGGTCGGCGCCGTGAGCCTGAACAACGCCATGGGACGGCGGTATGAGTCCGCTGTCGGCGAGCGGAAGACCGTGCAGCTGAGCGACGGTTCGGCCGTCCTTCTGAACACCAACAGCCGCATCGCCGTTCGTCTGACAAAGGATCGACGGCTGGTGAAGCTAGTGCGGGGACAGGCGATGTTCGACGTCGCGCACGACAAAACCCGCCCCTTTGTGGTCACAGCGGGGAGCACGTCGATCACAGCGATCGGCACCCGCTTCGACGTCTATCGCCAATCGGACGCCGTCCAGGTCACGCTGGCTGAAGGCAAGGTCGCGGTGCGAGATCAGGGGCGCGAGACCAAGGCGTGGACGCTCAGCCCAGGCCAGAAGATCGTCGTCGGGCCCGCAGCCGCAAAGCCCTCGCGAACCGATGTTGCGGCCGACACGAGCTGGACCGCCGGACAGATTGTGTTCCACAACGCCCCGCTCGACGCTGCGGTCGCGGAGGTCAATCGCTACAGCGCCCGCAAGGTCGTGCTGGCCGAGGGCGCGCCCCACAATCTGGAAATCAACGGCACGTTCCCGACCGGGGACGTCGATGGTTTCGCGATGGCGGCGAGCAACATCCTGGACCTGGAAACCCATACCGCCAGCGGCGGCAAGACCATCGAATTGCGCCCGCGCGGCGCGCCGTCGCCATGACGTCACATTTTTTTCACAGGGCGGTAGGGTAAACCGCCCTCCCCGGTGTCTCCCCCATATCGCCGGTATCGAGCGCCCGTCACGGTGACGCGGCCCGGCCAGCGAGCCGGGGGTGTTTGAATGTCGTTGTCGTATCGCCGCGTCCTATTGGCCTGGGTCTCACCGATCGCCTGCATTGCCGCTGCGCCCAGCGTCGGCATGACGGCCGAGGCCGCCGTTCAAGTCGAAATACCTGCAGGTCCGCTCGACGTCGCGCTGCTGACACTCGGTCGCCAGGCCAAGCTGAAGATCATGTTCACCAGCGATCTGGTCGCGGGCCGCAAGACGGCAGGGGTCAGCGGCCGAATGACGCCTTCGCAGGCGCTCTCCCAGTTGCTGGCGGGCGCCAAGATCGACGTGCGCCAGGCCGGCCCCGGCGTGCTGGTGCTCTATCCCCACGGTCAGAGCGTCATGCGCCCGGTCGCCAATGCGAAGGGGGCGTTGGTCGGTTCAAGCGGCGAGGCTTCGACACTGGCCGGGGACCCGCTGACCGCGACCACCCTGGCTCAGACCCTGCCGTCGCTGGCCCCTGCGTCCACGTCCGGGGAACCCTTCACGGTCTCGGAAATCGTGGTCGGAAGCCACATTCGCGGCGCCCGTAGTGGAGCCTCACCGGTTTTGGTGCTCGGCCGCGAGGACCTCGATCGCGGCGGCTACGCCACGGTCGCTGACGCGCTGACGGATCTGCCCCAGGCATTCGGCGGCACGACGAGCGACGACACCATCATGACAGGCGCCGACACCACCGGCACCAATCAGGCGCGGGCCACGGCGGTCAATCTGCGCGGTCTCGGCGCGGACGCCACCCTGGTCCTGGTCAACGGCCGCCGGTTGGCCGGCGCTGGCCTGCTCGGAGACTTCTCCGACCTGTCGTCCATTCCTCTGGCCGCCGTCGCGCGCGTCGAAGTGCTGCTCGACGGCGCCTCGGCGCTCTACGGGTCGGACGCTGTCGGCGGCGTGGTCAATGTCGTGCTGCGCGACCGCTACGACGGCACCGAGACGCGGGCGCGGATCGGCGGGTCTACCCACGGCGACATGGGCCAACGGCAGCTGGCGCAGACCTTCGGCAAATCCTGGAACACGGGTTCGCTGCTGCTCACAGCCGAATACCAGAGCCGGGATCGATCGCAATCGTCCGACCGTGACTACACGGCCAATGCCGATCTGCGCCCCCTGGGCGGCAGCGACCGCCGACTATACTATTCGATGCCAGCGACGATCCTGGGCATCGATCCCGTCACCTTCTCGCTCGTGCCGATGTGGGCCGTACCGGCCGGCCAGGACGGGACGCGCCTGAAGCCCTCCGACTTCATCGCCGGCGCTCAGAACCTGATCAACTGGCGCGCGGCGGTCGACAACCTGCCCAAACAAGAGCGCGGCGGGTTCTACGCGGCGGTGACCCAGGATGTCGGCTCGAGGATCACGCTCAACGCGGACGCCCGGTACAGCGATCGCCGCTACACGGCCTATTCGGTGGCGCCCTTGACCGTGATGGTCGTCGACGCTCGAAACCCCTACTTCGTCTCGCCCAATGGCGCGTCCAGCAACTATCTGGGCTATTCGTTCCAGAACGAGACCGGCGGCTTGAAAAACACTGGCGAGGTGCAAAGCCGCGCGCTGTCGATCGGGGGCAAGGTCCGTCTTCCCGCAGATTGGCGGCTGGATCTCTACGCCGGCCACGGCGAGGAGATCGCCACCAGTCTCTCGACCCACGGCCTGAACTCGGCCTTCCTCAATGAGGCCCTGGGCGCGACGCCCGACAACCCGCTGACCGCCTACAACGCTGCCCGTGACGGCTACTTCAATCCCTACATCGGCCTGGGCCGCAACAATCAGACGGTGCTGGATTTCGTGATGTCCGGCTATGACACGCGGCGCACGGTCGGGCGGCTCGACACGGTCAGCGCCACCGCCGACGGCCCGTTGTTCACGCTTCCGGCCGGGGCCGTGCGCCTGGCCCTCGGCGCCCAGTGGCGAGAGGAAGGCCTAAAGACCATCGGCGTTTCGGGAAGCGTGGCGGCGACGCCGCGCCCGGCTTTCTCGCGCTTCGCCGAGCGCCGGGTGTCCTCCCTGTTCGCCGAACTGCGCGCGCCGCTGTTTGGCCCGGACTTCCGCCGTCCGGGGCTGGAGCGTCTGGAGCTTTCAGCCGCAGTGCGTCGCGAGACCTATACCGGCGGCCTTTCCAGCACGGTGCCGAAGATTGGCGTGGTCTGGGGCCCAACCGCCGACATCAACCTCAAGGCCACCTATGGCGAATCCTTCCGGGCGCCGTCGCTCAGCCAGCAATCGGATCCCGAGACCGCCTCCCCGACCAATGTCAGCTTCGGATCGGGCACGGCGTTGACCCTGATCCGCTACGGCGGCAACCGCGACCTCAAGCCCGAGCAAGCCAAGTCGTGGACAGCCGGGATCGAGTGGGCGCCGGCGGACCGTCCCGGAACGCGCCTCTCGGCCACCCTGTTCGACACCCGGTTCACCAACCGGATCGCACGGCCCGCCAACGACAACATCTCGACCGTGTTGACCGCCCCGGACCTGGCGCCGTTTCGGACCTTCGTGAACCCTGGAACCAACGCCGCCGATCTGGCGCTGATCCAGGACCTGCTCAAGAACGCGACCTCGGCTGCGGCCGGCCTGTATCCGGCAACCAGCTACCGGGCGATCGCCGACGCGCGCTACGTCAATGCCGGCGCGTTTCATGTGCGGGGCCTGGACCTGACCGGGACCTACGGCCTGACGGTCAAGGGCGACCCGGTGGTGATCGGCGGCAATCTCTCCTGGCTGATGTCCTATGCCCGCAAGATCACGGCCGCCGCGCAGTCGGTGGAGCTGGCCGGGATGGCGACCTTCCCGGCCGACCTTCGGGCGCGTTTCTACACGAGCTGGACGCACGGCGCGTTCACGACCACTGCCTCGTTGAACCATATCGGCGACCTTCGGGACGTAGACGCCAAACGGATCGCAAGCCAGACCACCTTCGACCTGCAGGTCCAGTGGACGTCGCCGGCCAAGGACGGGGCATTTCGCAATCTGAGCCTGGCGCTGACGGCGCAGAATGCCTTCGACAAGGATCCGCCGTTCTATGACTCGCGGCTCGGCGTCGGCTACGACCCGGCCAACTACGATCCGACCGGACGCCTCGTCGCGCTCCAGCTGACCAAGGCCTGGTAGGCCAAAACCCTCTCTCTTTCGCCATCGGAGACTGCGATGCGACACTTCGCATGGCTGGCGCTCGCCTGTGGTCTGGCCACATCGAGCCCGGCTGACGGGCAAGCGTTCTCGGTCGAGGACCTACTCTCGCTGGAAGAACTGGGCCGCACGGCGTTCTCGCCGGACGGCCGCTGGCTGGTGTTCGAGATCCAGGGCCCTTGGAAGAGCGCGCCGCGCTTCGATCAGGACTTCCTGATCGGCGCGGCGGCCAGCCGCCTGATGCTGCTCGACCTCACCGATCGCGGACCGGCCCGGGCGTTGCTGCGGGGCCTTGCCGGCGACGGCGAGACCTTCGGCGCCTTCTCGCCGGACGGCGCGCGCCTGATCGTGTTTCGCCAACGCGGCCATGCGCGGGAACTGGGTGTCGTCACCCTGGCGAGCGGCGCTGTCGCGTGGTCGGGACGCCTTGTCGAGCCGGAGCTGTGGTTTGCCCAAGCGCGTTGGCGCGACAATCGAGAGGTGGTGGCCATTTCACGTCCTCTCGAGGCCCAGGCCCGCCTGGCGGGTCTGGGCTGGCTCGCGGGCGAGCGCCTGCAGCAGGCCTGGGCAGCCGGCGCTCGCGGCGAGATCTCAGTGACGGCGCTGGGCAGCGGCCGCTTCTCCGGCGTCAACGCGCCGGCCAGCACCGCCAGCCTGGTCGCGATCGATGGCGTGTCCGGCGCGGTCCGGGACCTGACCCAGGGCGCGTTCAGCGACCTGATGGTCGCTCCGGGCGGTCGAACCGCAGCCCTGATCGAAGACGGCGAGCGAACGCAGCCTTCGACGAGCAGCACCATGCGCGTGGGCTATCCGCCGCGTCGCCTGCGGCTGGTGATGGTCGACCTCGTGAGCGGGAAGCGGACGATCCCTTGCCCGCGCTGCGATCTCATTCGCGGAACCTGGACCTGGTCGCCGAAGGGAGACGCGGTGGCGGTCGCCGCCCGTCCCGATGGCGATGGCTGGTCCGGTTACGGCTACTGGCGCCTTGCGGCCAACGGAACGGCGAAACCCCTCGCGCCGGACCTGACGCTCGGCGACACCGGTGGCCGGGATCCCAGGCCCATGCCGGGCCTTGCCTGGCTTGGTCGGGATCCGTTCGTCCTGGCGCGGGGTGGCGGAACCCCGCGCCAGGATTGGTGGCGTCTTGACGGCCGCCGCGCGGTCAAGCTCACGGGGACGATCGCCGAGCCCCAGGGGCCAGCGGTCATGATCACGGCCCGCGGCTTCGTCATTCGCAGCGCCGAGGGCCTCCAGCGCATCGGTGCTGACGGACGCCTGGCCCGCTTCGCGCCTTCTACGGCGAGCCTGGACGCGCCGGCCGACCTCCTGCCCGGCGAACCCAGGGCGACGAGAATGCTGTCGCAGGACGGCGAGCGCCGCTTGCTGGGGTCGAACGGGGAGCGCTCCGCGCCTCTCGATCTCCCGGCGAAGGCGCAGATCCTGGCCGCGTCGCAAGCCTGGGGGGGCGTCGCCGTCACAACGACCGATCCGCATGGTGTCGGCTCGTTGCAGGTGATCCGGCCCGGAGCGCCCGCGCGCGCGGTCGCCACCATAAATTCCGCCCTGGCCGACAAGGCTTTCGCCACACCGGAGGCGATCCGCCACAGAGGCCTGGTCGAGGCGGAGTTGACGAGCTGGCTCTATCTTCCGCCCGTCTTGCCCACCGCCGGTCTCAAGGGGCTCATCGTCGTTCCTTATCCCGGCGCGCGCTACGCGCGTCCGCCCGTCGCGGCCGAGCCCGGCAGTCGATCGTTCGACACCAACGTCCAGCTGATGGTAGCGGCGGGCTATGCGGTGATCGTGCCCAGCCTTCCCATGGCCCGTGATCGTGAGCCGATGCCAGGGCTCGCCGAGGCGATGCTGCTGGCCGTCGACGCGGCGATCGCCACCCATCCCGTCCTGAAAGACAAGCCCCTGGCGGTGTGGGGTCAGAGCTATGGCGGCTACGGCGCCTTGGCGGCGGGTGTCCAGTCCAGCCGCTTCTCGGCGATCGTCGCCTCCGCGCCGATCACGAATCTCCTGTCATACTACGGCGCCATCCATCCCGAGGCCCTGGCGTCTCCTGCCCTGATCACCATGCCCTCCGAGCTGGGGTGGGCTGAAAACGGCCAGGGCGCCATGGGCGGCCCGCCATGGTCGGCGCCCGACAAGTACCTGCGCAACAGCCCCGGTCTGCAGTCCGACAAGATCGGCGCGCCGGTGCTCCTGATCTATGGCGATCTCGATATGGATCTTGGCCAAGTGACCACGCTGTTCTCCTCGCTTCTCCGCCAAGGCAAGGACGCGCAGCTGCTGCTCTATCGCGGCGAGAGCCACGTGGTGATGAGCCCGGGTAATGTTCGCGATCTCTATGCGCGAGTGTTCGCGTTCCTGGACGCGGCCCTGCCGGGATCCGCCCTCGCGCCAGCGACGCCCGGCGGCGCGCCCACTCCAGCGACGGTCTCGCCATCCCCCTCGGCGATGCGCCCTTCCCAATGACGAACCCAGGCCTCAAGGGCTGCTGCGACCAGGATCTCCCCGTAGAAATCCTTCCACACCAGGGTCTCTGGCCGCAGCGCCGCCTCCAGGCGCGCCTTGTCGATCAGACCCTCCGCGACGAGACGCCCGTCCAGAAGCATCGGCCTAAGGGTTGGCAGGCTGGCGGCGATGCTTTTGCCGAAGAAGACGGTGATGTCGCCCTTGGACCGTCGCTCGGCCACGAGGGCCGGTAATCGATCGGAGAACGCGCGCCTTGCCAGGCGCCGGTCGCCTTCGCCGGCGCTGAGGATTGGGGCGGGAATCGAGAGACAGAGCTCGACCATCGGCTGGCCGAGCAAGGGATGAGCCAGGCGCGTGACGGCCCCGCGCCGCGTCCTGGCGACCACGTTCAAGCTGTTGACCAACCCCGCCACCTGGACCCGCTTGGCCGGCGCCAGCCCTTGCAGGTCGTCAAGCCAGGGATGGGCGACGCCGCGTGCGGCGTGGACGACGAACCGCTCTCTGCTCGCCGCCCCCTCCGTTGGCCGCCGCCCCCAGAACGCTTGACGGGCGAGACTCCAGACGGACCGGCGCGTGCGCCGCGCGACATCGCCGAGCGCGCGCAGGCGGCCGTCTTCGGTGACCGCGCCCTGCAGGATGTCCGCCGCGATCTCGGCCGCGCCGAGCTGGTAGAACACCACGTCGCCGCCGTGGCCGGTGAAAAGCACCTGCGCCTTCAATCGCTCGGCTTCGGCGAGCAAAAGGCGATCGTACTCCGGGTCCAGGGCGTTCAGGCTCGGGCGCAGGCCCGTCGCGCCAAAGGCAAAGTCGTCTGACGCCAGGGCGAAGGGCGAGCGTTGAACCGTTGTCAGCGGCACGCCGATCGCGTCGGCGACGGCGCGCGCCCAGAGGCGCTCGTCGCCTTGCGCCTGATCGCGATAGAAGTTGATCGCGCCAGTGGGACGCCGACCGGCCCGGGCGAGCGCGGTGGCGACGATCGCCGAGTCCAGTCCGCCGGAGATTTCACAGAGCATCGTCTCGGCATCGCTGGCCTCAGCCGCGACGCTGACGTCCACCCAGCGCCTGAGCGCGTCAGCAGGATCGTCCGGCGGCCTGCGCTCGCGCACGATCCGGGCTGGCGACCAAAGGCGCAGGGATTCGCCCGCGCCGACACCATGCCGGCACTCTCCGGGGTCAACGCCCAGGACGCCGCTCAGCGGCGGGGCCGCGCCGGTCCGGCGAGGATCGTCCAGGAGATCGCCGACCCGGCGCCAATCGATCGCAAGCCCTAGCGGCGCGGCCAGGCCCCTGGGGGCTTCTGATCCAATCAAGGTGACGCCGTCCCGGCGCCAGATGAAGGCCTCGACCTGACCGGTAGGATCGCGCAGCACGACCGGCGGGTCGGGGCGTCGCGGGGCCAGCACCGCCACGTAGCCGCCCCAAGCGCTCTGGATGAGGCGCGAGACCGCCTCGATGGGATCCAGATCGACCAGGCCATCGAGCTGAGGTTGGCGCGCCTCCCCAGCCTCTCCCGCCGCTCGATCGAATACGCGCCCCAGCAAGACGCCACCGACGCCGTGCGCGCCGGCAAGCGGCAGGACCGGCAGCGGCGCGGCGCCCTTGACCAGCACCGCCAGGGCATAGGCCTTGACGACATGGCGCCATCCTTGCCGCGCGACCAGGTCTTCGAGCATGGCGTCGAAGGCGGCGGCGGTGGCGCCGGGCGTGCGGACCAGAACGATATAGCCCATGGCTCAGACCACCAGGATCGGGTGGTAGGCGGACAGGCGCTCGGCCTCGTCGTCCAAGACCGCGTCCTCGACCTGTAGCCAGCAATGAGCGTCGAAAGGCCAGACGCTGACGCCAAAGACCCAGGCTGCGTCGTGCCCGAGCGCGCGAAGATAGGCGCGCAGCATGTGGCTGCGAAAAAGGCAGGCGCCGTCGATCGGGAGCCACGGCGTCAGGCGTCGGTAGGCCGCCAGATCGTCGAGGAAGTCAGGCGAGAGCGCCTGGGCCTGGGCGGGCGGTCCGGCAATGAGCTGCGCGAACGGCCGGTACCGGCCGGCGCGCGCGACGAGGACCGCGTGCGCCAGGGCGCGCCATCGCCGCACGGTCGCACGCGCGTCGATCGTCTCGAGGTGCTCCAGGATCCGACGCGCCGTGCGCGCCACCGGCGCGACACAGGCCGGCTCTGTCGTCGGGAGCGTCCCGCGCTCGGCCAATCGCGCCTCAACCAGCGCTCGCGCCAGCGGTTCGGGCGCGCCGTGCACCTGGCCGTCCGGGTCGATAACCACGCCCCTGATCGCGGGCAGGCAGAAATAGGCGTCGGCTTCGGCGTCGAGCAACACCAGGTCGTCCTCGACGCTGACTCCGCGCACGTGTCGGGCCAGGCACAGCGACATGCTGCCTCCAGAGACTTTGGGAAAGACAGGGAGCCGGCGCCGCGCGGCGCCGGCGCGCCCGCTAGACAGGGTCGTAGTAGAGCGGCAGGCCTTCTTCCATGTGCATAGTGCCGCCGCCGGCTCGGGTCAGGGCCATGGCGCTGCCGAGGCGGATCAGTCGAGGCATGGAGGTCATTGGACCGTCTCCATGAGCGTATGCCGCGCAAAAGCGCGATGAGACGGCGCGCCGTCGGATTGTGACCGGCAGGCGCGCCGCACGGAAGACGGCGTCCGCGAGCGGGCGCCGTCCGCGCCGGGTTCAGAGCGGGTCGTACCGGATGAACTCGACGGACTCGGCCTTCAGGGTGCCGCCGCTGGCCTGGGTCAGCTGCTTGGCCGAGCCGAGGCGGATCAGTTGCAGGGAGTCACGCATCGCAGGTCTCCTTTCGTTCAGCCGCGGGTTGCGGCTTAATCAGGAGGCGACGCGGAGGTGGTATATTCAAACTATATCCGGGCTATATCTGCAGCCGCTCGAGGGTCGCCGAAAGAACCCGCGCCGCGCCCTGGATGCGCCGGCGGTAGAAGGCCCGGGCGAGCGCGCGCAAGCGGCCGGGGTCGGGATAGGCCTGCGCCAGTTCGGCCATGACCGCCTCGGTGTCGCCGATCACCAGGGCTTCGGCCGCAATAAACACCGACAGGGGCTCACGCGTGCGCCGCAAAGCAGCCAGCAGGGTGCGGTCTCCGGCCAGGGCCACGATCACATCGAAGACCTGGTTGGGATCCTCGCCGTCGATCAGCGGCCAGGACGCGCGCCTTACCGGCCCAACGCCACGAGCCGCACCGCCCCGGGCATCGGCCGACAAAGCGGCCAGGACGTGGGCCAGGTTCAAGCGATAGAGTTCGGCCAGGCTCGTGGCGTCATGCGAGCGGCCGACATAGCCGGTCCGGGTGCGGACGATCAGACCTTCGCCGGCCAACCATGCCAGAGCTTCTCGCACCGGGGTCTGGCTGACGCCAAGCGCCTTGGCGAGCAGATTGATGGCCAGGGCCCGGCCCTGCAGCCCCTCCCCCTCCCGAAGCTTCAGCCGAATGGCTTCCAACGCCCGCTCGAACGGATCGCGATCACGGCTCACGACATCCCCACCACAAAGCGGCAAGCGTGAACGTCCCGCTTCCTGGCTGTCGAGGCGCGAAGGGCGCGATGCGCCACCAGGCGGTCAAATGTGTTCGCTCAGAGACTCAACCGGTGGGTGGAAACCAGAAGACGACGGCTCTTCCCCCAGAATCGTGCGGATTGGTTCGCATGGTTTAGAGCAAACCCGTCGCCGATCCCGCGACGGGCGCCGGAATTCGCAAAAACCTGCCCACCTGCACGCAATTGCAACCTTCGGTCATTGATCCGGCTGCGGACGAGCGCCAGATTGCAATTCTGCCTTAGGTTGACCGCGTGTGGTTGCGGAGTGAGCATGTCCCAGCAGGATATCAGCTATGCCCGGCAGTCGGAGTTGCTGTCCACAATCCTCAAGAAGATCCGGGTCATACGAAGGCTCACCCAGGTCGAAGTCGCCGAGGCGATGGGCATCGCCGAGAAGACCTACGAGAACTTCGAGGCGGGTCGAGGACGCTTGCACTTCGACCGCATCAAGCGGTTCGCGGAGGTGACACGCAGCGACGCCTTGGCGATCGTCCACGGCGTCATGTTCGAGGATCCGGAAGTGGCCTACCGGGCGATGGACAACAAGTCGTCCATGATCCTTTGGCTGGCCCACCGGGAGTTCAGCGCCGAGGCCGGAGACGCCGGCGCCCTGCTCCCGGGGACCGCCATTTTCGAGGCCTTCCGGCAGGCATTCGCCCATCTAAAGGCCTTGTTGGCGCGGCGCCGCGACGGGGCCGAGCACTGGCTCGAACGAGAGATCGGCCGGCTCTACCGCAGCGGTGACGCTTCGGAAACTTGACCCAGGCCTAGGCGGGCGGCGGTTTGTCGACCGGCGTCTCGGCCCGGCGGAACCAGACCAGCGGCAGCACCCCATCCTCGGCGGCCATGATCCGGCCGCTCACCGGCTCGGGCCAGGTCGGGTCGTCGATCTTGACGCTGAGCACCGCGCCGCTGGCGTCATTGACCCGCCAGCCTGCCCCGCACTCGCGCTGCCCCGACCAGGCGATGAAGTCCGGGGCCTTGGCCGAGAACTTCTCGGCTGGGGTCAGGGTGATGAGCGCGTCGCTGGCGAAGGTGTCCAGCTTGCCGGTGAAGCCGTCGCCGTCGCGACGGAATTGGCCGATGGTCATCATGAGGTTCTCCTTTTTGCGCTGTCGTGGTCCCCGCCTGGACGATGCCGGCGCCCGACCGGCGGCGGCTCGAGAGACCAGCTGGGGGGAGTTGAGCTGGTCGGACGAGCCGCCGCCTCGCCGCGCTCCGGGGGGAACGAGAGCGCCGCGACGCGCGGGTGCGAAACGGACGCCTGGGCGGGCGGTTGGTGGCGTCCTCGCGAGACCCGCAAGACCCTTGTGTGCCAGCGCCCAAAGGCTCTCAAGGCGCCCAGGACGCCAGTCGTAGAAAGACAGGCCATGGCGTGGAAACGGCGGCTCCGCCCCACGCCGAGCCCCGCTGAAGGCCGGCTTGAAACATCCCCGGCGCGCCGCGCCCGCCCCGCCGGATCGGCGGGGCGGGCTGACCGCCTTAGTCCTCCTTGGGGCCGGTGCTACGCGACCAGACCAGGGTGTGGACCGTCTCGATGACCACCAGGGCGGCGTTGATCGCCGCGCCGAACGAGGGGTCGTCCAGCTTGACCGACAGGTACTCGTTGTTGTCCTTGCTCGTCTTCTTCCAGGCGGCCCCGAGATTGGCGGCGCCGGCGGTGATGCGGAAATCGGGGCTCTTGTCGCTGGGCTTGTCGGCGACCGGGCGGATCTGGACCTTCTTGAGGTTGATGGCCAGGGTGTGGATCTCGCCCGTGAACGAGCCGTCAGCGTTGGCGGTGAAGGCGCCGATGGTGGACATGGTGGTCTCTCCGATCTGAACCGGGCCGCGCCGATCGCGGCCTCGATGGCGATCGCTGGACCGGGGCTTAAAGTCCGCCCCGCAGAGCGCGCCCCGCCCGTCCAAGCCGTGCTTGCGGGCGCGCTCCCGGAGCCTTGCGGAGGACCGAAGGCGTTGAAGTTTCTTGTCTCGCGAGGAATGGGGCGCCTGCGCCCCAAGGGAAGAAAGTCCAAGGCCAAGGTTGCGGGGACGGACCGGTCCCCGGTCAGATCAGGCCAGAAGAGGACGCGGTCGACGCGCCCGGCTCAGATTTTCATGGAGAGACCGCCTGTTCATCTCGGCGCCGGAACGACAACCCTGGCGGCTGGTTCAGCGGCGAGATCCACACCCTGACCATCGGCCTCGAGAGTCCAGGTCCGCCCGGTTGCCGACAAGTCCGCGACATGAGCTCGGGCTTTCGCATCACCTGCGGGAATGCCGGGTTCGGGCCGCCGGACGATGACGAGTAAGGATGACAGCGAGCACCAGTTGGTCAGCCTGGACGTCCCTTGTTCGGCGCGGCGATCAACGCCGCCCTGGCGATCGTCGAGAAGGCGACCCCCTGGTCTGGTCGCGCAGCACTGGCCCCGAGGTGGACTAAGGCGGTCAACCCGCCCCGCTGATCCGGTGGGGCGGGCGCGGCGCGCCGGTCCTTCAGCCCGTCACTCGATCCCTGCCCTCGCGCGGTCCACTGGGCGCTGACGTCTTGATCCGAGGCTGACTGGCGAAGCGCGCGACGCAGGCTATAGGCAGGGACATGCCCGCTCCCGTCGTCATCGGCGTCATCATCGCCTGCACCGCGCCGACCGTTCACGACGGCGATACCCTGCGCTGCGGGAAGACGTATGTTCGGCTGTTCGGCGTCGACGCCCCGGAAGTGCGGCGCGGCAAGACGGCGGCGGAGCCCTTGGCCTACGAGGCTCGCGATTTGCTTTTCAGCCTGACCCGCGAGCGGGTCGGCTGTCGGGTTGTGGCGGCGGACCGCTACGGCCGGCAAGTGGCCAAGTGCTGGTCGAGCGCCAGTCCTGACCTCAACGCCGCGATGATCCGGTCGGGCCTGGCGACGGAGTGGCGCCGCTACAGCAAGGGCGCTTACGCCGCCGCGCAGGACGAGGCGCGCATCGCTAAACGTGGCAACTGGGCACCGGGGGCGACGGCGCGCCCGGCCCGCTGACCCCGCAGGCGCTAGACCTTGGCGTCCTCGCGGCTCTTGAGGTCTTCGAATGACTTGGGGTCTTCGCCCATCGCCACGGCCTCGGCGCGCGTCCACACCCTCGTCTCGCGGCCCTTGGCGACCTTGATCTGAATTCCGCGCGTACGAATGCCGCGTCCTAGCGTGGTGCAGCAGGTCGAAAGGTTGGCGCCGACCCAGTCATCCCGGTCGAAGGTGATCAGGCCGGGACGCTCGCCATCGTCGCCGGTCTTCTCGAAGGCGGCTTGCATCTCTTCGAGGATGCGGTCGATCTGATCCTGAGTCATCGAGCGGCGATAGGTCGATTCCGCGCGTCGCCGACCGTCGATCCAGACCATCAGCCCGATGGTCCACAGGAAAGCGGGCGACGCCAAACGAAAGCGGCCGATCCCAAAGGATCGGCCGCGCCGGTCTTGCCGAAAAGATGACGGGTGGCCGCAAGGCCGCCCGTCCCTCCCTACTCGGCCGCGTCCAGCAGAGCCGCGACCTCAGCCTCGTCCGCTGCGGTCTGTTCGGCCTCGCCGCCGCCCAAGACATCGTCCACGTCGGGCGCGACCTCCTCGGCCTCGTCTTGAGCGCCCGCCCCCTCGGGCGCCCCGGCCTCGGGGGTCGGGCCTTGATCGTCGTCCTCGGCGGACGCCTCGGCACGCGGACTGACGGTGCGCAGGACGGGCGGCAGCCATCCGGCTTCGACCAGCAGCGGCTCGGCCGCCTCGACCATCTGCGGCTTCTTCAAGCCCGACAGCCGCCCCGCCACCTCGGCCGACACACCATCGCCGACCGCCGCCATGATCTGGGCCTTGGTGACGCGGTCCAGGTAGCGCACGGCGGTCGGCCTCCAGTAGGCCCGCATGTCGAGATCAAGCGCCGTGGCCAGGGTCTCGACATGGGCCAGGATCGTTCGCTCACGACGCTCCCAGGTGCGCAGGCCATCGAGCGTCAGGCTCACGCAGTGGGCGAGCAGACAGGCGCGGCTGTCGGCGTCGAGCCCGACCACGAACGCCCAGATGTCCTCGGGGGCGCCGGGGACTTGGCGCGCCCAATGGCTGTGGCGTTCGGCGATGGAGAGCCCCGCCGGGCTTTCCTCGATGCCTTCGCCAAAGCCATTGAGGTTGCGCGACCCCCAACGGATGTCGAGGCAGGTCGCCGGAACGCCGAGGGCGAAGACCCGGCTGACCAGAGCGTGGACCAGGGCGAGTTGGGCAAGGTCCGGGTCCTGGGCCAGGGCGTCGCGAAGGGCCGCGGTGCGATGGGCGGTCAGTTCGGCGATCACGCGGTCGGGCAGCGGCGCGGCGGCGTCACCGTCGGGCTCGTCGATGTCGTCGTCTTCGCCGCCGTCGTCTGCGTCGCCGTCGCCGTCTTCTTCGTCCCTGTCGTCGTCTTCGCCGAGGAATGGGCCGTGATCATCGGCGCCGTCCTGCCCGTCATCGGCCTCGTCTTCCGGTTCGGGCGCGGGCTCGTCCTCGGGGCGGACAAAGCCCCGGTCGATCCGCACGTCGCCGTAGGGCAGCAACACCACCATAACACCGGCTCGCGCCTTCTCTTGCGCCGTGTGGCCGAAGTCGTCGCCCAGCGCCTCCAGTTCGGCTTCGATGGCCTCGAAGCGCGCGGCGACCTCGGGCGGCAGCGGGTCTGCCTCGGCCCACTGCTCGGTCAGGGCCGCCTCTTCAGCCTGCAATGCGTTCACGGCGGCGACCGCCTCGGGCGTGCGCTCAAGCGCGTGTTCCCAGATACGGGCCAGGCCGTGGCCGTGCGGGAATTCGAGGTGAGCGCTCGCCCACTTCCAGCCCTCACGGTCGCGGATGTCCTGGGCCAGAGCGGCGAGCTTTTCGCCGACCAGGCGGTCGAGCAGAACGACGTCCTCGACCCAGCCGTCGTTGTCCTCGGTAAAGAGGTCGCGCAGCACCGGGCCGCCCGCCGCGACATAGGCGTCCAGCCCTAAGAAGCGCACGCGGCGGTCGTCGGCCCCCACCTTCATCTCGGTCATGAGGCGACGGATGGCGTAGGGCTGGCGATTGCCCGGCGACAGCTGCTCATAGACCTGCATCTGCCGCACCGGATCGGGATTGACCGCGAAGGCGGTCACCTGATCGAGGGTCAGGACCCCTTCGCGATAGAGGTCGAGCAGCGCGGGCGACACCGCGCCGAGCCGCAGGTGCTTGCGCACGGTCTCGGGGCTTGGCCCGAACCGCGCGCTCAGCTCCTCGGCGCTGTAGCCCTTGCGCTCGGCGAGGTCCTTGTAGGCTTCGTACTGGTCAGCCGGGTGCATCGGTTCGCGGCTAAGGTTCTCGTCCATTGAGACCTCGGACGGGTCGTTGACCGTATCGACCACGCAGCGAACCGGCGCCCCCTTGGCCAACCGCTTGCGCTGGGCCAGCAGGCGTAGGGCTTGGCGACGCCCTTCGCCCGCGCTGACGAGGTAGTAGCCGGTTTCGCGCCCATCCTTGATCTCGGGTTCGACGACGAGCGGTTGCAGCACGCCCTTGTAGGTGATTGAGGCCGCGCGGGACTCGATCACCTGGGCGCTGTGACCGACGCGTCGGACGTTGCGAGGCGAGGCTTTCAGGCGGTTCAAGGGAATGTCCCGAACCTCGCCGTACTGGACGACGATCTGGCTGGGCTTGGCGGCCGAAGCGTCAGCGACGGTCGCGCGGGTTTCTTGGGGGGTCATGTCTGCCTCCTTGGGCAAGGGTTGCAGGCACGCGGAAGGCGCGCCTGAAACCCTGCCAAGCGGCGAGCGCGGGGGTGCAAACGGAGGGGCGTCTTCGCGGGGACCCGCCTGCAGGACGCGACCTGGCGATGGCTGATCCCTGTCGACACGGCCGAAGGTGGGCGGAAGACGATCCGAAGTGCGCTGGGGGCGGAGCCCCAAGCCACGGCCGCGGCAGCGGCCAAACAAGCCAAAACTCAGTCGGCCGATCTTATCGCGGATCCGGCCTTCGCAGAGATGGGCCCTCGATCGCGGCCAGGGCGGCTAGCCAGGCCGGCGTATCGGGTTCGGCCGTCACAGAGATGGACCCTCGTGGCCTTATCGTCGCAGCGCGCCCACCGCGCCTCGCGCTGTGACCCATAGGCCAAGAACACTCGTAGTGATCCGAGCAACCGAACATCGACCTTCCGCCGACAGGCCAAGCTTGCACCAGGCTGCGGGTCGAGCGACTTGGTATTGGCGGCCTGGCATTGGACCGTCATGGTGACCCAAACGGCCAGGACGCTTTTGATGCCCAGACCCAGCAAGATCGACGAGGAGAGGTGGCGCACCGCGCTTGCCCTGGTGATCGTCGAGACGGGCATGCGCAACTCTCGCCTAGAGGAGCTGCACGCGGGAATCTTCCCGACTTCGGCGGTCGGCGACTACAGCGACGTCAAGGTCGTCACGCCCTACGGCGAGATCCCCTGGTCGCGGCTTTCGCGGCTGTGCGACGAGGAAATGAAGTCGCTGATGATCGAGGTGGTCAATCGCGTCTACACGATCTTGATGAATCCCGAGCCCTTCAAGCGACTAATGGGGGCCGCGCGTTGGAACAAGCCCGAGCCCGATCCGGCCCTGATGGATGTCATCGCCCGCTGGGAGGCCAGGCAGCGTGGGATTTCGGACGAGGAGATCTGGGCGAAGTGGCCTCTGGACGAGTCCAAGCGCCCGCCGCCGATCCGCATGGAGCAACGAACGGCCGCCTATGAGGCCGAGCTCGACGAACCACGGGAGCACTGGTCGTTCGAGGCGACGCCAGGAAGCCTGCGGGCCCTGGCCGAGGCTCCGGTTGCCGACGCGGCCTGGATCGCCAAGGCCCGCGAGGCCCTGCGGCTGGGGGCCGAGGAATGGGAGCGCGATCGGATGACGATCCTAGACGAGGAAGACGCAGCCTATCTGCGCGACGAAACGTGACAACCCAGCAGCGAAGACGCAGGCTCGCGCCTTCGATTCCCACACGGAGCCTACAAGATGAACGTTTCGGATCTCGTCGACGCCGCCGTCGCGGCTGAACCCAAGCTCACCAAGGCCCAGGCGAAGGCCATCATCGATGGCGTGTTCAAGTCGCTCGCGGACGCGGCGGTGAAGGGCGAGGAAGTCTCGATTCCCGGCTTTGGCAAGTTCAAGGTCCAAGCCAAGCCCGCGCGCACGGGTCGCAACCCTTCGACCGGCGCGAGCATCGAGATCGCCGCCAGCAAGAAAGTTGCCTTCTCGCCGGCCAAGCAGCTGAAGGACGCGGTGAATTCCTAATCTTTCGGGCAAGGGGCCATCGACAAAATGGCCCCTTCGCTGGACAAACGCGTCGGTGGACGGCGGTCAGAACAAGCCAGCCGTGCGTCCGCCCCACGGTGCTGTCCCATCTCAACGACCTTAGCCGAAGCCCTGGCCCACGCCCGTAAGCTCTGCCGGACGCTGGCGAGCGCGCCCCTCCCCCAGGTTCGCGCCAAGGAGGTTTTCCAGACCTTGGTGCGTGCGCACGATTGGAGCCCGGCTTAGAAGAGAGATCATCGCCTTTGGGCGGTGGCTCGACAACCGTCCCGCGCCCGGCGCGATCAATGAGCGCTACGAGCGGATGCTGAACGCCCTCTAGGGTTCAGCGCCGGAGGCGGCCCAACCCAGCCGCCGTGACCAAAGGTCTTGTACGCCGCCACGATCAGGCCCGCCACGCCCGCCAGCGCCTGGAAGCGGAGCCCCAAGCCTTTCCAAGCTGGAGGCTCGCCGTGGGCGAGCCGTCGCTACGTCGGATCTACGCGGGTTGGTGTCAGACCGGCTAGTCGAAGAGCCCTCCCAGGAAGCCCCGACGCCGGCCGTGGCCACCACCGTGACCGCCGCCGTGCTTTCCGCCCCCGTGCTTTCCACCGTGGCCGCCGCGATCATGATCACCGCGATACTCCCCTTCCCAGGGGCCGCCGTACTCGGGCGCCTGCTGACGCGGCGTCGGCGCGGGCTGAGGCGGCGGGGCCGCTTCATAGGCCATGCTGCGCTCGATGATCTTGTCGAGTTCGCCCCGATCCAGCCACACACCACGGCATTTCGGGCAGTAGTCGATCTCGATGCCTTGCCGATCCGTCATGACCAGATCGACGCGGCAGACGGGGCACAGCAGACCGCCTTCATGGCGGGCGGCGGACATCGTATCGGTCATTCGCAAGCTCCTCGGAACGGCTGCCCTGTGACGATGGCGACGGATTTTGGAACCCGCCAGGACTGACGGCCACTTAAGAACTCGCACGAGGCCATATAGTGGCGCTCGGCACGCTGGTTCCTGTCAAAGTATGGCGGAAAGACCTGCCCCTGTTGGAGACGTCCGTACGCCATGAAGGTTGATCCGACCGCGCTGTGGGAGACTGCCAACCACGTCTTCAACCTGGCCCTGGCCTTCATCCTGGCCTTGCCGGTCGGTTGGGATCGCGAGCGCGAGGAGCGCAGCGCTGGCATCCGGACGTTCCCGCTGGTCGCCATCGCCGCCTGCGGCTTCGTGCTGGTCGGCATCGCGGTGCTCGGCCGCGGATCGCCCGGCCAGGCCCGGATCATGGAAGGCCTGATCACCGGCGTAGGATTCATCGGTGGCGGGGCGATCCTCAAGCAAGGCGCCCGCGCATCCGGAACCGCGACCGCCGCCAGCCTCTGGGCGACCGGGGCGATGGGAGCGGCGGTCGGCTACGGCCTCTACGACATCGCCGTCGTGCTGGCCCTGACCACCTACCTGACCCTGCGGTTTGCCCGCCCGCTTAAGCAAGCCGCCCGCGATGATAAGGCCGACAGTGAGGCGACCGCTGGCGAGGATCGCGGCGAATATAGCTAGGCACTGGACCGTCCAGCGTCCCCGAACCGTTCCGGCGCTGCGGCTACAGCCGCCGCGCCGGAAGGTCTCGCCTGATTCCTCCGTAGTCGCCCTGAGCCAGGCTGGCGTGAGTGGCAGGCGACAGCCGCCGATTGATCGGATAAAGGCGCCGTCGTGAGCCGCTCGACCGCCATCGCCAGATTCTTGGCCCGCGACGCCTTCCTGGTGCTCGCGACCTTGGCGATCGCCCTCCGGATCATGCTCCCGGCCGGCTACATGCCAGGCCAGGCCACCGGCGACAGGCTGCCGTTCGCTCTGGTGCTCTGCACCGGCAACGGCCCCATGACCATCCAGCCCGGTGAAGACCTGGGGGCGCGCCACGGCGAGGCGCCGGGCGAGCCGTCCGCTCACGACACCCCCTGCCCGTTCGCCGCCCAGGGCGCCGCGGTCGCGCCGCCGACCATCACCGCCGTCGGCCAGGCCAAGGCCGTAGCCTATGCCGAACGGCCCTTGGCCGCCGCGGCGAACCTGACGCCCGGCCGAGGTCTTGCGGCCCCACCGCCTCCGCCGACCGGTCCTCCCAGCGTCCTGATCTGATCTCCGGCGGCCTTGCGCCGCCATCCGAGCCCGCGCGTTCGCGTCGAACCGCGCGCGGCAGATCGATCACGGCCGTCTCGCGCGGCCCAAGGACCTGAACAACGCCATGAAATCGCTCCTGCTGGCCGCCTCGGCCATTACCCTCTGCACGCCTGTCACCGCCCTGGCCGCCGATCTCGCGGCCGCCAACGACCAGACACCGGCCGATAGCCAAGTCTCGTCGGTCATCGTCACCGCCCGCCCGAACCCCGAGGACCCGCAGGTCGTCGCCGACGCCCGCCGACGGCTGTCGGAGACCCCCGGCGGCGTGTCGGTGGTCTCGCAAGAGAGCTACATCAGCCGCCAGGCCCTGGCGCTGGACGACATGCTGCGCGACGCCCCCGGCGTCTACGCCCAGCGCAAATGGGGCGGCGACATCCGCATCTCGATCCGCGGCTCTGGCATCGGCAACACCGTCCACAATCGCGGGCTGCTGCTGGCCCAGGACGGCGTGCCGCTGAATGAAGCCGATGGGTTTGGTGACAGCCAGGTCGCCGACCCGCTGAACACCCGCTACGCCGAGGTCTATCGCGGCG
>NZ_LSJA01000198.1 GCF_001556515.1 Caulobacter sp. CCH9-E1 | reverse complement strand
GGGGCGGGCTTGGCCGGCGGCTTCTCGTCGCAAGCGCTGAGGGCGAGGACGGCGACAAGGGCGAAACGGGAAACCAGACCGGTCATGAAAACTCCAGGCGGGAACGACTTCACCGCTTGAAGGCTTGAGCCATGGCGAAGTTCCACCGCTTGAGGGGCCGGATTTGAGGGCGCTGCGTCGTTTGCTTTGGGGGCTGGGCGTGCTGGCGCTGGTCGTCGGAGCGTTCTGGCTGTGGGTGATCTGGCCGCCTTGGCAGGCGGGACGGGCCCGGCCCAGCGATGCTAGGCCCGCGTCCGAGGCGCCGGTTTCCGTCGAGGGCGCGCCACCCCTCGTCGCCGCGCCGGCGCTGTGCGTCGGAAGCGAAGCGGGCCCGCACGGCGCGGCGGCGGCCAACGCCGCGTCGCTCTCCACCCTGGCCTGGTCGCCGTTCGGCGGGCCCGAGATGGGCTGGGAAATCTACGCCCCGCGCATCGCGGCCGAGATTGGCACAAGCTGCGCCCCGGGCTCGGATGGCTTCGCCGCCGCCCTGGCCCGTTGGCAACAAGCGAACCGCCTGCCGCGAACGGGGGTGATGGACGCGGCGACCTTCGCGGTCATGCTGCCGCGCTGGCACCTCTCGCGGCCGTTCGTTCGCGTGAACCGCGATGGGGTCTGTCCTGGCGCGCCTCTCGAGGCCGATCTCGCCACCGCGCGGCCGGACGAGAGCTACGGCGGCAAGACCATCCAGCTACGGCCCGCCGCGCTGGAGGCCTATCGCCGGATGGCGGCCGAGGCGCGCGCCGCTGGCGTGCTGGGGCGGCCCGAGGCGTTGAAGATCTATTCGGGCTTCCGCGCGCCGGACGCCGACGCCCAGCGCTGCGCCCGCGATCAGAACTGTCAGGGTCGGGTGCGGACGATCTGCTCGGCCCATCGCACCGGCCTGGCGGTCGACCTCTTCATCGACGCAGCGCCGGGCTTTGGGCCCGACTCCTCGGTCGACGCCAATCGCTTGGCGATGGCGCGCTCGCCGCTCTATCGCTGGATGGTGTGGAACGCCGGCCGGTTCGGCTTCGTGAACTATGTCTATGAGCCGTGGCACTGGGAGTGGACGGGCGAGCCGATGCTGCCCGGGACGCCGATCGCCAGCCTGCCGCAGGATGGCGGCGAAGCGGTCACGGAACCTGCGGAAGGCTCCACGCCGCGAACGCCGGGCGCTGCTTCAGGCGCGCATAGTAGGCGGTGAGAGCGGGCCATTCGAGGCGCTGGATCGGGCTGTGCAGCCAGCGGTGCGTGGAGAGGCCCAGCACGACGTCGGCCAGGTCCAGCTCGTCCAGGGTCCAGAGGACCTTGCGAACGTTGATGGACGAGGTCCGGCCGAGGACCTTGGGGACCGTCACCGGGTCATCCAGGGCTTGGACTTGCCGGTCGGGGCGGCGGCGCTGGCGCGCTCCACCTTGCCGCTGGAGGCCTTGGGGCCGTGGCCATGGCGGCCCTGAGCGGCCTTCTTCAGGCGCAGGGCGCGCTGCATCGGCGTTTCGCCCTCGGGCGCGGAAGCGTCGGTCTTGTCGGTCATGAACGCGATGTAGGCCTCGTTTGGCGCCTTGAGAAGGCCGCGCTTGCGAGCCACTTTGGAAAGATGCCGCCCCGCCGTCTGGTTCCCGCTGTCGTGCTTTGCGCCGTCCTGGCCGCGACCAGCGCGCGCGCCCAGACGCAGAAGCCTGCGGCCGAGGCGCCCAACGCCGTCTCGCCGGTGCTGATCCTGCCGCCGACCCTGCCGCCCAAGCTGGTCTCGACCTATCCGGCCCAGGACCAGACGGTGGAGCCGGGGATCCTGATCCTGAAGGCCGCCTTCGACCAGCAGATGTCGCCCGCCGCCTGGAACTACGCCCCCGCGCCGGGCGCCGAGCCGCTGGACTGCGTGAAGACCCCGCGGCTTCTGGCCGACCAGAAGACCTTCGTGCTGCTGTGCCGCGTGCTGGCCGGGCGGACCTATGGCGTCACCTTCAACGCCCAGCGGCCCGGCGGTTTCGCCAATCTCGGCGAGAACCCGGCGCAGACCGCCAGCCTGACCTTCAAGGTCGAGACCGCCGACCCCGTCACCACCTTGCGCCGGGCCATGGAGCTGGCGGGGCTGGGGGCGGACCAGACGCCGGTGCAGGAAGCCCCGCGGGCCTCGGCGCCGCCCGCCGGCGGCTAGCCGCTCAAGCGTCTGGCGCGCGGGGCCCCGCTGGCGCAGGATCATCCGATGACGGGGGATTCGGCGGAACGGGAGGCCATCGGGCGCGAGTGGACGGGCGCCGAGCTCGCCGTCGTGGTCGGCGACTACCTGGCCCAGCTGGAGAAGACCCTGGCCGGCAAGCCCGTCGACCGCGCCACCCACGACCGCGCGGTCCGCTTCGTCACCGGCAAGTCCGGCATGCCGGTCATGGCCAAGCAGGGCGAGATCACCGCCGTCCTGTCGCTGATCGGCCTGCCGGTGCTGAAGGATCCGCCGCCGCGCTGGACCTATGACGCGCCGCTGCTGACCGCCGTCGAGGACGCCCTGGCCGCCAAGCCCGCCCTGCTGGCCGCCGCCGTCCGCCCCGACGCCCTGTTCGCCGCTCCGCCGGCCATCCCGCTGATCGAGGCCGCGCCGCCCCAGCCCCTGCCGCCGGACGAGACGCTGGCCCGGATCATCCAGCGCTTCGACCTGGCGACGCGGGCGGCCGAGGACCGCTTCCTGCCCGGCCTGGGCGCGGCCAGCGTCGTCGCCCACGAGGCCCGCCGCCTGACCGACCACGGCCGCCCGGACCTCGCCCGCCAGGTCCGCCTGGCCCGCGCCGGCGATCCGGCGGGCTGCGACGTCATCAGCTTCGACCTCGAGGCCGCGCCGCGCCTGCTGGCGGTCAAGACGACCCTCGGCGCCGACGTCGCGCCGTTCGGCCTGACGCCGGCCGAACTGGACCTCGCCCACGCCCATCCCGAGATCTTCCGCGTCCGGCGCGTCTACGACCTTCTGGGCGACGCCCGCTTCTTCCGGTTGAGCCCGCCCTTCGCCTAGCGCCGCCCGCAAAACCATACCGATCAGGATGTGAATTGCGCCCGCCCGCGCCGCGCACTAGACCAGCCCAGGGCGCAGATTAAGGGCGGGCGAAAGGACCAAGCATAGGGGCGGGTCCCGGAG
>NZ_LSJA01000019.1 GCF_001556515.1 Caulobacter sp. CCH9-E1 | reverse complement strand
CCGAGATGGAACGCAGAGCGGCTTAACCCCGTCCACTTTTTCGGGGGAAGATCAGAGGCATTCGCTGGCTTGGTCAGGGACGGTAGCCTCACTGAAGTGGAGTTCTGGCGCCGAATTCAAATTGATGCCGCTCGCGATCCTTTGCTGATCGACGAAATCCGTTCGTATGTGAACAGGGCCACTTTTCAGGTTTCGGCCCACTAGCAGTGGAACCGACGTTTTGGGTCAAGACGATCGGCTTTGTCGCTGTGTTCCGGCTTGCAAAACTAACCCCCTTCTCGGGGAGATAGGCGTCCAAAGTT
>NZ_LSJA01000002.1 GCF_001556515.1 Caulobacter sp. CCH9-E1 | reverse complement strand
CCGCGCGACCCCTCATCCGTCGCTTCGCGACACCTTCTCCCGCAAGGGGAGAAGGGATTGGAGCGTTGATCTGATGGTGCAAGACCCCGAACGTGACCGTCTCTCCGGCCGCCTCTCTCGCTTCGCCAAGGTGGGCGCGGGCCTCTCTGGCGCCGCCGTCAGCTACGGCGCCAACCGGATGTTCGGCGGCGACGAGGCCGACGCCCGCAACGCCAAGGCGCTGAAGGCGGCGCTGGGCGGGCTGAAGGGGCCGCTGATGAAGGCGGCGCAGATGTTCGCCACCGTGCCCGACCTCCTGCCGCCCGAATTCGCCAAGGAGCTGGCCGAGTTGCAGACCAACGCGCCAGCCATGGGCTGGCCGTTCGTGCGCCGGCGCATGGCGGCCGAGCTGGGCGCCGACTGGCAGGGCAAGTTCGCGAGCTTCGAGCACGAGGCCGCCGCGGCCGCTTCGCTGGGCCAGGTGCACCGCGCCACGAGCCACGACGGTCGGGCCCTGGCCGTGAAGCTGCAGTATCCGGACATGCAGAGCGCGGTCGAAAGCGACCTGGGCCAGCTGCGCGCCCTGATCAATCTCTTCAAGCGGATGGACGGCTCGATCGACCCGTCCGAAATGATCGTCGAGATCGGCGACCGGCTGCGCGAGGAGCTGGACTACGCCCGCGAGGCCAAGCTGATGGCGCTTTACGGGACCTTCTTCGCCGGCCGCGAGGACATCCGCACGCCGACGCCGGTTCCGGAGTTGTCCACGGGCCGCCTGCTGTCGATGACCTGGTTGGACGGGCAGGGGCTGCTGACCTTCAAGACCGCGCCGCAGGAGGTCCGCGACCGCATCGCCGCCCTGCTGTTCGAGGCCTGGTGGAGCCCGATGACGCATCTGGGCATCATTCACGGCGACCCGCATCTGGGGAACTACACCTTCGGGGGCCCAGAGGGGGGAAAGCTCGCGGCGCACCTGAACCTGCTGGATTTCGGCTGCATCCGCATTTTCCCACCGAAGTTCGTGGCCGGGGTGGTGCGGCTCTATCGCGCCCTGTCCAACGACGATCGCGCCGAGCAGATGGAGGCCTATCGCACCTGGGGCTTCCAGGGGCTGACCGACGAGCTGGTCGACACCTTGAACGTCTGGGCCCGCTTCATCTACGGCCCGTTGCTGGACGACCGGGTCCGCACCGTCGCCGACGACGTCCCGCCCGGCGAGTACGGCCGTCGCGAGGCCTTCAAGGTGCGCCAGGCCCTGAAGGCGGTCGGCGGCGTCACCATTCCCCGCGAGTTCGTGTTCATGGACCGCGCCGCCATCGGCCTCGGCGCGGCCTTCCTGCACCTGGGCGCCAGCCACAACTGGCGCCGGATGTTCGAGGCCTCGCAGGAAGGTTTCTCGGAAGAGGCCGTGGCCGAGCGGCAGGCCAAGGCGCTGGCGGCGGTGGGGATCTAGAAAACCGATCTTCCCGGCGAATGCCGGGACCCAGATCTCAAAACGCCTGATCTAATGGGAGGCGCGCCGCGTCCTTAGAGCCCACTTCAACACTCTTCCATCTGGGCCCCGGCATTCGCCGGGGAAATCGGAATAGTGGGTTACTCATACTCCTTCAGCAACGCCTCCAGCCGCCGCTGTTCGGGCTTCATGACCCCGAAATACCGCGCCGTGTTCCAGGTGACGCTGGCGCCGAGGGCCAGGCCGAAGACCAGCAGCATCTGCCAGGCGTCGCGTTCCGTCGCCTTGCCGACCTGGTGCAACTGCGTGACGCTGAACAGCATTGGGACAAGGAAGACCGGCAGCATCACCAGGAAGACCTTCATATTGGTCCGCGCCCGCCGGTTGGCGGAGAGCATGGCCGCGAGGGTGTCGCGCATCGATCCCTGGTCCTGACTCCGCCGGTGGCGCAGCAGCACGCCGGCGACGAGAATCGCTCCCAGGACCAGCCAGCAAACGCCCAGCATCACGAGGGCGCCCCACTCGCGGGCTGGATCCAGGCGCCCCTGGGCGATCGCCCGGACCGCGATGGCGGTGAAGATCGACATGGCGATCATCGGGATGGCGAACAGCAGGATCTCGCCGCGGCGACGAGCCTTCAGAGACTTCATAACTTCCTCCATCAGATAGGCCTGGGCGCGGGCGTCAAGCGTGTTGGCGGGCGAGCGCCAGGCGGCTTCGAGACGGTCAAACTCCATGGTCGTCCTCCACGAGGCTGGCGATGCGCTGGCGGATCCGGGTCAGCCGCGCCCCGACATTGGTTTCCGAAAGGCCGTGCAGGCGGGCGATCTCGGCATAGGGCAGGCCGTCCAGCGACAGCAGGATCAGCGAGCGTTCGATCGGCGGCAGACGGCGGATCGCCGCGTAGAGTGTCTCCAGCAACGCGCCCTGCGGATCGGTCCCGGCCTCGCGCGTCAGCAGCTCGGCCTCGATCGCCACGCCGCGGGTCCGTCGGCGAGCCTCGCCGCGGCGCCAGGTGAGGGCGGCGTTGTGGGCCACGCGGTGGGCGAAGGTGCTCGCGGCGCTTTCGGCCCGGAACCTTGGCCGCGCCTTCCACAAGGCCAGCGACATCTCCTGCAGCAGGTCGTGCTGGTCCGGCGGTTCGGCGAAGGCCCGCGCCGTCCGGTGCAGCATCGGCAGATGCGGCGCCAGCCAGTCGGCGAAGTCCCTGTCGACGTCTCTGGCGATGTCCCGGCCCATCGATCCCCCGTTTCGAAGAGGTTAGACACCGGCCGGACCCCCGTCCTTACGGAAGGCTTTCCTTTTTTCAAACGCTTGTTAGCCTGACCGCATGTCCGATGATCTGACAGACGCCCAGACAGCGGCGATCCCCGAAGGCTTTTCCCAGTTGAACTGGTCGCGTGGCTTTGGCCGGCAGATCGGCCCGCTGTTCGAGCATCGCGAGGGACCCGGCCAGGCCCGGCTGGCCTTCCGCGTCGAAGAGCACCACACCAACGGCCTGGGCAACTGCCACGGCGGCATGCTGATGAGCTTCGCCGACATGGCGTGGGGGCGGATCATCTCTCTGCAGAAGTCCTACAGCTGGGTCACCGTGCGGCTGATGTGCGACTTCCTGTCGGGCGCCAAGCTGGGCGACTGGGTGGAAGGCGAGGGCGAGCTGATCGCCGAGGAGGACCTGGTGTTCACCGTGCGCGGCCGCATCTGGTGCGGCGACCGGACCCTGATCACCGGCGCCGGGATCTTCAAGGCTTTGAGCCCGCGCAAGCCGCGCCCGGGCGAGTTGAACTACAAGGAAGAGGCGTAAGGCATGGCCGACGACCAGTCCGCCCCCGCCTCGTTGCTCGCGCCGTTCCACGGCGAGCCCCCGCCCGCGCCGGCCTGGTTCGACGCGACGATCGCCCACGCCCCCCAGCGCTCGACCATCGCCGTCGAAGGCGCGAACATCGAACTCCTGACCTGGGGCGAGGTCGGCAAGCCGGGCCTGCTGTTCCTGCACGGCAATGGCGCCCACGCCGACTGGTGGAGCTTCATCGCGCCCTTCTTCGCCAAAGAGTGGCGGGTCGCGGCGATCTCATGGTCGGGCATGGGCGGCAGCGACTGGCGCCCCGCCTACAGCGCTGAGCTGTTCGCGGCCGAGATCTTCGCGGCCGCTGAGGCGGCGGGCCTGGAGGCGGGCGGGGTCAAGCCGATCGTGGTCGGCCACTCGTTCGGCGGCTTCCCGACCCTCTATTGCGCCGCGCGCCACCCCGAGCGCTTGCGCGGGGCGATCATGGTCGACAGCAGCATCCAGCCGCCGGAAAAGCGCTGGAAGGGTCCGCCGCCGCGCTCGGGTCACGGCCTGCCGTCCTATCCGACCCTGGAAGAAGCGCTGACCCGCTTCCGTCTGGCGCCGCCGCAGCCCTGCGAGAACCTCTACATCGCCGACTTCATCGCCCGCCGCTCACTGAAACAGGTCGACGGCGCCTGGACCTGGAAGTTCGATCCGGACCTCTGGCACAATTTCCGCATGCCCGATCTGGGGGCTCTGCTGCCCCAGATCGCTTGTCCGGCCGCCTTGATGTGGGGCGAACGCTCGAACCTGATGCATGCCGAGACCGTCGACTATATGCTCGCGCAGATGCCTAAGGACGTGCTGCTCTTGCCTATTCCCGACGCCGACCACCACGTGATGATCGACCAGCCCCTGGCCTTCGTGACCGGGTTGCGAGGATTGCTGGCGGCCTGGGCCTGACGGCCGTGACCGGACCCGTCCTCGTCTATGCGCCTGATCGTGGGATCGGCGACCTGATGTGGCACCTGCCGACCATCCGCGCGATCGCGGCGACCACGCCCGAGGGGCGGGTGGTCCTGGTCGCCCGGCCCTCCAGCCGAGCGGCCGAGGTGCTGAGGGTCGAGCCGAGCGTCGCGCGGGTGCTCTATGCGCCGCACTATAAGGACCGCTTGAAGGGCGTTCGCGAAACCCTCGACTTCCATCGTCTGTGCAAGGTCGAGAAGCCGCGCGCGGTCTGGATCCTCGAGAAGATCGACCGCCCCGCCATCGCCGCCTTCCTGGCTGGCGTGCCCGAGCGGCGTGGCTTCGGCTTGGGCCATGGCCAGGAGCGATTCCTGAACAAGGGGCCCTTCCTGGCCAAGGCCATGCGTCCGGCGCACCGGCTCGACAAGCTGGCCGCCTTCGAAGCGGCCCACGGCCTGGCGGTCGAGAGCCGCGAGCCCGCCCTCAAGCTCGATCCCGCCGCGGTCGCCGCGGTGAAGGCTCGATACGCCGCTCATCCTGGGCCTTGGCTGTGCCTGGGCATCGGCGCCAGCGAACCCGCGCGCACCTGGCCGGCCGAGCGCTTCGCGCAGACAGCCGCGCGCCTGTCGGACCTGTTTGGAACCGTGTTCTGGGTCGGCGGCCCTCACGAGGCGCAAGCGGCCAAGGCCGCGATCGGCGCGCTGCCCGGCAATGTCGTCGCCTGCGACCTGCCGCTGGACCAGTCGGCGGCCCTGATCGCCTTGTCGGCGGGGTTCCTCGGCAACGACTCCGGCGCGCTGAACGTCGCCGCCGCGGTCGGCACGCCCTGCATAGGCTTGATGGGTACGGCGCCGGTGCCGGCCTATTCGCGCTGGCTGACTCGCCTCGATGGGGGCGAGGGACGAATCGCGGATATCACTGTCGATCAGGCCGTAGAGGCGGTGCGTGCGCGTTTCGCCGCCGAGGCCTGGGGCAATTCGGACGCTTGAGCCCTGGCGGCCCGCGTTGTATCGGGCGAGGGCGTAATTCTTTTCCACTGAGGACGACACATGGCCGGCGACTATCACCGCGGTGAAATGGATATCTCGGAACAGGCGGCGACCTACGCCGCGTTCGGCAAGATGACGAAGTGGGGCTCGCTGGCCGTCTCCGTCCTGCTGCTGTTCATCACCCTGCTGTTCTGCACGCCGGCCGGTTTCGTTGGTAGCGCTATCGCTGCGATCGTGCTGCTGGCCCTGGGCGTTGTTCTGCTTCGCGAAAAGCCCGCTCCGGCCCACTGACACCGGTAGACATCGGCATATTTTTTCCCTGACCTGCACGTCATGCCTCGACAAGAGGCAAGACTATCCCCTACAGAGCGCCTCATCCTGATGAGGTAACAGCGCTCTGGGAGGGGTATGCCGATGGCCGTCATCGCCGTCACGAAAGAAACCCGCGCGAACGAGACGCGGGTCGCGGCCACGCCTGAAACCGTCAAGAAGCTCGGCGCGGCCGGCTTCTCGGTGGTCGTGCAGGCAGGCGCGGGGACGGCCGCGTCCTATCCGGACGCCGACTACGAAGCGGCTGGGGCCAAGATCGCCAAGACCGCCAAGGACGCGATCAAGGACGCTGATGTCCTGTTCAAGGTCCGCGCGCCCGAAGCCGCCGAGATCGCGGCCCTGAAGAGCGGCGCGATCGTCGCCGCCGCGCTCAATCCCTACCAGGACAAGGAGACGCTGGACGCCCTGGCCAAGGCCGGCGCGACCGCGATCGCCATGGAGTTCATCCCGCGCATCACCCGCGCCCAGGTGATGGACATGCTGTCCAGCCAAGCCAACCTCGCCGGCTATCGCGCCGTGATCGAGGGGGCCGAAGCCTATGGCAAGGCCCTGCCGATGATGATGACCGCCGCCGGCACCGTCGCCGCGGCCAAGGTGTTCATCATGGGCGTGGGCGTCGCCGGCCTGCAGGCCATCGCCACCGCTCGCCGCCTGGGCGCGGTGGTGACCGCCACCGACGTGCGTCCGGCCACCAAGGAGCAGGTCGAGTCGCTGGGCGCCAAGTTCCTGGCCGTCGAGGACGAGGAGTTCAAGAACGCCCAGACGGCCGGCGGCTACGCCAAGGAGATGTCCAAGGAATACCAGGCCAAGCAGGCCGAGCTGGTCTCCAGCCATATCGCCAAGCAGGACATCGTCATCACCACGGCCCTGATTCCCGGCCGTCCGGCGCCGAAGCTGGTCACCGCCGCCCAGGTGGCGTCGATGAAGCCTGGCTCGATCCTGGTCGACCTGGCCATCGAGCAGGGCGGTAACGTCGAAGGCGCCAAGCTGAACGAGACGGTCGTCACCCCGAACGGCGTGAAGATCCTCGGTCACGCCAACCTGCCCGGCCGCATCGCCGCCGACGCCAGCGCGCTCTATTCGCGGAACCTCGTGGCCCTGTCGGCTCTGTTCACGAACAAGGAGGGCGCCTTCGCCCCCGACTTCGAGGACGAAATCCTGAAGGCCGCCGTCGTCACCCAGGGCGGCGCGATCGTCCATCCGAACCTGAAGACCGCCTAACAACGCCATCGAAAGGGAGGCTCCCATGGAAGCCGTCGACCCCACCGTGTTCCGTCTGGCGATCTTCGTGCTCGCCATCTTCGTCGGCTACTACGTCGTCTGGAGCGTGACGCCCGCGCTGCACACGCCGCTGATGGCCGTGACCAACGCCATCTCGTCGGTGATCATCGTCGGCGCCCTGCTGGCCGCCGCCGCCCATGGCGCCGCGGGTGAAGCCGCCGCCGGCTCGGTCTGGATCTCCAAGGGCGCAGGCGCGATCGCCGCGGCCTTCGCGGCGGTCAACATCTTCGGCGGCTTCCTGGTCACCCAGCGCATGCTGGCGATGTACAAGAAGAAAGAGAAGAAGTGAGCGGGCGAGAGCAGGGGGAAACACTGACATGAACGCCAATCTCGCCGCCATCCTGTACCTCGTCTCCGGGGTGCTGTTCATCCTGGCGCTGCGTGGGCTTTCGAGCCCCGAGACCAGCCGCAAGGGCAACACCTACGGCATGGTCGGCATGGCCATCGCCGTGGCCACCGTGCTGTCGACCCTGTGGTCGCAAGGCGCGTTGGACGCCGTCACCCTGGGCCTGATCGCCGCCGGCGTCGCCGTCGGCGGCGGCGTGGGCGCGGTGATCGCCCGCCGCGTGCCGATGACCTCGATGCCGCAACTGGTCGCCGCCTTCCACTCGCTGGTCGGCATGGCCGCCTGCCTGGTGGCCGTGGCCGCCATCTACACGCCCGCCGCCTACGGCATCGTCGGCGCGGACGGCCATATCCACCTCAACAGCCTGATCGAGCTGTCGCTGGGCCTGGCCATCGGCGCCATCACCTTCACGGGCTCGGTCATCGCCTTCGCCAAGCTGAACGGCAATATGAGCGGCGCGCCGATCCTGCTGCCGGCTCGCCACCTGCTGAACATCCTGATCGCGGCCGGCATCGTGGCCCTGATCGTGGCGCTGGTGGTCAGCGGCGGCCAGGCCAAGTGGGCCTTCTGGGGCATCTTCGCCCTGTCCCTGCTGATCGGCGTCACCCTGATCATCCCGATCGGCGGCGCGGACATGCCGGTCGTGGTGTCGATGCTGAACAGCTATTCCGGCTGGGCGGCGGCGGCTCTCGGCTTCACGCTCGAGAACACCACCCTGATCATCACCGGCGCGCTCGTCGGCTCGTCGGGCGCGATCCTGTCCTACATCATGTGCAAGGGCATGAACCGCTCGTTCGTCTCGGTGATCCTGGGCGGCTTCGGCGCCGACGCCGCGGCCGCCGGCCCCGGGGGCAAGGTCGAGACCCGTCCCGTGAAGCAGGGCAGCGCCGACGACGCGGCCTTCATCATGAAGAACGCCAGCAAGGTGATCATCGTCCCGGGCTACGGCATGGCCGTGTCCCAGGCCCAGCACGCCCTGCGCGAAATGGCCGACAAGCTGAAGGAGGAGGGCGTCGAGGTGAAGTACGCCATCCACCCCGTCGCCGGCCGCATGCCGGGCCACATGAACGTCCTGCTGGCCGAGGCCAACGTTCCCTATGACGAGGTCTTCGAGCTGGAGGACATCAACAGCGAGTTCTCGACGGCCGACGTGGCCTTCGTGATCGGCGCCAATGACGTCACCAACCCGGCCGCCAAGACCGACCCGCAGAGCCCGATCTTCGGCATGCCGATCCTGGACGTCGAAAAGGCTCGCACCGTCCTCTTCGTGAAGCGCGGCATGTCCTCGGGCTATGCCGGCGTCGAGAACGAGCTGTTCTTCAAGGACAACACCATGATGCTGTTCGCCGACGCCAAGAAGATGGTCGAAGGCATCGTGAAGGGGCTCTAAGGCTTCTTCATCTTAAGGACGCGAAAGGCCCCGGCGGTGACGCCGGGGCCTTTTTCGTTCTCGGCGGACGGGCGGCGGAGGAAGCGCGCCGCCTTCCGATCACTTTGCGGCGACCTTCACGGTCGGGGCGTTGGCCGCGTGGGCGAGGGCCTGTCGCTTGGCTTCCGGCAGCTGGTGTTCGGCCTGGCGAAGGCCATCGGCGACGCAAGCGCGGAGGGGCATGGCGAGGTCGCCGCTGTTCATCTTGGCGTAGCAGAGCTTGGTGGCGGCGGCTTCGACGCGGGCCTTGAACACCGCGGCCTGGGCGGGATCGGCCAGGTTCAGGTCGCCGTAGGCGATGCGGGCGGTCGGCTCGGCCGCGTTGGCGGCTTGCGTCAGGCCCAGGACCGGAATGGCCGCCAAGCTCAGGCTGGCGACGGTGGTGACGCTCGTGATGAACTTGCGCATTGGAAGTATCCCTCTGGATGACGCTGTTTTTAGCGCCGATGAATACTGTCTAATGTCGCGATATCGCGGAGTCCCGTTACGTCTCATTCATGACGTGTAATTAAGGGAATTAATGAATATCAATAAATTACTTCGATGTAATTTATTTGAGGCGGAGTTGCGTCTCCGCGCGATGTCATGCGTCCTGGCGTCTGGCTCAAGGTGTCGATTGGCAGCTTCAAGTCGAATGGATGCGCTATCAGAGAAAATCGGACCGAGAACCCAGATTATCGCAAACGAATGGTTAAGCTGCGCCCTGTTTTGGTCAAAACGGCCAGTCATAGAGCCCGCCATTCATGATCCTGAAAGGTCAAGTATGTGAGTTGAGCCGCCTTGGCGCGGTCCTCTCGATTGACCGGATATCGCGAGAGGTAGTGGTTTGATTTCCAGAAGCCTGGCTATTCCAGCTCAACAACTGCGTGTGGCGTTTCTCGTGGCTTTGGGTGTGGCGGCCACGGTTGGCGCCTTGAACGGCGTTGCGGCGTTCGGCGCCTGGATGACCGAGCCGCCCGCCGTCGCGGCGGCCGACGAGGGCGTCGCGCCGCCCGTAACGGAGCTCGAAGCTCCGGAGCCGCCGCCCCCCGCCTTCGTGTTCGACGCGCCGCTGCCGGGCCGGGTCATCGACTCGCCGTTCGGCCTGCGCCAGCTGCCTTGGGAAGAGAACGGCCGCCTGCACCAGGGCGTCGACATCGCCGCCCCCGCCGGCGCGCTGGTCAAGGCCTCGGCCGACGGCGTGGTCAAGCGCACCGGCGTCAGCCCCACCTATGGCCGTTTCGTCGAGGTGATGCACAAGGGCGGCATGACCACCCTCTACGCCCACCTCAAGGCCCCCGCCCGTGGCGTCAAGCAGGGCGCCTATGTCCGCCGGGGATCGACGGTGGCCTTTGTCGGCAATTCGGGGCGCTCGACTGGCTCGCACCTGCATTTCGAGATTCGCAAGGGCGACAAGCCGCTGAACCCGGCCTTCTTCATCGGGCGCAGCTTCGCCGAGGCCGAGGACATGCCGATCCGCGCGGCGGGGCGGGTCTCCAAGAAGGTGCGCCTGGCGGTCGTGTCGAAATGGCCCGACGGCGTGAAGGGTGCGCCGGTCACGCGGACCAAGAGCGGCCGGGTGCGAACCCGGATCCCGGTCTCGGAAGGATAAAACTCCGCACCCCGCGCAACGCGCCTCGACGCGTCGCAAACCGTCCCTACATTGAACGCCATGATCCAGTTTCTCGGCCGTGGCGTCGCGGGCTTCGCGCTCCTGCTTGTGTCCTATATCGCGGTCGGGGGGCTGATGACCGCCGCCGGCGCGCCCAAGGCCCGGGGGCAGATGGTCGAGATCGAGCCCGGGCGCGCGCTGAGGCTGGTCTGCGAAGGCCCCAAGAGCGATCGGCCGGTCGTCTGGCTGGAGTCGGGCGCTTTTGGCCTCGCGGCGGACTGGGGGGCGGTTCAGGAGGCCCTGACCGCCGCCGGCTGGCGCTCCTGCGCCTATGACCGCGCCGGCATGGGCTTTTCCCCGCCTGGACCGAAGCCGCGCGACGGCTTGGCCATAGTCTACGACTTCGAGAAGCTGATCGCCGTCTCGGGCGAGCCTGGGCCCTATATCCTGGTCGGACACTCGATGGCCGGCTTGCGTCTGCGTGAGTTCGCCGGCCGCAATCCCGACAAGGTGGCGGGCCTGGTGCTGGCCGACGCCGCTGGACCCGAAGCCGCCCAGGACCCGCGAATGCAGAGCTTCATCAACGCCTTCGCCAACATCTCGAAATGGGCGGCGCGCGGGGCGTCGATCGGCCTCTACAAGCCGCTGGTCCACACGCGCCTGGGCGACAAGATCGACCTGCCGCCGGCCGCCAAGGCCGAGAAGGGTTGGGCCTTCGCCAATGGCCGCCACAATCGCACCGCGGCCGAGGAGGTTAGCCTGTGGGCGGAAGCCTCGGCCCAGGCCGGCCGGCAGCCGCCTTTTGATCCGAAGTGGCCCGTGGCCGTTGTCACCGCCGGTCCGGTCGCTGGCCGCGAGGCGCGCAAGGAGATGCAGGCCGCTCCGGCTCGGCGCTCGGAGCACGGCATGATCGACCACGTCGAGGCCGCCACCCACACCCTGCTGATCGGCCGCCGCTTCGCCGACCATATCGTCCGGGCCGTGGCGTTCGTGGCCGAGGCGCGGGGCAAGGGCTGATCCAGACACGACGAAGGCCGCGCGGATCGCCGCGCGGCCTTCGAAATCTTCGGCGATGCGAAGGGAAGGGGTCTTAGCGACCGCCAGCTTTCTTCGGCATCGGCAGCAGGCCTTCGCGCTGAGCGCGCTTGCGGGCCAGCTTGCGAGCGCGACGGACGGCTTCGGCCTTTTGGCGAGCGCGCTTTTCCGACGGCTTTTCGTAGTGCACGTGCCGCTTCATTTCGCGGAACGAGCCTTCGCGTTGCATCTTCTTCTTCAGAGCCTTCAGGGCCTGATCGACGTTGTTGTCGCGGACGAAAATCTGGACCAGGGGTATCTCTCCATTCGACAGCCCGACCAATATTCCCAAGTCCCTCTTGAGGGGCCGGGCGGGCGAACAAAACCGGGTAACCTGGAAGGGGTGCTCCCAGGCGATGAGGCGGGGCTGATAGCAGAGCGCGCGCGTCCTGTCCATGCGCGACGCGGCTTAAACACCGGTGTAGACTCGGATTCATGAGCGAAAATATCGACACATCTGGTCAAGCTTCGGGTCAGGCGGGCGCTAGCTGGGCCGACTCGACCGAGCAACTCATCCTGGACGAGGCCCTGCGCCTGGCGCCGAGCGCCGGCTGGAACGCCGGACTCGTCAGCCGGGCCCTGGCGGCGGCTGGGCTTTCAGAGGCTGAGGGCCAGCTCCTGATGCCCGAGGGGCCGCGAGACCTGGCCGCCCTGCTGTCGCGACGCCATGACGCGGCGGCCATGGAGCGCCTACGGGCCTTGGATCTGGCGACCCTGAAGATCCGACAGCGGATTCGCGAAGGCGTGATCGCCCGACTCGACGCGGCCCAGGAGAATGGCGACGTGCTGCGGCCGCTGGCCGTGTTCCTGGCCTTCCCGACGAATCTGCCGCTGGCCGGCAGGCTGACCTGGGAGACCGCCGACGCGATCTGGCGCTGGGCCGGCGATACGGCGACCGACGAGAACCACTACTCCAAGCGGGCGATCCTGTCAGGCATCCTGGTCTCGACCCTGGCCGTCGATATGGCCTCGGGCCGGACCTCGGCGCTGTCGCACCTGGACGCCCGCATCGACAACGTCATGGCCTTCGAGAAGTGGAAGGCGGGCCTCAAGCCGATGGATCTCGCCACCGAGATGGTCGAGGGGCTGGCGAAGATGCGGTACGGCGCGCGGTAGGGCTGGGACTACCCCCCGAACGCCGCCGCCAGGCGGTCGAAGTGGGCCTGCACCGGCCGCGGGGCCTCTTCGCTGGGCGATTCCACGTACATGCGGCGATCCAGGTGCCGGACGCGCTCGTACAGGCGCTCGGAGCGGTGCAGCAGGTTCGTCAGGCCGAACGGCAGGTCCTCGATCGGGGAGGGATCGCCGATCATTTCCTCGGCCAGGCGGTAGTTCTCGGCGCAGGCGGCTTCCGGCGGCATCTCGCCCTCGCGGACGGCGCGCTGGACCAGCAGCCACGAGGCCACCTGCATCAGGCGGGTGGTCAGGCGCATGCTTTCGCTGGCGTAGCTGAGGGCGGCGTTGCGCGAGAGGATCTTGCTGTCATGCCGGCCGGCGCCGTCGAGATAGGCGGCGGTCTCCTCGACCAGCTGCATGCCTTCCTCGAACGTGCGGTCGAACAGTTCCGATCGGGCGAAGTCCTGGATGACTCCGGCGCGCCAAGGCGTATCGGCCAACGCGTTGACTTCGGTCATAGCTACTCAATGCCCCTTCGAAAGGCCGCGAGGACATCTCGCTCGGAACGAGGGAACTGCAACCCTCGTGCCAGACGCCGATGTGCCGTTTCGCGACCCGCCCCCATCGAACCGATCACCTATAAAGACCGTCCGAAAGCGGATTGGAATGCTTTAAGACGTCAGTAACCTCACCGAAACCTTAAAGGAACCGTTAGTCGAGGCGACCAAACAGCGCATTGGCCGCGTCGCGGCCTGCTTTCTTCTTGGCCAGCTGGGCCTTGGTGCGCTCGATTTCGGCCTGCAGGGCCTCGATCCGCTCTTCCAATTCCGCAACGCCGTAGATTTCCAGATCCTCATGCGTGGCTTCGCTCAGAGCGCGTCCGCTGAAGGCGCGCGGTTCCGCAGCATCCTCGAACATCGGCATTCTCCCTTTTCCAGCCGTCATCTGACGCCTACCTAGGCCGCAAGGCAAGTGACTGGAAGGGAGCCGCCCATGGGCGAGACGATGACCGCGATCGCGATCGAAGGCGGCAAGGGACCCGCCGAGGCCCTGAAGGCCGTGACGGCGGAGCGTCCCGAACCGGGACCGGGCCAGATCCTGATCAAGGTCGCCGCCGCCGGGGTGAATCGTCCTGACCTGCTGCAGCGCCTGGGCTTCTATCCGCCGCCGCCCGGCGCGCCGACGACCCTGGGCCTGGAGGTCGCCGGCGAAGTCGTTGTGGGCGCGGGCCGCTGGAAGGCCGGCGACAAGGTCTGCGCCCTGCTGGGCGGCGGGGGCTATGCCGAATACGCCGTCGTCGACGCCCGCCACGCCCTGCCGATTCCCGGCGACCTTGACCTCGTCCACGCCGCGGCCCTGCCGGAGACGGTGTTCACGGTCTTCGCCAACGTCTTCGAGCACGGCGCCCTGAAGGCCGGGGAGACCCTGTTGGTTCATGGTGGGACGTCCGGAATTGGGACGACCGCGATCGCCATGGCCAAGGCCGCCGGCGCCAAGGTCATCGCCACCGGACGCGGCGCCGACAAGAAGGCCAAGGCGCTCGAGTTGGGCGCCGACATCGCCGTCGACGCCAAGACCGAGGACTTCGCCGAGGTCGTGAAGGCCGCCGGCGGCGCCGACGTGATCCTCGACATGGTCGGGGCCAGCTATTTCGAGAAGAATCTCGACGCCCTGAACACCGGCGGCCGCATCGTCTACATCGCCAGCCTGGGCGGCTCGACGCTGGAAGTCCCGGTGATGAAGATCATGCAGAAGCGCGCGGTGATCACCGGCTCGACCCTGCGGCCCCGCTCGGCCGACGAGAAGGCGCGCCTCGCCGCCGAGGTCGAGCGCGTGGCCTGGCCCTGGGTGGCGGCCGGCAAGCTCAAGCCGATCGTCGACGCCACCTTCCCGCTCGCCGAAGCGGCCAAGGCTCATGCTCACCTCGAGGCCGGGGAGCACGTGGGCAAGGTGGTGCTGGTGGTTTCCTAAAGCCGATCTCCCCGGCGAATGCCGGGGCCCAGATCGAACCCACGAACCGATGACGTTGGGCAGGGTTTGGGGTGCGAACGCCCGAACCCCTCCGGATGAATCTGGGCCCCGGCATTCGCCGGGGAGGTCGGAGGATGAGATCGAACCTCGACCCCATCCCCCGCGTTCTTCCTCGCATGAGCGAGATCCGCATCGGTTGCTCCGGCTGGGCCTACAAGGACTGGCGCGGGCCGTTCTATCCGGAGACGATCCGGCTGAAGGATCACTTCGCCTATTACGCGTCCCGTTTCGACACGACCGAGATCAACGGCAGCTTCTATCGGCTTCCGTCGGAAGGCGCCGTGCGTGGCTGGGCGGACCAGGCGCCCGACGGCTTCGTCTTCGCCTGGAAGGTCTCGCGCTACATCACTCACAACAAAAAGCTGAAGGACTGCGAGGACAGCGTCGACCTGGTCTTCGGCCGCATGAAGCCGCTGGGCGAGCATCTGGGGCCGGCCCTGGTTCAACTGCCGCCGATGCTGCATCGGGACGACGAGTGGCTGAAGCGCTTTCTGTCGTGGTTGCCAAAGGGCCAGCGAGCCACCATCGAGTTCCGACACGACAGCTGGTACGACGAGGGCGTCTATTCGATCCTGCGCGACCACGGAATCGCGTTCTGTATCTCCGACCACCACGACGCGCCGTCGCCTTGGCTGGTCACCGCCGATTTCGCCTATGTCCGCGGCCACGGGCCTGGCGGTCATTACGCCGGCCGCTATCCTGAAAAGGACCTCAAGGCGTGGGCGGCGTTCCTGGCCGAGCAGCGCCAAGCGGGGCGCGACGCCTACAGCTACTTCGACAACGACATCAAAAGCGCCGCGCCGCAGGACGCCGACGTCCTCAAGGCCTTGGCTCCGCAATAGAATAGGGCGATGGGCGCTTAGTCCCCGTTCCCTTTTTCCGAGAACCGCATTATAGCGGTTACCACATCCCGCCCGGCCGAAAGGCCGGGCGCCGTCATTTCTGGAGGACCGCATGTCCGACATCCTGATGCCCAAGGCGACCGCCGTCTGGTTGGTGGACAACACCTCGCTCAGCTTCGAACAGATCGCCGATTTCTGCGGCCTGCACCCGCTGGAAGTGCGCGGCATCGCCGACGGCGAAGTGGCGCGCGACATCCGCGGCGCCGACCCGATCGGCAACGGCCAGCTGACCCGCGAGGAGCTGGACCGCGCCCAGGCCAATCCGGACTACCGGATGAAGGCCCAGGTCAGCCGCCACGCCGAACTGCTGAAGCCGCAGAAGAAGGCTCCGCGCTACACCCCGGTCTCGCGTCGCCAGGATCGTCCGGACGCCATCGCCTGGTTCCTGCGCCACCACCCCGAGGTGACCGACGCCCAGATCTCGAAGATCCTCGGCACCACCAAGGCCACGATCGAGCAGGTCCGCGCCCGCACGCACTGGAACGCGGCCAACATCAAGCCGGTCGATCCGGTGACCCTGGGCCTGGTCGGCCAGCTGGAGCTGGACGCCCTGGTCAAGAAGGCGGCCGAGAAGAAGGCCAAGGACGACCTGAAGAAGGGCATCCTGCCGGAAGACCCGACCCTGCGTCCCGCCTCGGAAGCCGGCCAGTTCGAGCCCGAGGTCGAGGAAGAGGAAGAAGACTTCCGCGCGCCCCGCGGCGACATCAAGGCCGAGGACGTGTTTGGCAAGTCGTTGGGCTATGTCGACGAGGAAGACGAAGACTAGGGTTTCAGGGGGCCGATCCTCCGGCGGACGCTGGAATGATCGGACGGTCGGAAAAAAGCAAAGGCCCCGCTCCTTGCCGGAGCGGGGCCTCTCGTTTTTCGGCTGCCGTTAGCAGCTAGTGCATTCGGGCGCGGAGGCCCTCGATCTCTTCCTTCAGCCTAAGCTTCTGGCGCTTCAGCTCTCGGAGCAGCGTCGGATCATAACCGGGTCGGTTGGTCTCCTCCTGGATCTTGCGGTCGAGGTTCTCGTGACGGGACCCAAGCTCGCGGATACGGGATTCGATGGCCATGGCTCTCGGCTCCTTGCTGTTGGAGAGGAAAGTGAACACCCGCTGCGCGACGCTGTCAGATCACATATGATTGCAACGGGCGGCGCTTGACGGGGCCGTTTTTGCTCCCATGACGGACGAACATTCACCATGACCGACGCTTCGAAGACCGTTGATCGCCCAAGGGAACCGGCGCGGCTAGCGGTCGGGATCACGGGCGCATCCGGCGTCGTCTACGGCCTGCGCACGCTGGACGCCCTGCGCGAGCTCGGCGTCGAGAGCCACTTGGTGTTGTCCAAATCGGCGGCATTGACGCTCGCTCAAGAGACAGGCCTGAGCGTCGCCGAGGTCAACGCCAAGGCCGACGTCGTCCATCGCCCGGCCGACGTCGGGGCGTCGATCGCCTCGGGCTCGTTCCGGACGCTGGGCATGATCGTCGCGCCGTGCTCGGTGCGGACGATGAGCGAGATCGCAACCGGCGTAACGTCTTCGCTGCTGACCCGCGCCGCCGACGTGACGCTGAAGGAGCGCCGGACGCTCGTGCTGATGATCCGCGAGACGCCGCTGCACCTGGGCCATCTGCGCACCATGACCAAGCTGGCCGAGATGGGCGCGGTGATCGCCCCGCCGCTGCCGGCCTTCTACGCTAAGCCCGCCTCGATCGCCGAGATGGTCGACCAGTCGGTGGGCCGCGCCCTCGACCTCTTCGACCTCTCCTGGCGGCCCGTGAAGCGCTGGGGGGAGGACCTCGAGACCATCACCGGCAAGGGTGAGGGTTAACGCCGATGCGAATCTGGGACTGGGCCCTGGAGGTCTATGCGCGACAACCTGTCGCGGCCGCGTGTCTGAACCTGCAGGACGGCCACGGCCAGAACGTGCCCTACCTGCTGTGGGCCGCCTGGGCGGCGGGCGAGGGGCGCTCGGCCGACCTCAAGGAAGCCGCCCGGCTGATGCGCGACTGGGACGCCGAGATCGGCGCCCCCCTGCGGGGCGTGCGCCGGGCCCTGAAGCCGCCGCGTCCGCCGGTCGACGACGCCGCCAAGGAGGCGCTGCGCGACGCGGTCAAGGCGGTCGAGCTCCAGGGCGAGCGCGTGCTGCTGGGAAGTCTGGAGGCCCTGACCGGTCCCGCGGGCGCGCCGGCCTCGGTGATCGAGGGCCTTGTCGCCGCCGCCGAAGCCTCCGGCGACCCGCCGCGCCGAGCCGCGCTCGAGCAGCTCGCCAAGGCCCTTGAAAATAAGGCCGGTTGAGCGCCTTTACCGGTCGTCAGCCTTTCCCATCTATCTTTCCAACGGGCCCATCTGAGATCATGTCCATGAACGACGACGATCCGTCGGACGACTCCGACATCGCGATCGAACGCCGCCTCGCCGACCTGCGCGAGGAGCACAAGGATCTCGACGACGCCATCCAGGCCCTGGAAGAGCGCTACCAGCCCGACATGCTGCAGATCGCCCGCCTGAAGCGGAAGAAGCTGGCCCTGAAGGACGAGATCATCCGGCTGGAAGACCTGCTGACCCCGGACATCATCGCCTAACCCGGAACTCCGACCTCCCCGGCGAATGCCGGGGCCCAGATTCATCCTGAGAATTTGGGGGTGTCTCGCCCGACCGCCGATCGGATCTTCGCTTTTTATGGGTTCGGTCTGGATCGCGGCATTCGCCGGGAAGATCGGTAAAAAGCTTCAGTGCCCCCGGCCGCGCGCCGCCTCCAGGGCCCGAACCGTATCCAAAAGCCGCCCCGGCGTGATCGGCTTTTCCAGGCGCGCGTCGGCGTGCTGGTCGGCGCGCAGCAGGCGGGTGTCGACGCCCGAGGCCATAAGGGTGGCGGCATGCGGGCAGGCGCGCCGGACGGCGCTGATCAGGTCGCCGCCGCTCATGCGCGGCATCGAGTGGTCGGTGATGACGAGATCGGGCGAAAAGCTGCCTAGCGCCTCGAAGGCTTCCTGGCCGTCATGGCACAGCAGCACCTCGAAACCGGCCTCGGTCAGGGTGATCTCGTAGATCATCGACAGGACGGGATCGTCCTCGGCGATCAGAATTTTCTGCATCCGTCCCGCGCCGTCATGCTTAACAGAACCTGAAAAGCATAGCCGGCGGCGGAGAGCGGGTCGCCGCGCGATAAGGTCGCACGATCTTCGGTTGTCCCGGCGCGGCCGGAGCCGAAAAAGGGCTCTAGGCGACGGCGGTCTTGCGCTTGCGCAGGAACATGGCCGCGTCGGCCTCGGCCAGGGCGACCTCGGGATCGGCGCCCGGCTCGATCTCGCGCACGCCGTACGAGATGTGCAGGGGCGCCGACCACTCGCCGAACTCGACCGGCGCGCCCATCACCGCGTCGGCCAGGGCGCGGGCCTTCGTCAGGGCGGTCTCCCGATCGGCCTGGGCCAGCAGGACCGCGAACTCGTCGCCGCCCATCCGGCCGACGATGTCACTTTCGCGGACATTGTTCAGCAGGCGCTTGGCCACGGCCTTCAGCGCCTGGTCGCCGGCGGCGTGGCCGAAGCGGTCGTTGACCCACTTGAAGCCGTCCAGATCGAAAAACACCACGCTGGCCGGCGAGCCATAGCGCTGGGCGAAGGCCGCGACGCGCTTCATCTCGCGCAGGAAGGCGCGGCGGTTCAGCACTGGGGTCAGGGCGTCCATGTCGGCCAGGTTCTGGGCTTCGTTCAGCCGCAGCTTCAGGGCCGACACCTCGTTCCGGAGATCCTCGATCTCGGTCATCAGAGTCTGGAGGGCCTCGATCACCTTCGGGGTCAGATCCGTTTCTGTCAGGCCCAGGAAGGCGGCGCTGTCGGGCGCGGACACTTCGCGGACCGCCACCTGAGCCCCGGCGCGCACCAGAGCGCGCTTGCGGATGGCGGCGAAGGGCTCGGTCCGGGCGCCGGTAATCTTCATGACCCTACGCGAATCGAAATGGCACAGCTTGGATATGGTTAACGGCAACCGCGTCGGGCGCAATCGGGGCGTACCCAGGGCGTGGTCGTAGGGGGCCGCGCGCTCGTGTTTGAGGCGTTTGGTGACGTTTTGGGCTTGCGCGAAGGGGGCTGACGCGCATACGGGGCGGCTTTCATCAACGGGATGACGCCGATGCCTTCGACCACCCCGCCTGTCGCCATCATCATGGGCAGCCGTTCGGACTGGCCGACCATGAAGGGCGCCGCCGATGCGCTGGACAGCCTGGGCGTGGCCTGGGAGGCCAAGGTGGTCTCGGCCCACCGCACGCCCCAGCGCCTGTTCGACTTCGCCACGGGCGCGGAAAAGGCCGGATACAAGGTGATCATCGCCGGGGCCGGCGGCGCGGCGCACCTGCCGGGCATGGCGGCCTCGATGACCAACCTGCCGGTGCTGGGCGTGCCGGTGCAGTCCAAGGCGCTGTCGGGTCTCGATTCCCTGCTGTCGATCGTGCAGATGCCGGGCGGCGTTCCGGTGGCGACGCTGGCGATCGGCGAGGCGGGCGCCAAGAACGCCGGCCTGCTGGCCGCCCAGATCCTGGCCCTGTCGGACGCGGGCCTGGCCCAGCGCCTGGCGGCCTTCCGCGCCGCCCAGACCGACAGCGTCGCCGAAAGCGTCGAGGACTAAGAGATCAAGATGGCTGAGTTTCCCCTGGCCGCCGGCTCGACCATCGGCATCCTGGGCGGCGGACAGCTGGGCCGCATGCTGGCCCTGGCGGCCGCGCGCCTGGGCTTCGACGTGGTGATCCAGGACCCGGAAGAGGCCTCGCCCGCCGGCCGCGTCGCCGCCCGCCAGATTGTCGCCACCTATGATGATCGCTGGGCCCTGAAGCGCCTGGCCGAGGCCTGCGACGTCGTCACCTACGAGTTCGAGAACGTCCCCGCCGACACGGTGGCCGAGCTGGCCGCCCTGGGCGCGGTGGTCTCGCCCGGCGCCAAGGCGCTGGCGGCCGCCCAGGACCGCGTGGCCGAGAAGAGCTTCCTGGCCGAGATCGGCGTGCCCACTGTGGCCTTCGCCGCCGTCCATGACAGCGAGAGCCTGGCGCAGGCCGTGGCCCGCATCGGCGCGCCGTCGCTGCTGAAGACCCGCCGCGAAGGCTATGACGGCAAGGGCCAGGCCTGGATCCAGCGCGCCGGCGAGGCCGAGGAAGCCTATGACCGCATCGGCCGCCAGGCCGCGATCCTCGAGGCGCCGGCCGATTTCGGCCGCGAGCTGTCGGTGATCGCCGCGCGTGGCCGCGACGGCGAGATCGCCTGCTATCCGGTCAGCGAGAACCACCACGAGGGCGGCGTCCTGCGCCGCACCGTGGCGCCGGCCAAGATCACGCCGGCCACCCGCGACCAGGCCGAGGCCATCGCCGCCAAGATCCTCACCGCCCTCGACTATGTCGGCGTGATCGGGGTCGAGCTGTTCGAGCTGGCCGGCGGCAAGCTGCTGGTCAACGAGTTCGCGCCGCGCGTCCACAACACCGGGCACTGGACCCAGGACGGCTGTGAGGTCGACCAGTTCGAGCAGCACATCCGCGCCGTCGCCGGCTGGCCGCTGGGTCCGACCCAGCCGCATCATCACGTCGAGATGACCAACCTCCTGGGCGCGGACGTCGACGCTTGGAAGAAGCTGGCCGCCGAGCCCGAGACCCGCCTGCACCTCTACGGCAAGGGCGAGGCCCGTCCCGGTCGAAAGATGGGCCACGTCAATCGGCTGCGGCCACTGCGGGACTGAGGACGGGCCGGGGCGTGTTCGGGCTCAGCCGTGACTTCAGCCTCAGCGCCGGCTTCTCGACCAGAAACCAGGACAGGACCCCGCAGGGCAGGGCGGCCGCCAGCGAAGTGATGAGGCTCAGCTCGCCGCGCTCGGCCAGCATCTGCTGCAGCGGAAAGCTGTAGATGTAGAGGCCATACGACAGATCGGCGGGCGGCCGCGGCAAGGGCAGGGCGCCGAGGCGGACGACCAGGGCCGGCAAGGCCAGGAACCAGGCCGGCGTCGCCAGCAGCGGGATCGCCAGGACCGTCAGCCACACGGGCGGCGTCAAGCGACGCGCCCAGAGCCACGCGCCGGCGAGGAACAGGAAGCCGTTCAGGCTGGCCAGATAGGCGATGCGGAAGAGGTCGCCGCGCGCGTCAAAGCCCAGGACGTGGAGGCCGATCGCCGCGCCCGCCGCCAGGATTGCGAGCGACGCCAGGGGTCTCGCCGCCGCCAGGCGCGCCGCGCCCAGAGCCGCGAGGGTGAGATAGGCGGTGAACTCCAGCCGCAGCGTCCAGAGCGACCCGTTGACCACGCCGGCCATCGGCGCGGACAGGAACACGCCCGGCAGGTCGTAGGTGACCGCATAAAGGCTGAGGTTTCTCAGCACGTAGCCATAGGGGTCCTGATCGCGAAAATAGCTCCCGAGGTCGATGGCGGTGACCAGTGGGCCTAGGACGAACGCCGTGAACAACAGGGCGACCGCCAAGCCGGGAAAGATTCGCAGGGCGCGCTTGGCGACGAAGACCGCCAGGCTGGGCGCCCGCGCGAGGCTGCCGGCGACCAGGTAGCCGCTGATCACGAAGAAGATCCCGACGCCCAGCGCGCCCAGGTCGGCTCCGGCGCCGAGCATCATCGGCGGGCGGCCGTCCAGCACCCGCGCGTGATGGGCGATCACTAGGATCGCCGCGGCCAGCCGCAAATAGTCGTAGCCCCCCATGGCCCCCCCATGATCCAGTCCCCACGCGAATTTAGAGACCGGATCGAACGGCCCGGCAAGAACGGTGGGAGATTTGCGTGGCTGTGACCCTCGAGACCGAGCGGCTTGTTCTGCGCATGCCGAGCCAGGCGGACTTCGATGCGGGCTGGGCCGAGTTCCACATGGACCCCGAGTGCATGCGCTATCTGGGCGGCGCGATGGCCCGAAGCGTCGCCTGGCGCGCCCTGGCCCAGGTGGTCGGGATGTGGTCGTTGCTGGGCTTTGGCCAGTTCTCGGCGATCGAGAAGGCGACCGGCCGCTGGGTCGGGCGCGTCGGTCCTTGGCGGCCCGAAGGCTGGCCCGCGCCGGAAGTTGGCTGGCTGTTCCATCGCGACGCCTGGGGCAAGGGGTACGCCACAGAGGCGGGCAGGGCCTGTCTCGAGCATGCCTTCGAGACCTTGGGTTGGGACTTCGTCGGCCACATGATCCATCCCGACAATCTGCCGTCCCAGGCCGTGGCGCAGCGGCTGGGCTCGCGCCTGGTCGACATGGTCACCCTGCCGCCGCCCATGGACGCCGCCGGGCCGACACAGATGTGGGGCCAGACGGCGGAGGACTGGCGTCAGTCGGCCTCGTCCGGCGCGTTGAGGTCCTCGGCGTCGAACGCGTAGTCCAACAAGTCGCCGGGCTTGCAGTCCAGCGCCGCGCACAGGCGGGCCAGGGTGCGGAAGCGGATGCCCTTCACCTTGCCCGAACGGAACAGTGACAACTGGGTCTCGCTGAGGCCGACCTCGGCCGCCAGGTCGCGGGCCTTGAGGCCCTTGGCGACGATCAGGGCGTCCAGGGTGACGCGGACGGGCATCAGATCATCTCGTCGAGTTCGGCTTGCGCCGCCAGGGCTTGGTCCATCACGCGGCCCAGCAGGAAGAGCGCGCCGCCGATCATGCCCAGCGTCATGCCGGCCACGTCGAAGTGCAGATAGCCGCCTCTGACGTGGCCGACCAGCCGCATCAGGTTGCTGACTCCGAACACGCTGATGAGGCCCCCGACGCCCAGGGCGATCCCGACGCGTCTCAACGCGGGCGGCAGGGCCGCCTGGATGAGCCGGCCGTTCGCCAGCTCTCCAAGCGTCCGTCCAATCGTCCAGACCGCGAACAGGTAGCAGATGATCGGCAGGTTCCAGATCGTCCCGGCCAGCATCCTGTCAGCCCTCAGGGGCTCGTGATGCGTCAGCGCATAGAGCACCGGGAAGATCCAGGCCATTCCGGCGACCAAGGCGCCGACGCTGGTCACCATAAATATGGCCAGCCAGCGGAACTGACGGCACATGCGGCGGAAGGCGAGGGTTTCGGTCTGGCTCATGGGTGGCTCGCGCGTCTGGATCCTGTCCTTTCTTTAATCTTGACTTAAAGATCCGACGCTCGCAACTTTATCTTAGACTTAAATTTCACGAGCGCCGCCGATGCCCGCCGCCATCGAGACCAAAGGCCTTTCCCGTCGCTTCGGCGCGCGCCTGGCGGTCGATGACCTGTCGATGACCGTGCCCCAGCGAGCCGTCTACGGCTTCCTGGGCCGAAACGGCGCGGGCAAGACCACGACGCTGAAGATGATCCTGGGCCTGCTGCGGCCGACCGCCGGCCGCGCGCGGGTCTGCGGCCTGGACGTCGCTCGCCAGCGGATGGCGGCGGCGCGCAAGATCGGCGCCCTGCTGGAGGCGCACGGCTTCTACGGCAATCTGACCGGTCGCGAGAATCTGGCGCTGACGGCGACTCTGCTGGGCCTGGGCGCGATGGAGATCGAACGGGTTCTGGAGGTGGTCGAGATGCGCGCCGACGCCCATCGCAAGGTCGGCGGCTACTCTCTGGGCATGCGCCAGCGCCTGGGCCTGGCCCGAGCCATGCTGGGCGCGCCGCCGGTCCTGGTGCTGGACGAGCCGACCAACGGCCTCGATCCCGACGGCATCGCCGACATGCGCCGCTTCCTGAAGAGCCTGCCCGAGCGCACGGGCGCAACGGTGCTGCTGTCCAGCCACCTGCTGGGCGAGATCGAGCAGACCGCCACCCACGTGGGCGTCGTCAACGACGGCCGCCTGGTGCTGGAGGGCGAGCTGGCGCGGCTGAAGGCGGATCTCGCGCCAGAGCTGATCCTGCGGACGAGCGACGATACGCGGGCCGTGAGCTTGCTGCTGGCGCATGGCCGCTCCCCCGTCGCCGGGCAGGCGGGCCTGACCGTCGCGCTCCGGCCCGGAGAGGACGCCGACCGGGCCGCCGGCACCATCACGCGCCTGCTGGTCGAGAGCGGCGCGTCCGTCTTCGCCATCGGCCCGCGCGAAAGGTCCCTGGAGGACATCTATCGCCGCGTCGCCGGTTTTCGTTCCTCCTTCGCCGAGGCCGCCTGATGATCGCCGTCCTTTCCGTCGAACTGCGCAAATTGAACCGGTCCCTCGCCGCCTTGCTGGCCGTGGCCGCGCCCGCCCTGATTGGGATCATCGCCTTCTTCAGCCTGCTGCGGGCCCAGCACCCCATGCCCTGGGAGAAGTGGCTCCAGATGTCGGCGGGGATCTGGGCCTTCTTCATGCTGCCGATGAGCGTGACTGCCCTGACGGCCCTGGTCGCCCAGATGGAGCACGGCCCACGCGCCTGGGACCACCTGCGCGCCTTGCCCGTGGCGCGGTGGAAGCTCTACGCGGCCAAGGCGATTTGCGTGGCGGCCCTGGTCGCGGTCATGACCCTGCTGAACCAGCTAGTCACCTGGGGCGCGATCTCCGCCGCCTCGCTCCTGAAGCCCGCCGTGGCCCCCACCGGCGTGATCGATGTCTCCAAGGTGCTGCTGCTCAATGGCAAGATCTTCGCCGCCGGCTTGCTGATGATCGCCATCCAGCTGTGGATGGCGCTGCGGTTCTCCAGCTTCGTGCCAGCCCTGGCCGTGGGGATTGGCGGGACCTTCTTCTCGGTGGTGGCGACCAGCGCCAAGCAGGGCGTGTTCTTCCCCTGGCAGATGCCGGTGAACATGTTGGCGCGCGACGCTTGGCGGATCGAGACCGCGCTCGCTCTCGGCGGAGGCCTGGGCGCGCTGGCCCTGGTCGCCGCCGTCCTGCATCTGGCGCGGCGGGAGGTTCTTTAACGCACGCTCGCTTGCTAGAGACCAGCGCGTCGACCGCGCGGAGCCCGCCATGACCGAACAAGCCTTGATCGGACTGATCGGGGGCATGAGCTGGGAAAGCTCGGCCCAGTACTATCGCCTGATCAACGAGGCCGCGCGCGAGCGGCTGGGCGGCGTGGCTTCGGCGCGAACCCTGATGTGGTCGTTCGACTTCGCCGAGATCGAGCGCCTGCAGCACGCCGGCCGGTGGCCAGAGCTGTCGCGCCGCCTCGCCGACGCCGCGCGGGCGCTGGAGGCGGGCGGGGCGGACTTCCTGGTTCTCTGCACCAACACCATGCACCGGGAGGCCGAGGCCATCGAGGCGGCAGTCCGCATCCCGCTGCTGCATATCGCCGATCCGACGGGCGAGGCGATCACGGCGGCGGGCTTGTCCACCGTCGGCCTGCTCGGCACGGCCTTCACCATGGAGCACGACTTCTATCGCGGCCGGCTGGAAGCCAAGCACGGCCTGACGGTGATGACGCCCGACGCCGAGGACCGGGCCGTCGTTCACCGGATCATCTACGAGGAACTGGTCGCCGGCCGGGTGTTGGACCTGTCGCGCGAGGCCTATCGGGCCGTGATCCAACGGCTGGTCGAGCGCGGCGCCGAAGCGATCATCCTGGGCTGCACCGAGATCATGCTGCTGATCGGCCAGGCCGACAGCCCCGTGCCGGTCTTCGACACCACCACCCTGCATGCGATGGCGGCGGTGGAGCGGGCGATGGCGGGTTCGGACTAGGACGCAAAATCCTTGTCATCCCGGAAGCCTCGAAGAGGCGATCCGGGACCCAGGGGCAAGAGGCGGCGCGGCGGCCCCTGGGGTCCCGGCTCTCCGCTGCGCTGCGGCCGGGATGACAAGGTTTGGGGCGCTGCTAGGGTGCCCTCCAACCTGTCGCGGAGTTTCTGATGCGTCTCGCCCTTGTCCTGACCGCCAGCCTATCGATCCTGGCGGGCGCGGCGCATGCCCAGACCGCCTACGACGCGGTCGATCCGTTCATCGGCACGGGCGGCGACGGCCACACCTTCCCCGGCGCGGTCGTCCCGTTCGGCATGGTGCAGCTCAGTCCCGACACGGACATACTGCCGTTCAAGCAGAGCTATGCCCGCGCGGCCGGCTATCGCTTCGGCGATCCCACGATCCTCGGCTTCTCGCACACCCACTTCTCGGGCGCGGGCCATTCCGACCTCGGCGACATCCTGCTGACGCCGGTCGTCGGCGAGGCCAAGCTGGAGCCGGGCGAGGTCGACAAGCCGGGCTCGGGCTACCGCTCGCGCTACAGCCACGACAGCGAGGTCGCCCAGCCGGGCTATTACGCCGTGACGCTCAGCGACAGCCAGGTGCGGGCCGAGTTGACCGCCGGCTTACGCACGGGTCTGCACCGTTACGCGTTCCCGAAGGGCCAGCGCGCCCAGGTGCTGATCGACCTGCGCAGCTCGATCTACAACTATCCGGGCAAGGTCTTGTGGTCGCGACTGCGCGTCGCGCCGGACGGGACGATCACCGGCTATCGCGAGACGCGCGGCTGGGCCCCTGGCCGCAAGCTGTTCTTCGCCATCCGCTTCGACAAGCCGCTGGTCGGCCAGGCCTTCCACAACCGCGAGGCGGACGTGCCCTACAAGGGCTTCGCCCAGCCTGGGCGGACGCCGAACGACCGCGCGCAGATCCAAGGCCGCGCCTTGGTCGGCGTCTTCGACTTCGGCCCCCTGGACGGGCCCCTGACGGTGAAGGTGGCGCTGTCCTCGGTCAGCGAGGACGGGGCGATCGCCAACCTGGCCAGCGACGAGCCCGGCTTCGACTTCGACGCCCAGCGCGCCCGGGCCAAGGCGGCCTGGGAGAAGGCGCTGGCGGCCGTGGACATCCAGGCGCCCGCTCCGATGCGCAAGACGCTCTATACGGCGCTCTACCACACCCTGCTGGCCCCGAGCGTCTTCGCCGACGCCGACGGCCGCTATCGCGGGCCTGACGACCAGGTGCGCGATGGGACCCTGGACGGCCGACCCTTTACCTTCCACTCGACCTTCTCGCTGTTGGACACCTTCCGGGCCGAGCATCCGCTGCTGACCCTGGTCCAGCCCGCCGACTACACCAACGACGTGGTCAACTCGCTGATCGCCTCGCAGCGCCAGAGCCCCTACCAGATCTTGCCGGTCTGGCAGTTCCACGGCCAGGAGACCTGGACGATGGTCGGCTATCACGCCGTGCCGGTGATCGCCGACGCCTGGATGAAGGGGATCCGCGGCTACGACGGCAAGGCGGCTCTGGACGCCATGGTCAAGAGCGCGACCTACGCCCCCTATGGCGGCCTCGGCGACTACATGACGCTGGGCTATGTCCCGATCGACAAGGAGCCGGAGGCGGCCTCCAAGACGGTCGAGTACGCCTATGACGACTGGACCATCGCCCGCATGGCCCGCGACCTGGGTCAGGCCGACGTCGCCGCGACCTTCGAGAAGCGCGCCGGCTACTGGCGCAACAGCTTCGATACGAAGACCGGCTTCCTGCGGGCGCGCAAGTCCGACGGAACCTATCGCGAGCCGTTCAACCCGACCGCCATCAACTATGGCTCGGACTACACCGAGGGCAACGCCTGGCAGTACTCGTGGTTCGCGCCACAGGACCTGGGCGGGGTGGTCAAGACGTTGGGCGGCGACGCGGCGACCGTGAAGAAGCTGGACGCCATGTTCGACTTCGACAACTCCAAGGTCGACTACTCGCACGCCGAGGACATCGCCGGCCTGATCGGCCAGTACATCCACGGCAACGAGCCCAGCCACCACGTGGCCTACATGTACAACTACGCCGGCGCGCCGTGGCGGACCCAGGCGCGGCTGACGCAGATCGTGAAAAGCCAGTACAAGCCGACGCCGGACGGCCTGTCGGGCAATGACGACCTGGGCCAGATGTCGGCTTGGCTGATGTTCACATCGCTGGGCTTCTATCCCGTGACGCCGGCCTCGAACGAATACGCCATCGGCCGCCCCTTCGTGGAGCGGGCGAACCTGAACCTGCCGAACGGCAAGCGTTTCACGGTGCGGACCGTGGGCCTGTCCGACGGCGCGCCCTACGTCGCCAAGGTCACCCTGAACGGCAAGCCGCTGACCCGGGCCTTCCTGAAGCACGAGGAGATCGTCGCCGGCGGCGAACTGGTGTTCACGATGAGCGCGACGCCCAACAGGACCTGGGCGACGAAGGTCAGCGATCGGCCGACCTCTATGACGGCGTATCGGTAGCGAGTCTCCCTCTCCCCTTGTGGGAGAGGGTGGCCGCCGAAGACGGTCGGGTGAGGGGTCGCGCTCCGCCATCTCGATAGGCCTTTTCAACCCCTCATCCGTCAGCTTCGCTGACACCTTCTCCCACAAGGGGAGAAGGGGGGGCTAGTTCGTGGGGGGCGTCGGACCAGCCTCGCCTGCGTCCTCACGCTCCGACGCGGTCCGCGCGAGCTCGGCGGCCAGGGTCTCGTAGAAGCCGTTGCGCGGGTCGGGCCGTGTCTCGACGACCGGATCGTCCAGCAGCCAGGGGAAGTCGCTGACCGCCAGGGAAGCGTGGGCGGCGACCATGAAGCGCCGCCAAACCGCTGCGGGGATGTCGCCGCCGACCACCTTGTTCATCGGCCGCTCGTCGTCATTGCCCACCCAGACGCCGGTGACGTAGTCGGGGGTGAAGCCGACGAACCAGGCGTCGCGCCAGTTCTGGCTGGTGCCGGTCTTGCCGGCGGCCGGACGTCCGAACTCGGCCCGGCGGGCGGTGCCCTCGGTCACCACCTTCTCCATCATCCGCACCATGATGCTGGCATGGCCGATGTCGTAGACGCGGCGCTCGGCCTCGGGTGGCTGGTGCGCCCAGATCTCCTGGCCGCCCTGCGTGCCAATCGACTGGATCAGGTAGGGCTCCAGCCGAACCCCGCCCAGCTGGAACACCTGGAAGCCCGAGGTCAGCTGCAGCAGGTTCACCTCGTAGGAGCCCAGCGCCACCGACAGGTCGGGCGCATCGGGCAGGCTGGTGAAGCCGAAGCGGTGCGCCAGCTCGCCGATCGCCGCCCCGCCGACCTCGTTCCCCAGCTGGGCGGCGATGGTGTTGGTCGAGGCGATCAGGGCCTGCTCCACGCTCATCGGGCCGCGATAGCCGCCGCCATAGTTCTCCGGGGCCCAGTCGCCGAACTTCACCGGCTCGTCGACGCGGATGTCGGTCGGCAGCACCCCGTGCTCGACCGCCGTGGCGTACACGAACGGCTTGAAGGTCGAACCCGGCTGGCGGCGGGCCTGGATGGCGCGGTTGAACGGGCTCTCGACATAGTCGGTCCCGCCGATCATCGCCCGGATGGCCCCGTCGGCCGATAGCGACAGCAACGCGGCCTGGGAGATCCCCGAGACCGGCCCATCCACGGCGATGGTCTGGCGGATGGTCTCGGCCGCCTCGCGCTGCAGCAGCGGGTCGATCGTCAGGCGGACCACAAGGTCGGGCGCGTTGGGACCGGCGATCTTCACCGCCTCGGCGGTGGCGTAGTCCAGCACCCAGCCGAAGTCGCCCTCGTCCTGGCCGATGGGAGACAGGGCTGGGCGGTCCTCCAGCGCCTCGCGCTCCTCCCGGGCGCTGATCCAGCCCTCGGCGCGCATATTGGCCAGGATCAGGCGCGAGCGGGCTAGGGCGCGCTCCATGTCCCGGTTCAAGGCCAGGCGCGACGGGGCCTTGGGCAGGCTGGCCAGCAGGGCGGCCTCCGACAGGGTCAGCTGGCTGGCCGACTTGCCGAAATAGGTCTGGGCCGCGCCGTCCAGGCCGTAGGTGCCCGCGCCGAAATAGATGCGGTTCAGGTAGATCTCGAGGATCTCGTCCTTGGTCAGCACCTGCTCCAGCCGGTAGGCCAGCAGCATCTCCTGCAGCTTGCGCTTGATGACCCGGTCGGGACTGAGGAACAGGCCCTTGGCGAGCTGTTGGGTCAGAGTCGAGGCGCCCTGCACCGTGCGGCCTGCCCGCCAGTTGATCCAGGCGGCCCGGAAGACGCCTTGCACGTCGATCGGACCATGCTGGTAGAAGCGGCGGTCTTCGGCCGCCAGGAAGGCCTGAGAGACGTACGGCGGCAGCTCCTGGACCGTGACTCGCCGGCCGTAGCGCGGGCCGCGCGTGGCGATCACCTGGCCGTAGCGGTCCTCGAAGCGGATGGCGGGCGCGCGGTTCAGGGCGAACAGCGCCTCGCGGGGGGGGAGCTGCGGGGTGTCCTTCAGATACTTGTCCCACACGACATAGGCCCCGCCGAGGGTGGCCAGCGCGGCGACCAGAAGGGCGGCCAGCAGCCCGATCAGCACCCAGGCCCAGACGCGCCAGGCGCCGCGGGTCTTGGCCGGTTTGGTCTCAAAGCGAAGCGGCGCTTCCGGCGGCCTCTCCGGGGGCGTCGGCGCCGGGGCGGAAGCCTCTGGCGGCGGGGTCTCGTCGGTCGGCGGCGTCGAGTCGGTCACGGTTAAGCTTAGGCTCTGTTTGGTCGCCGGGTCATTCGGGTTTAGGACGAGCCCATGAATTCAAGCAAACCTTTCTGGCTGACGAAGACGCTGGCCGAGATGACCGTCCCCGAATGGGAGAGCCTGTGCGACGGCTGCGGCCTGTGCTGCCTGGTCCGCTTCGAGGACGAGGACACCGGCGAGATCGTCCCGACCCGCGTGCACTGCCAGCTGTTCGACGAGCACCTGTGCCGCTGCAAGGACTATCCGAACCGCAAGAAGACGGTGCCGGACTGCATCAAGCTGACGCCGCACAATATCGAGGACCTGGAGTGGATGCCGCGCTCCTGCGCCTACCGGCGCCTGCACGAGGGCAAGGACCTGCCCCAGTGGCACCCGCTGGTCACCGGCGATCCGGACAGCACCCACAAGGCCGGGATCTCGGTGCGCGACCAGACGGTGTCGGAGCTGTGCTTCGACGACGCCGAGGACGCCCTGGACTTCACGGCGACCGACCTGATGCGCGATCGCGGGGATGATCCGTACGAGGTGGAGGAGGAATAGCCCCTCTCCCCCTGCGGGAGAGGGGGGCCGCCGGAGGCGGTCGGGTGAGGGGTTACGCTACGCTGTCCGAAAGGTTTATCGACCCCTCATCCGTCAGCTTCGCTGACACCTTCTCCCGCAAGGGGAGAAGG
>NZ_LSJA01000197.1 GCF_001556515.1 Caulobacter sp. CCH9-E1 | reverse complement strand
AGGTGATGGGGTGGACGCCCCCCGACGGCATCTACGTGCCAGAGTGAGGTGTTGAGCTTCACTCGAGGGAGGCGCCCATGGGCGAGATTACCATCATCGGGCTGGATATCGCCAAGTCGGTGTTCCAGGCCCACGGAGCCGATGCCGCCGGCTCGGTTATGTTCCGCAAGAAGCTTGGTCGGGGCCGGCTGCTGGCGTTCTTCGCCGGTCAGCCGCGCTGCATTGTGGCCATGGAGGCGTGCGCGGGCGCTCATCACTGGGGGCGCGAGCTGGAAGCGCTGGGCCACACGGTCAAACTGATCCCGCCCGCCTACGTGAAGCCGTTCGTGAAGCGGCAGAAGAACGACGAAGCCGATGCCGAGGCGATCTGCGAGGCCGCCCAGCGGCCCACGATGCGCTTCGTGCCCGTGAAGAGCCGCGAGCAGCAGGCCAGCGGCGTGGTGTTCCGGGCCCGGGATCTGCTGGTGCGCCAGCGCACCCAGATCATGAACGGCCTGCGCGGCCACTTGGCTGAGTTCGGCTACGTCGCGCCCAAGGGCGTGATGTACGTCGAGCGCCTGGTCGCCGAGATCGAGGATCCGCAAAGCCAGCTTCCGCCGGCCGCGCGCGTCAGCCTGCAGGTGATGGTGCGGATGCTGGATGCGCTGCAGACGGAGATCGCCAGCCTCGATGCCGAGATCGCCCGGCGCGCCAAGGAAGACCCTGTCGCGCGCCGGCTAATGACGATCCCAGGTATCGGACCCGTTACGGCCTCGGCCATGGTGGCCCTGGCGCCGGGATCTGAGGCCTTCCGCTGCGGACGCGACTTCTCGGCCTGGCTGGGCCTCACGCCGGTGCAACGATCCAGCGGCGGCAAGCAGAAGCTGGGCCAGATCACCAAGGCCGGCGAGCGAACCTTGCGGCGATTGCTGGTGATCGGCGCCAGCGCGGTGATCAAGCAGGCCCTGATCCGCGGCGCGCCGCCCGGATCGTGGCTGGCGCAGATGCTGGCCCGCAAGCCGCGGATGCTCGTGGCCGTAGCCTTGGCCAACAAGACCGCAAGGATCATTTGGGCGCTGCTGGCCAGGGGCGGCGTCTACAGGGCTCCGGCGCTGGCGGCCTGACGGCCGCCGGCTCCAGAGGCGTCGAAGCGTAGTCGGACGACGGAAGGTATGGCGCACAGTCGGTGAGACGGGATCAGGAAAACCAGGGCTTACCACCGTGCCTTCCTTGAGCACGCTATGGGTGATTTGGACCTGATCCGCGAACTTCCATACGGGCCAGCGCTCTCGGGTGCACAACAGGCCGGACAGATGGCAGCATCCGATCAAGCGTCAGAGCTTCGAAATCCGTCTTGCGCTGAAGGGGGCGTCCACAGATGGTAAGCCGCCTGATGTAGGGCTTACCTCGAGGTTTGTGCGCCAATGTACGCTTAGCAGTACGAAGCCAGAACCTAGGCGCGAACAGTCTCATGCCGGTGCTCTAGGTCATCACTCTCCGGATCTGTGCTGCAACAGCAGCGGCGTCGCGCCCTACCCCACGCAGCACGCCTGAACTGAAGCTGCGCAGACCTGGTTGTCCGACGAAATAAATTCCGGGCTGCCCAATCGCCCTACCGTCACGCTGAAGTAGCGTGCCTGCGCCATCCACAAGGCCGGGAAGCTTCGTAAAACCGACGTTCGGTCGGTAGCCGGTCGCGAAGATCACCGCATCGATTCGCTCCTCAACGCCATCAGCCCAAACCACACCTGTCTCGGTAAAGCTGGTGAACATCGGCTTCGCCAATGGCGCGCCCCGCTTCAGTGCGGCGCTGTAGTGACCGTCGTCGAGCACTGGCGTTCCTTGATCCGACAGGCGCCGCGAACGATCCACGCCAGCCAAGTTGAACCAGAAATGGATATCGCGTCCCAACAAGGTCTGCGGGATGAAACGCACGCGACTCCTCACCGCCAGCGTCACGTCAGCCTCAGCAGCGAGCTCGACCGCAACTTGGACAGCAGAGTTAGCGGCTCCGACCACCACCACGCGCCGCCCACGATACGGCTCTGGATTGCGATAGCCGGCAACATGCAACCCCATTCCGCCGAAGCGCTCGTGTCCCGGCAATCGCGGCATGTGCGGGGCCTCAAAAACGCCTGTGGCAATCACGACCGATCGCGCGACGTACTCCCGGCCAGCCGTTGTCCGTAGCCAAAAGCCTTCAGGAGTTCGCTCGACGGAGGTCACCCGCTGGCCAGTCAGCACCGGCAGGGAGAGCGCATCAGCATAGTTTGCCAAATAGGCCGACACCTCATCCCGGCGCGGGTAGCGCTTCGGATCGCCGGGAAACGCTCGATCAGGTAAAGCCGAATAGGCGGCAGGTGAGAAGAGTCGCAGAGAGTCGTAGTAACGCGGCCAGGAGCCAGCCACCGCCGCTCCGCCTTCCAGGATTGCGAACTTCAAGCCAGTCTTGAGCAGCGCCCAGCCGGCGGCAAGGCCGCTTTGTCCACCACCCACCACGAGGACATCATACTTCTGCATCGATCAGCTCGCGACCGGTTCAGACGTGTTCGAAGCCCCTTGGTGCAACGCCTTGTCGTCGTCCTTGAAATTCGGCGCGGTCAACCTGAGCCGCAGCAGATGGCGCCCCAGCGGGCCCGCCCATGCGGCCGGCATCAGGATCGCGGCGGACCGACAACTACTCTTCATTATATGCATGTTTGCGTCCATATGCATATGTTTCTCAAAGCGGATTGCGGCTCTAGCCTCGGCCAGGGCAACAAAGCGGCGACAGGGCTCTGACCTCTTCCGACATGCTCTGCAGTTTGTCGGCCAGGGCGCGCCCGTCGAGTTCATAGAACACGTGCCGCCCCTCCCGGCTGGCCGTTACCACGCCGGTGTCACGTAGAATCTGGAGATGGCGGGAGATCACCGAGCGATCCTGTCCGAAGCCCTCGGAGATCGTCGCCACGTCCGCTCGCCCCAACTGCACCAGCTTGGTCAGCAACTGCAGCCGGACCGGCTCGCACAAGGCACGAAAGAAGCCTACGTCGAAGGTCCTGGGTCGCTCGAGTTTAACGTCTGTGGGCATGAACGCTCTGAGTTGGCATCATGTGTATATATGTGCACATATGCAGGTGTAAATCATCTTCCGCTTTCAGAGGGGCGCCTGGAGCGGGTCGCTGGCCTGCCGGCAGACCCGGACATTCTGGAACTTCGGTCAGTCCTGCCGCGCACTTCTCAACATTTCGCCCACCCTGCGGCGAAATCGTATCGCCTCCACGAACGCCGCCTCATTGGCAGGATCCGATGAGCGCCAACGCCGGAATGCGTCGGCGTCCTCCACTGAAAAGGCGCCGGAATGCAGGCGGTTGACCCACGAGAGACTCTCTCGCTCCAAACGCGAAAGCTTCGCTCTGCCCCTCGCCTCAGCTCCTAAGCTCCGACGCCAGCCTCTCCATCTTTGAACGGCCCCGACGACTGTCGCCGGGGGGCGCTCGCTCCCCTCTTACCCGGCGATCGTCAGCCTGAGCGCCAGGGCCGCGAGGGTGATGAGGAGGATCGGCGTGGTCAGGATGATCCCGACTTTGAAATAGTAGCCCCAGGAGATCTTGATCCCCTTGGCGCTGAGCACGTGCAGCCACAACAACGTGGCCAGCGAGCCGATCGGGGTGATCTTGGGGCCCAGGTCGCTGCCGATCACGTTGGCGTAGATCATCGCCTCCTTGACCGCGCCGGTCGCGCCGCTGGCCTCGATGGAGAGCGCGCCGACCAGGACGGTGGGCATGTTGTTCATGACCGAGGACAGGAGCGCCGTCAGAACGCCCGTGCCGAAGGCCGCGCCCCAGACACCGCCTTTGGCGAAGTGATTGAGCAGGCCCGCTAGCTGGTCGGTGAGGCCCGCGTTGCGCAGCCCGTAGACCACCAGGTACATGCCCAGCGAGAAGATGACGACCTGCCAGGGAGCGCCCTTCAGGACCTTGCGCGTGCTGATGATGTGGCCCCGGCCCGCGATCACCAACAAGACCAGGGCTCCGACCGCAGCCGTGGCGCTGACAGGCACGCCTAGCGGCTCGAGAGCGAAGAACCCGATCAGGAGCAGCGCCAGGACTACCCAGCCGGCCTTGAAGGTCGCGGGATCCTTGATGGCGGCCGCCGGCGTTTTCAGCTGGGCGACGTCGTAAGTCTTGGGAATGTCGCGACGGAAGTAGATCAGCAGCGCCCCCAGGGTCGCGGCGATCGCCGCCAAGTTTACGGGGATCATGACCAGGGCGTAGCGCCCAAAGCCGATCTTGAAGAAGTCTGCCGAGACGATGTTGACGAGATTGGAGACCACCAGCGGCAGGCTGGCCATATCGGCGATGAAGCCCGCCGCCATAACGAAGGCCAGGGTCGCCTTGTCCTTGAAACCAAGGGCCATGAGCATGGCGATGACGATGGGGGTGAGGATCAGCGCCGCCCCGTCATTGGCGAACACCGACGAGACTGCGGCCCCCAGGAGCACGATCGAGGCGAACAGGAGCCGCCCCTTGCCGCCGCCCCAGCGCGCTACGTGCAGCGCGGCCCATTCGAAGAAGCCCGCTTCATCGAGAAGCAGGCTGATGATGATGACCGCGATGAACGCGCCGGTGGCGTTCCAGACGATGTGCCAGACGGTCAGTATGTCGGCCAGGTGCACGACGCCGGTGACCAGCGCCAGCGCCGCGCCGATGCTGGCGCTCCAGCCGATGCTGAGACCCTTGGGCTGCCAGATGACCAGGGTGATGGTGGCGATGAAGATCAGCAGGGCAAGGATCACGGACAGGCTCTGGACTGGAGACGAAAAGACGGCGGACAGGATTGACTGTCCGCCGCACCAACTTGCGGGCGCGTTAGCGCCCTGCGGTTCAGCTCTTGGGAGGCGCCATCTGCGTCAGCTGGGAGGCAGCAGCTTTGGCCGCTTGGTGCTGGGCCGGAGGCAGAAGGATGAGGCCGCGGCCTTGCAAGTAGCCGCCGCGCCCCGTGGCCGCGTCGGAGACGAACTCGGCCAGGAAGTCCTTCAGGCCGGGCGTTACGCCGACGTTGGCCTTCTTGACGTAGATGTAGAGCGAGCGCGACACGGGGTACTGGCCGCTGGCGATCGTCTGGGCGGTCGGTTTGACGCCGTTGACGGCGGCGGCCTTGATGCGGTTGCCGTTCTCCTCGAGGAAGGAGTAGCCGAAGACGCCCAGCGCCCCGGGGGTCTTGGTGATGGTGCCGACGATGGCGTTGTCGTTTTCGCCGGCGTCGATCCAGCCGCCGTCCGTGCGCATAGGATCGACCTTGGCTTTGAAGGCCTTGTCGTCCTTGTCGTGCAGAGCCTTGATGGTCGGGAACTTCTTGGCGCCGGCCTCGACGCCCAGCTCTATCCAGGCGTCGCGGGTGCCCGAGGTCGGCGGCGGGCCGTAGACCAGGATGCGGTTGCTGGGGAGGTTTGAGCCGACCTCTTTCCAGTTCTTGTAGGGGTTGGCGACGAACTGGCCGCCCCGCAAGGCGTTCTGCGCCAAGCCCAGATAGAGGTGCTCGAGCTTGAAATTGTAGTCGGGCGCCTTCTTGTCCATGGCGATGACGATGCCGTCGAACCCGATCTTGATCTCGACGATGTCCTTGACGCCCTTGGCCTTGCAGGCCTCGAACTCGGACTTCTTCATCGGACGCGAGGCGTTGGCGACGTCGGGGAAGCCCTCGCCCAGGCCGCCGCAGAACATCTTGAAACCGCCGCCGGTGCCCAGGCTCTCGACCTTGGGCGACTTCTTGCCGGTCTTCTTGGCGAAGTTCTCGGCCACGCGGGTGGTGAACGGGAAGACGGTGGACGAGCCGGCGGCCCAGACGTAGTCGCGGGCGGCGTGCGCGGCCGAGGCGCACGTCAGCAAAGCCGTCGCCGCAGCGACGCCGAGGAGCTTTTTCATCTTGCTGTTCCTGAGCGGTCGGGTGGTTAGGTCAGGGAAACGACTTCACCGTCTTCTTTGGTGAAGCTGGCCGGCTTGCGATCAAGCAGATCCAGGACAACTTCAGACGGCCGGCAGAGCTTCACGCCCTTCGGCGTGACGACAATAGGCCGGTTTACAAGGATGGGTTGCTCGACCATGGCGTCGAGAATTTGGTTCTCCCCGACGCCGTCATCCAGGAGGCCCAGCTCGGCGGCAGGCGTGCCCTTCTCGCGCATCAGCTGGCGGAAGGTCAGGCCTGCTTCGGCGGCTAGCTCGCGCAACTGGTCATGGGTCCAGCCCGCGACGAGATACTCCACGACCTTGGGCTCGTAGCCGGCCGCCCGCACTATCGCCACGGTGTTGCGCGAGGTGCCGCAGTTGGGGTTGTGGAAGATCACGATCGGAAAGTCGGCGTCAGCCATGGGTCACCAGGAAGCAAATGAAGGGTCGAAGCAGGATCAGGCGGCGGACTCGTCGGGCGCCTTGGACTTGCCGATGTCGTCCAGTCGGCGCTGCAACGACAGCCGGTCGAGCGAGGCCATCGGCAAGGCGCAGAAGAGCGTGATGCGGCTATTGAGCTGGCGATAGGCTTCGGCGAAGGCCAGAGCGATTTCGGCCTCCGTCCCTGTGGCCAGCGACGGATCGGGAATGCCCCAATGGGCGGTCATCGGCTGACCCGGCCAGATCGGGCAGGCCTCGCCGGCGGCGTTGTCGCAGACGGTGAAGACGAAATCGAGATCCGGGGCGTCAGGGTTGTTCAGGATCGCGAACTCGTCCCAGGCCTTCGAACGCAGCTCGTCGGTCTTATAGTTGAGATGCTGAAGCAGATTGATGGCGTGCGGGTTGATCCTGCCGCTGGGCATGGACCCGGCCGAATAGGCCTTGAAGCGGCCAGCGCCGACCCGGTTCATGATCGACTCGGCGATGACCGAGCGGGCCGAGTTGTGCGTGCAGAGAAAGAGAACGTTCAGCGGTCGGAAAGCCGTGTCGATCATGCCGTCTCCAGTTCGGTAAGGCAGGTTCCATCGCACTCGGCGGCCTTGGCGACGATCTCGCTCAACGGTGCGCAGATCTGGGGATTGCCGCCGCAACAGTCCTCCATGAGGAAGCCCAGCAGCGTGCTCATGGCCGCGTAGTTGGCCGAGTAGATGATCGATCGCCCCTCGCGGCGCGAGGTGATCAGGTCGGCGTGGCTGAGGATGTTGAGGTTCGCTGACAGGGTGTTAGGCAAGATCCCGGTGGCCTTGGCGATCTCGCCGGCGGGCATTCCCTCGGCGCCCATCTGCACCAACAGGCGAAAGATACCCAGACGGCCCTCATGTCCAAGGGCGCTCAAGGCTGCAGCGGCAACTTTCGATTCCATATTTCGACCTTACTCGAAAAATAAGACGAACTGAAGACAAGAAAACCCGCGACCAGCGGGCCGCGGGCTTCGATGAGATCAGGCCGTTTGCGGCGCGCGCTCGTGCGCCATTGCCGCCTCGCCCAGGACGACATGTTCGGGGATCCGACCAGAGGCTTTGCGCTCGCTGTAGCGGTCGACCAGGTAGTCGGCGCGATCGCGCGTCAGAAGGGTGAACTTGTAGAGCTCTTCCATCACGTCGACGACGCGGTCGTAGTAGCCCGACGGCTTCATTCGATCGTGCTCGTCGAACTCCTTGTAAGCCATGGCGACTGACGACTGGTTGGGGATGGTGATCATCCGCATCCACCGGCCGAGTAGGCGCATAGTGTTGACGGCGTTGAACGACTGCGAGCCGCCGCTGACCTGCATGACCGCCAGGGTGCGTCCTTGAGTTGGCCGCACACTGCCGATCTCCAGTGGGATCCAGTCGATCTGCGCCTTCATGATGCCGGTGATCGCGCCATGGCGCTCAGGACTGCACCATACCTGGCCCTCCGACCACAGCGAAAGCTCGCGCAGCTCCTGGACCTTGGGGTGGTCGGCCGTCGTGGCGTCGGGCAACGGCAGGCCGGCCGGATCGAAGACGCGGGTTTCGGCGCCCATACGGTCGAGGATCCTCTGGGCCTCATAGGTCAGCAGGCGACTGAACGACCGCTCCCGCAGCGAGCCGTAGAGCAGCAGGATCCGCGGCGGATGGGTCGAGATCTTGGGCGGCTCGAGCTTTTCAAGGGTCGGGTGATCGGCGAACTCTGCGGCCAAGGCAGGGAAATCAGACACGGCGGCTCCAAGCAACGAGACTCCTAGTGGAGTCGTGGTTTTGATTCAAAAAAGGGTCAGGCGGCGCTCGGCGCGGCGCAGTCCAGCTCGAGGCCAGCGCAGCAGCTCTCGGTCAGATAGGCCGCCAGGGCCCCCACGAGCTCATAGTTGGCGGTGCAGATCACCTCGCGGCCGCGACGCTCTTGCCGGACCAGGCCGGCCCGCGACAACGCGGTCAAGTGGTGCGACAGGGTCGAGGCCGGGGCTTCCATAAGCCGAACCAGATCGGTGACGTTGGCCCCCGCCGCGCCGGCTCGCACCAGCACGCGGAACAGTCGAAGCCGCACGGGGCTCCCCAAGGCGGCCAGGCCGCCGGCAACGGCGTCTTCAGAGAGTAGCGACATTCACATAACTATATTTCTAGTGAAATAGTGGAGTCAACACGGAGCCGATCACCTTGCGCCTCCTTCGGTGTTAACGGCTAGGGTGTCGAGAGGACCGGCGACAGGAGAAGCTATGCCGCAGCACCGCGATCCTCTCACGACCAAACCACTCACTGCTGCGCAACAGGCGCTCGGCCTGCTCCTGGAGCAGCAGCAACGCGAATGTCGCGCCGGCAACGCACTTGTCGGCGCCGATGCCGAGGCCTTCCTCGATGCTCTGATCGAGCGGTTTGAGGCTCACCATGCCCGCGTTAGCCGCAAGCTGAGCAAATAGCCTATAGCTTTGCGGCATCAACTTCGGCTGCTGGTATCCGGCCGATCGTCGCCTTGCTGACGCCCAGGACGCGGGCTAGGTGGCGCACGCTTTCTCCGTTGGCGCGCTGCTGGGCGACGAAGGTCCGCTGGGCAGCGGTCAGACTGTGGCGGCGCCCAAGCTTGACCCCGCGTGCCTTGGCTCGCTCACGGCCCTCGCTGGTGCGTGACCGGATCAGTTCACGCTCGAACTCGGCCAGGCCGCCCAGGACGGTAAGCATCAACCGCCCGTGTGGCGTGGTGGTGTCGGCCCAGGTGTCGCGGATGGATCGGAACTGTGCGCCCTGTTCAGTCAACGCGGCGAGCACGTTGAGAAGATCGCGCGTCGATCGGGCCAGGCGATCGAGCCGAGTGACCATCAGGACGTCGCCGGCGGCCAATGAGGCGATGGCGCGCTTGAGCTGGGTGCGGTCGGTCTTCGCTCCGGACGCGGTTTCGCTGAACACCTTCTCGCATCCAGCCGCTGTCAGTTCCGCCACCTGTGCGGCGACGCTCTGACCGTCGGTGGAGACCCGTGCATAGCCGTAAATCATCACTCAATTTTGAGACTATAATTCGAGACGCGCAAGCGTCTGAAATCGTTGAGGCTGGCCAGCGTCTCGTATTTCGTGAATTATGAGCCAGCGCGAAAGCGGCGGGGACGATCCCATGGCGCGGCGAAGCTTGCTCACGGCTGATGAACGGCGAAGGCTGTTCGAGCCTCCGGTCACCGACCGCGAGGTAGCGCGCTTCTACACGTTGTCACTTGAAGACCTTCGATGGATCGACGCCCGCAAAGGAGCCGCCAACAAGTTGGGCGTCGCGATGCAGATGGCTCTGCTCCGTCACCCTGGTTTCGGGTGGCGAGTTGGAGAGGCGGCCCCGCTCGTGCTCCGTCGTTTTTTGGCCGACCAGCTCCATGTGCCGGTCTCGGCTTTGGACGACTATTCCAAGCGCCCCCAGACCCGCCTTGATCACACCGGTCAGCTTTACGAGCGACTGGGCCTTCGCGCATTTGTACGGGGCGATATTCGCCAGATGGTGTCAGTCGCCGCCGCCGCGGCCGCCGAGACTGACAAGGGCGGACCGATAGTTGAAGCCCTGATAAGCGAACTGCGCCAGCGTCGGATCATCCTGCCGGCCCCCGATACTTTGGAGCGCGTTGGCTTGGCCGGTCGCTCGCAGGCTAGGCGCAAGGCGGCCGAGGACCTGTTGGCTCCGCTATCGATCTCACAGTTGGAGGTCGTTGACCAAATGCTGGTCAACAGCCCACACCTGAGGAAGTCGACCTTGGCCTGGTTACGCGACGTTCCAGAGTCACCTAGCGCCGCCTCGATGTCAGGGATAACTGAGCGCTTGGCCTATGTCCGAGCCATCGGCATCAATCCGTCAATCACCGAAACCATCCATGAGCGGCGCTTCGAGCAGTACGTTCGTGAAGGGGCGGTCGCGCCAGCCTTCTTGCTGAGCGGCTACAGCGTCAGCCGCCGACGGGCTACCGTCGTCGCCCAGTTGATCTTTCTCGAAAGCCGCCTGAGTGACGCCGCCGTCGACATGTTCGACAAGATGGTGGGATCGCTGTTCGCCAAGGGACGTCGCGGCCGCGAGCGCAAATACCAGGCCAGCAGTCGCGAAGTCAGTCAGCTCATGCGCCTGTTTAGTGGCGTGATCGGCGCGGTGGAACATGCCCGCGCCGACGGCGGCGACGTGCTCGACGCGCTCGATGCCCAGGTTGGATGGTGGAAGGTGATCCAGGCCCGGCCGAAGATCGAGGCCCTGGCGGCGCTCGCGGTCGAGGATCCGTTGGTCAGCGCCGCCGATCGCTACGGCGCGCTGCGCCGGTTCGCCCCGACCTTTCTAGAGCACATACGCTTGCGCGCCGGCACGGGCGGGGCCTCTCTGCTGAAGGCTGTCGAACTTCTGCGAGAGCTCAACCGGACAGCCCGTCGCGAGATCCCCGACGACGCGCCGATGCCGTTTGCCTCCAAGCATTGGAAGGCCCTCGTCAAACCGTCAGGGCCTTCGATCAACAGACGCCTGTACGAGACGGCCGTGATGGCGACGTTGCGCGATCGGCTCAGATCGGGCGATGTCTGGATCGAGGGCTCGAGATCCTACAAGCGCTTTGCCGACTATCTGCTACCCAAGGACGAAGTCGCGGCAGAGGCTGAAGCCTTGCCGGTCGACGTGGAGATGGGGGCCTACCTGGCCGAACGGGCCGGTCTTTTAGATCAGCGCCTGGCGAGCTTCGCGCGCCGCCTGTCGAAGGGCGACTTGGTCGGTGTCGTGTTGAAGGGCGAGGAGCTATCGGTCACGCCGGTGAAAGCCAGCACCCCTGACGAAGCCAGAACCCTCGATCGAGCGATCGATGCTCTGCTCCCGCGGGTTCGGATCACGGAGCTGCTCAGGGAGATCGACGCGCTGACCGGCTTCTCGTCGATGTTCCGCGAACTGCGCTCAGGTAAGGTCCACGACAATCCCAGTTGCATCCTGGCCGCGGTCCTAGCCGACGCCACCAATCTTGGCCTGGAAAGGATGGCCAACGCCAGCCAGGGAGTCAGCTACGCCCAGCTCGCCTGGACGCAGAGCTGGTACTTGAGCGAGGAGAACTATAAGGCCGCCTTGGCCAGGATCATCGAGGTCCACCACGCTCAGGCGTTCGCCCGCCATTGGGGCGATGGCGAGGCCTCTTCATCCGACGGCCAGTTCTTCAGGTCCGGCCGGCGTCGCGGCGGCGCCGCCGAGGTCAACGCTAAGTACGGTCCAGAGCCGGGCTTGCGGATC
>NZ_LSJA01000196.1 GCF_001556515.1 Caulobacter sp. CCH9-E1 | reverse complement strand
GGACGCCGGCGTGGGCAACCTGGTGGACGCCGACCTGGCCAAGGAAAGCGCCAAGTTGCAGTCGCTGCAAACCAAGCAACAGCTTGGCGTGCAAGCGCTGTCGATCGCGAACCAATCTACGTCATCGATCCTGAGCCTGTTCCGTTAAGGAGCGGGAGGAGGCGGGCTCGTCTGGGCCCGCCTCCGCTTTTTCTGAGGGTCGAAGATAGGGAGAAGAAGAGAGGAGGGCCGACCCAAGTCGGCGGAAAGATATGGAACCCAAGGCCGCATTGTCGGCGATCAGAGATTTTATCGCCCCCGTGAACGCCCCGGACTCGTCCGAGGGCGCCAAAGCCGTTCAGCGTCAGCTCGGCGCCGCCTTCGGGCAGGCGCAGTCAGCCGACGCCGAGCAAGCCCAACACGCTGAAGCCAAGCCGGAAGCTCCCGTCGAGAAGGGGCCCCAGCCCGGCGATCTGCGCTTGGTGATCGAGCAGGACGGCGACACCGGCGACTATATCTACAAGACCGTGGACCGGCGCACCGGCGAGACGCTGCAGCAATTTCCCCGCGAGGAGATTCTGAAGATGCGCGAAGCCTCGCGCTACCACACGGGGGATGTCTACGACGGCAAGGCCTGAGCCGCGGCGGACGCCGTAGCGAAGGCGGCCCTGCGACGGCCGGTCGCAGGTCTTAACAGGCATGGTTTATAAGCGTTAACCATGTTCTTACTTTCTGAGCCCAGTCTCGGCGGCGATTAGATCGCACGCCGAATCGCGCGCGATCGCAACCACGGCAAAATCGCCGATCGGAGGCCGCGCATGACGCTGAGCGTCAATACGAACCAGCCCGCGCTGATCGCGCTGCAGAACTTGAATCGCACCAACGACGACATGCAGTCGGTGCAGACCAAGATCAACACGGGCCTGTCCATCTCCACCGCCAAGGACAACGCCGCGATCTGGTCGATCGCTCAGGAACAGCGCGCCGACATGAGCGCGCTTGGGGCGGTCAAGATGAGCCTGGATCGCGCGACCTCGATCGCCGACGTGGCCCTGGCCGCCGGCGAGTCGGTCTCGGACCTGCTCAAGCTGATGCGCGAGAAGGTGGTGGCGGCCAAGGACACGTCGCTGACCACGACCTCGCGGCAGTCGCTGAACGCCGACTTCCAGGGAATTCTCAAGAACCTCACCCAGGTCATCAGCAGCGCCGTCTTCGACGGAGCCAACCTGCTGGACGGCAGCCAGGCGGCCGACATGACCTTCCTGGCCGACGCGGACGCCGTCCAGGCGATCACGTTGAGCCTGCAGAATCTGACGCTCGGCGGGACGATCAACACCCTTCTGCCGACCGACGACATCCTGACCCCGGCCAACGCGACCGCCGTGCTCACGCGCCTGGACGCGACGATGAGCGCCGTGAACCAGGCCGTCGGCAATATCGGCACCCAGGCCAAGCAGATCGACGCCCACAGCACCTTCGTCGGCCGGCTCAACGACGTGCTCGAGACGGGCGTGGGCAATCTGGTGGACGCCGACCTCGCCAAGGAAAGCGCGCGCCTGCAGGCCTTGCAGGTCAAGCAGCAGCTGGGCGCCCAGGCGCTGTCGATCGCCAACGGCGCGCCACAGATCATCCTGTCCCTCTTCAAGGGGCAGTAACCCTAGGTGTCGTCGCCGCGCCGGGGTAAGCTTGGCGCGTGCGAGACGGGGAATCGGCGGCGAGTATGATCGAGTTGCGCGACTTGCGGGACGAGGACGAGGCGGTCCTTTTTCAGTGGCGCTCGGAGCCCGAGGTCGACCGCTGGATGTCCGACGCCGACCTGCCCAGCCACGAAGCGCACGCCGCCTGGTTCCAGGCCCTGCGGTCCGACCCCGACATGAGGGGCTGGATGATCACGCGCGCCGGCGCGCCCATGGGGTTGCTGACCCTGACGGGGCTGACCAGTCACCACCGCCGCGCCAGCTGGAACTGGTTCCTCGGCTCGGCCGAAGCGCGGGGCAGGGGCGTCGGCCGCGCCGCCCAGGTTCTGGGCCTTGACCGGGCGTTCGGCGAACTTGGCCTTCACAAGGTGTTCGCCGAGGTCATGGCCGACAACGACGCGGCGCTGAAGGCGCAGTCGGCGGCGGGCTTCCGGCGTGAAGGCTATCTGCGCGGCCACGTTCTGAAGGACGGCCAGCCGCGCGACGTCGTTTTACTGGGGATCCTGGCTTCGGAATGGGGCGAACTGCGCGAGAACGCGCGCCGGGCGCTGTCGGAGGCGCATCTTATCGCCGCTTAACCTCGACTCTTGAGGGCGGGTTAACGGGGACAGGCGAATGTATCAGCGGGGGACTCTGAGTCCTCGTCAGGACAATCCGTGATCACGTTCGATACCAGCACGCTGCTCAGCTACTATCAGGCCCGAAACGGCCTGACGAGCGCTGCCGCCTCTGGCGTAACATCGGCCACGACGTCCAAATCCAAGACGCCAGTCCCGGACGCGCCCTGGCTGTCTGGCGCCACGCCGCCCGCGACCGAACTCGTGCGATCGGCGCTGAATGGCCGCAAGTTCGTCGATGAAGGCGCCAGCAGAACGTCCCTGAAGGGCGCGAGCCCGGACTACTCGAAGCTTTTCGCCACCTATCAGGCCCTCAATACGCTTCTGGCCGTCGCCAACCGGGCGGGGGAGAAGCGCGTCGCCGATAGCGAGATCGCTCGGCTGCAGACCGCCATGACGCGGGGCCTTTCCGAGGTCAGCACCTACGTTCAGGGACTGTCGCTCGATCAGCTGCGTCTGACCACGGGCGCGGTCATGACCAGCAACAAGGCCAAGGTGGGCGTTCCCAAGGCGAACTACACCTACACCACGGACACCATCTACAGCGGCCAACTCGGCGATCCGGTGCCGAAGTTCCAAGGCAATGTGTCGTTCGACGTCGCGGTGAAGGCGTTTGGCGTCACCAAGACGGTGACGATGGACCTGAACGAGATGGGCTCCACGCCGCGGACCATGTCGAACGTGGTCGAGTACATGAACGGTAAGATGAAGGCGGCCGGCTACAACACCGCCTTCGCGGTCCAGCGGACGGCCGGACAGGAACGGACTGTCCAGGTCAATGGAAAGCCCGTGGCCCTGCCGGCGACGGGCGATGATTTCGCCCTGAAGGTCAAGGGCGACTCCGCCGAACAGATTAGCTTCAGCGCCCCGACCACGGCTCCGGCGGTCTATGTCACGACCAAGGCGGGCGATCCCGATCCGGATAAGAACACGCTCACCGACGATGGCGTCTACGAGACGACCCTCACCAAATACAGCGCCGCCGGAACCGGGGGCGGGGCTGGCGCCGGCGCGCCGGGCGGCAAGGTGTTCACGGAGACCTTGCAGGGCACGATCTCCAATGTGCGCAAGTCGATCGCGGCGGCGGACGGCTCGATCTACATGCTGGCCGATGTCGCCACCCAGGTCGACGGCAAGCTGGACATCGATGGGCAGCCGATCAAGGGCGACAGCGACGTCGCCCTGCTGAAGTACGACAGCGCCGGCCACCTGCTGTTCGCCCAAAGCCTGGGGGCCACCGACAACGCCAGCGGCCTGTCCTTGGCGGTCGCCGACGACGGCAGCGTAGCGGTCGCGGGGTCTGTGAGCGGACGGCTGCAGGGCTCGGTCGACGGACCGCTCAACAGTGGCTCCGGCTCGACCCTCACCGACAGCTTCGTCACCCGTTATAGCGCGAATGGCGACGAACAATGGACCGTGCGCCGCGGCGGACTGCAGGAGGACGAAGCCACCGCCCTCGCGTTCGGCGCGGACGGCGTCCTCTATGTCGGCGGTCGCAGCAAGTCTGACCTGCCAGGCTCGGTTGGAACCGATCCCAGCGGCGGTTGGGACGCCTATCTGTCGGCCTTCGCGACGGGGGGCGACGGCAAGCCGAAGGCGCTGTTCACGCAGAAATTCGGTTCCGCGGCCAATGATTCCGTCTCCGATATCGTCGTCAACGGCTCCCAAGTCATCGTCGGCTCGAAGGAAGACGGCAACGCGATGCTGCGCAGTTTCGACGTGACCGCCAACGTGGTCACCGAGAACGTCACCCAGCTGAACCAATACGGCGCTTATGAGAGCGTGCCGGTCACCTATACCAAGACGGCGACGTTGAGCGCGGGGGCGACGCGCGATCTCGGCTCGTTGAAAGGCGGCGAGCTGGTTGGTCTCAAGATCGACGGCGGTCAACTCTATGTCGGCGGCTACACGGCCAACAATCTCATGTCGATCAACGGCGCCACGACAGCGCCATCTGGCGGTATGGACGCCTTCGTTGGCCGGTTGTCTTTGGATATCTCCGACAACAGCGCGGACGCCCTTACCTATTATGGCGGAACGGGCGACGACACCGTCACGGGTTTTGACGTCAAGAACGGAACCGCCTGGGTGGTCGGTTCGGCGGGCGCAAACCTCGACGGTTTGCCGACCGTCGGGACGAAAGACGGCTACGTGGCTCAGCTCAATGTCGGTAGCGGGGCGGTGGACTGGAGCCAGCGGGTTTCCGGCAAGGATGGGTTCGCCGCGCCGACCTCCGTCGCGGTTTCCGCCGCAGGCGCTTCGGCGCTGGACCTTTTTGGCCTGCCGTCGGGGAAGATGGAGTTCAAGCAGTCGGACCGCATTACGACGGCCACCGCCGCCCGGGCCGGCGACACGTTCCAGATCCGCACCCGCGAACGCGGTCCGCTGACCACGATCACCATCGAGGCCAACGACACGCTGGAGACCTTGGCGGACAAGATCAAGCGCGCTTCGGGCTTCCGCGCCAAGGTCGAAACCGTCACCAACGGCGACAACCGCGTGCTGAAGATCAGCCCCGCGCTGAACACCGCAACGATCGAAGTCGTGGCCGGCAAGGGCGGGAACGATGTGTTGACGGCCCTCGGCTTGTCCGGCGGCGTGGTTCGGGCGACGAAGACCGAAAGTGGCAAGACCGTTTCGGCGGATGGCGGCGGGCAGGTCTATGGTCTCCAACTGCCACCGGAACTGGACCTGACCACGGAAGCCGGGCGAAAGAACGCCAACGTCGTTATCACCCGCGCCTTGTCGCAGATCCGCACCGCTTATCGTGAAACCTCCGACGCGGCCAAGGGGATCAAGAGCGACGACAGCAAGACCTCCGGCAAGACCGGCGGTACGGTTCCGAAATACCTCACCGACCAGGTCGCCAACTATCAGGCGGCGCTGGATCGCCTGACGGGCGGCGGCTGACCAGCCCTTCGGCGGGGCGCGAAGGCGACGGACGGGCTCTTTCCATGGCGGTCGCGCTTGAAAGCGTCATCGTCGCGTCGTAGCCAGGGGTCATGGACTTTCTGAAAGATCGACGGATCGTCGTGCTCGGCGGCGGCGCGGCGCTGGCGCTGCTGGCGGGCCTGGGCATCGCCGCAGCGCTGCTGGCCGGCCACGACCAGAAGCAGACGGAAGCCCCGCCGGCTTCGCGCGCCGGCCTGATCGTCGAGACCGGACGCGACGACGACACCAAGCTCGACCCCGCTCGGCCGCTGCGCTGCTTTGTCGGCGGCGCGTTCGTTGGCGAGATCACCCTGGCCGAATGCGCCAAGAAGAACGGCGTGGCGACCGGCGCGCTGGATGTCGGCGTCGACGAGACGGGCGCCCTGGCCGCCGCCGATCAGGCCGGCACGGTGCTGACGCCCTTGCCGCCGGCCCCAACCGTCGATGCGCCCGCCGCGGGCCAGCCCGCGAGTCCTTCGACTCCCGCCACGCCGGCGATGGCCTCGGCCAACGCGCCTCTGGCCGCCTGCTGGCGCTACGCCGGCGGCGAATGGCGTCGTTTGCCAGGCGACATCACCCTGAACGCCTGCGCCCAGCAGCTGTTCGGCGGGCGCTGCGAGAAGACGAGCGCCGTGGCTTATGGCCGCTGGGGCGAGGAAACGCTGCGTCTGCTCCAGGGGCGGATCGAGGCGTCTCCCGACAACCGCAGCTTCCACACCGTGTTTGAACAGCCGCCAAACTGCCCTAGCCCGAACGCTGGATAGGTTTATAAGTGTAATCCATGAGCAAGACCGTTCTCGCCGCCGCCGTCGTTCTCGCCGCCACGGGTTTCGCACTCGCGGGCTGCCAGAAGGAGATCAAGCCGCCGTTCGAGCAGGGCGTCTGCTTCCACGTGGCGACGAACAAGGACAAGACGCTGCGCTACAATTCCGTGGCTCGTAACGTGCCCACGATGGAGGAGTGCGCCGCGACGCTCGAAGGCATGCGGATTCGCTTCGTTCGCCTCGGACAATCCAACAGCCAGAGCATGGTCGGCGCCTATCAGGGATCCTTCATTTTCATCGAGAAGGAAGGCATCTATCTCGGCCAGACCTATGATGGTCCGCGCTTCATGTCGCTGGTCCGCACGGGCGATGGCCGTCTAGCCATCCCGGGCGCCATCCGCCGCGTTCCGGCCGAGTAGGCGAGGGGGCGCGGAGCGCTCGCGGCTTCGTCCGTCCACAGCCGTCTTTCTCGTCCACAAGAACATATTGAGAACAAAACTTGCGCGCCGTTTAACGCCTCGTTAACGTGCGCTCTCAGATTCCGGCGCATGGGTCGCTGGGCGAGAGCAAGGTCAAGCGATGGCGGGCAGCGTCAACAAGGTCATTCTGGTGGGTAATCTCGGCGCCGATCCCGAGATCCGCAGCCTGGGTTCGGGCGACCGCGTCGCCAATCTCCGCATCGCCACGTCCGAGACCTGGCGCGACCGCAACAGCGGCGAGCGCAAGGAAAAGACCGAGTGGCACCGCGTGGTCATCTTCAACGACAACCTGGTCAAGGTGGCCGAGCAGTATCTGCGCAAGGGCTCGACGGTCTACATCGAGGGCGCTTTGCAGACCCGCAAATGGACCGACAACACCGGCCAGGAAAAGTATTCGACCGAGATCGTCCTGCAGAAGTTCCGCGGCGAACTGACCATGCTGGGCGGCCGCGGTGACAGCGCCGGTGCTTCGTCGGGCGGCGGCGACGAGTACGGCGGCGGTTATTCGGGCGGCGGCTCCAGCTTCGGCGGCGGCCAGCGCAGCCAGCCCAGCGGCCCGCGCGAGAGCTTCTCGGCCGACCTGGACGACGAGATTCCGTTCTAGAGCCGAACAAGGGTAAAACTGTAAATAGCGGTCGGTTCCCTTTGGAGCCGGCCGTTTTTTATTGCACCTTCCTGAACGCTCGCCAGTGGTCGTAGCCTGAAAAGGCCCACCTTGCTTGGAGCGTCCATATGGTCTGGCCTGTCGTCCGACTACACGTCCGACCGTGTGGAGAGCGGGTTCCGCTTCTTGTCGATCGCGACATTGGCGTTCCGCTGCTTTTGCCGGCGATCTACGTGATGACGGCCCTCCGGTCGCGTGCGGCAAACACGATCGCCCAACACCTCACGGGCGTGCAGGTTCTGCTAATGTGGTGTCACGCTGAAGGTATTTCCCTCGTGATCCTCCCTCGTTTCAGTGGACACCCATGCTAGCTTTTCGGAGCTGGAGAGG
>NZ_LSJA01000195.1 GCF_001556515.1 Caulobacter sp. CCH9-E1 | reverse complement strand
AGGCCGCCAAGGCGTTCACCGACAAGACCACGGCGCCCAACCAGATGTGGCAGACCGACTTCACCTACTTCAAGATCATTGGATGGGGCTGGGTCTATCTGTCGACGATCCTGGACGACTTCTCGCGCTACGTCGTGGCCTGGAAGCTGTGCACGACCATGAAGGCCGGCGACGTCACCGACACGCTGGAACTGGCGCTCAAGGCCTCGGGCTGCGACCGCGTCCACGTCCGCCACAAGCCGCGCCTGCTGTCGGACAATGGTTCCAGCTACATCTCTGGCGAACTGGCCGACTGGCTGGGTAAGCAGGAGATGAAACACGTCCGGGGCGCGCCCTACCATCCCCAGACCCAGGGCA
>NZ_LSJA01000194.1 GCF_001556515.1 Caulobacter sp. CCH9-E1 | reverse complement strand
CGTCGTGGATGCCCTTGCGCTTGGGATTGAGGAACGGGCCCTCGATGTGGACGCCCAGCACGCCGGGCACGCCCGCCTCGATCGCCGCCTCGGTGGCGCGCAGGGCCTTGTCGACGACGTCGAGATCGTCGCTGATCAGGGTTGGCAGGAAGCCGGTCGCGCCATAGGTCCGATGCGCCGCGCCGATGGCGGCGATGGTCTCGACGGTCGGGGCGTCGTTGAACAGCACCC
>NZ_LSJA01000193.1 GCF_001556515.1 Caulobacter sp. CCH9-E1 | reverse complement strand
ACCTTACGGTCTCCGGGTTCGCCCGGCCGCTCCGTCGCCTCCCCGTCACCTTCAGCGGCCAGCCGCGTGAAGCCGAACAATCACGTCCCCTCCGTTGGCGGATGGGGAGGGGTAGGGGTGGGGTGATCTCCAGCGGTCAAGGCCGCGCACCGCCGCCACCTCACCAGTCACCCCATCCCCGGCCCTTCCCCATCAAGGGGAAGGGGGCTTCAGAGGTCGCCGCATTGACTCCCCCGCTCGCCCCCGTATTTTCCGCCCCGTTCGAGTGACTGGCGTTGAAGGTGGGCGACCACCGGGGAGCTCGATACG
>NZ_LSJA01000192.1 GCF_001556515.1 Caulobacter sp. CCH9-E1 | reverse complement strand
GAGGGGGTCCCTATTGGGCGCCGATAGGGGGTCCCGATTGCGTGCCGTTTGACACTTTCGTTCCTCGGCAGCCGCCACGATCGCGCGCGCAAGCGGATGCTCCGAGGCTTTTTCAACACCTGCCGCCAGCCGCAGGATGATCTCCTCGACAAATCCCGGCGCCGCGACGATCCGGGTCACCGCCGGTTTGCCTTCGGTAAGCGTCCCGGTCTTGTCGACCACCAGAGTATCGATCTTCTCCATCCGCTCGAGCGCCTCCGCGTTCTTGATCAGAACGCCGGCGGCCGCCCCCTTGCCGATACCGACCATGATCGACATCGGCGTCGCAAGCCCGAGCGCGCAGGGGCAGGCAATGATCAGCACGGAAACGGCCGCGATCAGGCCATGCGCCAGACGCGGCTCTAGCCCCCATACACCCCAGGCCGCGAAGGCGAGCAGCGCTACGGCGATGACGACCGGCACGAACCAGCCCGACACCTGATCAGCCATGCGCTGGATCGGCGCACGCGAGCGCTGGGCATCCGCGACCATCTGGACGATGCGAGCCAGCATCGTGTCGCGCCCGACTTTTTCCGCCCGGATGACGAGCGCGCCGGTCTGATTCAGCGTACCTCCTACGACCGCTTCGCCGACTACGCGCGTCACCGGCATGGATTCGCCGGTCACCATCGATTCATCGATCGATGAGCGCCCCTGCTCGACCACGCCATCCACCGGCACGGTTTCCCCGGGCCGGACCCTGAGCCGCTCGCCGATCGCAATCGCCTCGACCGGCACATCTTCTTCCACACCGTCTGCCCCGATGCGTCGTGCGGTCTTCGGCGCGAGATTGAGAAGCGCGCGGATCGCGCCGGACGTCTGTTCCCGGGCGCGCAACTCCATAACCTGACCAAGCAGCACCAGCACGGTGATGACGGCGGCCGCCTCATAATTGACCGCGACCGCGCCATCAGCGTCACGGAAAGCCTGCGGGAAGAGCTGCGGCGCGAATGTCGCGACGATGCTGTATCCCCAGGCGACGCCGGTCCCCATCGCGATCAGCGTGAACATGTTGAGGCTGCGGTTGACGATCGACGCCCAGCCACGCGCGAAGAACGGCCATCCGGCCCACAGCACCACCGGCGTCGCCAGGGCGAACTGGATCCAGATCGAGATGTGCATCGGCACCAGATGGTGCAGCGCCGGGATCAGGTGGCCGCCCATCTCCAGCAGGAACACGGGCAAGGCGAGCGCGAGGCCGATCCAGAAGCGCCGGGGCATATCGGCAAGTTCGGGACTGGGTCCGGCATCCGCCGCCGCGATCAGCGGCTCCAGCGCCATGCCGCAGATCGGACAACTGCCCGGCGCGTCCCGGCGGATTTCCGGATGCATCGGGCAGGTCCAGATCGTGCCCTCCGTTACGGCTGCCGTTAACGCCGCAACGGGGTGATGCTCATGGCGATCAAGTCTATGGGTGTGGCTAGGGTGGGAATGATCGCCATGGGTAGCAGCACCCTCATGGTGCGGCTCGGCATGCGCTACCCGTGCTGCATAATGCACGGGGTCGGCGTCGAACTTCGCCTTACAGCCGGCCGAGCAGAAGGCGTAACGCTCGCCTTCATACTCAGCCTTGTGAGCGGTCCTGGCGGGATCGACCACCATGCCACAGACCGGATCATGGTCGACGTGACCGGACGGCGTTTCGCCGTCCGGCTCATGATGGTGATGATGGCCGTGCGCCCCAGTCACCTCGGCGGCGCGTTCGCTCTTCTGATCGTCGTCGGCCATTCATCACCTTTCACACGCCGCGCGTGCCTTCCGGTCTTTGTTCACTCCTCGATCAGATGGAACTCTTCGAGCAGCTTGGCGATCTCTGTGCCTTCGAGCTTCTTCATCAGCAGCTTGCGCAGGAAGGCCGGTCCGGGAAGATCGATGCCCTTGCCGTCCCGCAGCGGACCGATCGCAGCAAGAAGTGTACGAATATCATAGGTCGAGTTGAAGACCTCCGGCACGCCGCGCTCGACATTCATCAGCGTGTAGACGGCCTCCATCGGGGTTCTCACCGAATATTCCGTGGTGAAGATGCAGTCCCGCTGCTTCGATTCCGCGAACTGGCCGATGAAGGCGAAGTTGACCGCGCCCTCCGGCACCACGTCCGGCCGGTCACCCGCCTGACGCGGCATGAAGAAGGCGGTAATATAGGGCATCATCGTGGGAACGGTGCTGGCGCCGGATGCCGCGAGTTCGGGAATGTCCTCGACCGGCACGCCGAGGTGATAGAGCCATTCCTGGGTGATCTCCTCACCGGTGCATTCCTGCATCGGCTTCTTCACGAAGTCGCCGGGGCAATCGACAAAGAGCGCGTAGAACCAGGCGATCATCTGATCTTTGGGCTGCTTCTTGAAATGCGGCTGGCGATGAACCGTCCAGCTCAGCAGCCACGCCGAGTCCTTCACCGTGACGATACCGGCGGAGACGATCTTGCCGGTAAAGGGGTTCCGCTTGGTGATCTTCTCGACATAGGCCGGAATGCGGGCGTCGAGGGCAGTGATGGAGGCGGAGGCCCATTTCGTCTTCGGGATATGGGCGCCGAACACGTCTGGGCGGCCGAAGGCCGGATCCTTCGCGGCGATGCGGCGCCACAGGTCCCAGGCCGGCGCCGGTCCTTCATTGAGCTTCGCCGGCGTCCTGTGGTCGCCATTGTCGGAATTCTCGGTCAGCGAGCCGATCGTGATGAAGACGAGATCGTCTGGCCCGAGATCGACGCCGCCTTCGACGCCGCGCTCTTTCCAGTGAATGCGGGTCGCTTGCTTGCGGCCGGGCTGGATGTCGAAATCGACATCGGTGACCTCGACGCCGTAGCGGAACGTGACGCCGTGATCGGTCAGCCACTTCACCAGCGGCAGGACCATCGATTCATACTGGTTATAGCGGTTGAACTTGAGCGAGGAGAAGTCGGCGAGACTGCCGATATGATGGATGAAGCGGTGCAGGTAGAGCTTCATCTCCAGCGCGGAATGCCATTCCTCGAAGGCGAACATGGTGCGCCAGTAGAGCCAGAAATTGCTTTTGAGGAAGTCTTCGCCGAAGACCTCGTTGATACGCTTGTTCTCCATCTCCTCGCGCGTCGCGAGGAAGACCGAGAGCAGGTCCTTCTGGGCCTTGTCGTTTAGCGTCAACAGCGCTTTGTCGGGCACGTCCTGGCCCTGGTTCTGCGTCGTGCGCTGGAGCGAAAAGTTGGGATCGTCCTTGTTGAGCCGGTAGAACTCGTCGAGCACGCTGGCGTCCTCGATCTCCAGCGAGGGGATCGAGCGATAAAGGTCCCACAGGCACTCGAAATGTTCTTCCATTTCGCGGCCGCCGCGAATGACGAAGCCCTTTTCGGGCACGTCCAGACCATCGAGCGCGCCACCAGGGATTTCCAGCTCTTCAAGGATGGTGATGCGGTCGCCGGAAACGCCGCCGTCGCGGATCAGGAAGGCCGCGCCGGCAAGCCCCGCCAGCCCCGAACCGACAAACCAGGCCGTCTTCTTGTCGGCGCCCTCGGGCTTGCGGGGACGCACGAAGGCTTCATAGTTTCCGCTGCTATAGTGCATGGCGAACTCCTGTTCTTCTTGTTGGGATCAGTCTGCGGAGGGCTTGTAGCTGTAGAAGCCTTCGCCCGAGGCGATGCCGAGCCTGCCCTTGTCGATGTAGTTTTCCTTCAGCCAGGCGGCGAGCGACTGAGCATGCTCGTCGCCATGCGAGAGGATGTTGTAGGGGGTGTTCAATCCGATGATGTCGTAGATCTGGAACGGCCCCATCGGCGCGCCGGTGGCGATCCGCCAGACCTTGTCGACATCTTCCGGCTCGGCATAGCCGCCGGCCGCCAGATCGGCGGCCGCGTTCAGGAGCGGCACCAAAAGCGAATTGAGGACGTAACCCGCTTTCTCCTTGCGCACCGGGATCGGCACCATGCCGATGGCGGAGGCGAAGGCGATCAGGGCATCGAACACGGCCGGATCGGTGTCGTCCGTGCCCATCACCTCGGCGGTGTTGAACTTCCAGATGCTGTTGGCGAAGTGCAGCGCCAGAAACCGGTCCGGTCGGCCGGTGTAAGCCTTCAGGTCGCTCGGCAGCAGGGTCGAGCTATTGGTGGCGAAGATCGTCCTGTCCGGCGCGAGCCCCGCCAGTTTCTCGTAGAGCGCCTGCTTGATCGAAAGAACCTCCGGAACCGCCTCGATCACGAGGTCCGCGTCCGCGACGGCCGCGCCGAGATCGCTCAGCAGAGCGATCCGCTTGAGCGCCCCGGCCGCCTTGCCGCCAGCCGCGCCCGACACCTCGTTCGTGTAGGTTTCGACGAGCGCCGCCAGCCGTGCGCGCGCCTGTTCGAGCGCTTCCTCGCTGATGTCGTAGGCGACAACATCGAAGCCGCTATAGGCCGTCTGGAAGGCGATCTGGCTCCCGAGGACTCCCGTGCCGAGAACCGCCACTTTCCTGATATCGCTCATCCAATTTCCTTCTGCGCGGTATCGTCACTTAGAAACGGAGCCGCCACCTCCACCGGGACGCGGGCCAGCTTGCCGGTTTCCCGATCGACCAGGGCCCATTGGGTCAGCGAGGCGACGATCGTCCGGCCGTCTTCGGCATGGAATTCGACACATCGTGCATAGCGGGCACCCCGCGGCGCTCGGACGACCCAGGTGATCGCACTGACCTCGTCTCCCGCCCGGACATTGCCGCGATAGTCGACCTCATGGCGCAGCACGACCGCGACGAACCGGTCGCGATCCTGCGGCCGCGCGGCCGTCAGCCAATGCGCCACCGACGCATCCTGAATCCAGGTCACCCAGACCGCATTGTTGACATGGCCGAGTTCGTCGATGTCGGCGTCCCGGGCGCGGAAGCGGATATGGAAGCGCCGATGCTCATCCACCTCGCCGACGAGTGGGTGTCCGTGCTCATCGCAGCCGATGCGTCGACGATCTGACACGATCCCGCTCACGAATACGCCTGCTCCTCATGCGACGAACCCAGTCCTGCCATGGCGCGGAAGAAGCCGACGAGCATCTCGTCGCGCGGCATGGCGCCTTCGACATCGCCCTGCACCGCCAGTCCCATCCAGAGCGCGTAAAGACCGATACCGGTCTGCATCGGCGGCAAGGCCGGACGAAGTGCGAAGCGTTGCGTCAGATCGGCGACGAGCTCACCGAACATCCGATAGCAGGCCGCCTTGCCCTCCCGGTGCCGCTCGGCGAAAGCCGGATCGCGCCGGGCATGGAGCTGCAATTCGATCGAGAGCAGTGACCATTGTGCCTCGTCGGCCAACTTCGCGAGCCGCGCGGCCAGCACCTGCAGCGTCGCCTCGATATCGTCGCCGGAGCAGTGCGCGACCAGGTCGCGAAGCAGTGTGACCTCGTCCTGGATATGGCTTTGCAGGATCTCGACCAGCAGATCATCCTTGCTGGCGAAGTTCGAGTAGAAGGCGCCCTGCGAATGCCCTGCGGCGCTGCAGATGTTGCGAATCGACATGGCAGCGACCCCCTCCTCGATAATCGAGGAATGCGCGGCCGCGATCAGCCGGTCCCGCGTCTGGCGCTGCGTGTCCTTGCGCGTAAGCGGCATGGGTTCGTTCTCCAACCAACGGGCGAGACGTGCGAAACCTTTTCGGAGGTTCCGCGTTCTCAGTGAAACCAGATATCAACTGATATCCGAAATCAACGGCGATTTCGACCCGAAATCGTTCCTGGGCAACGAAATCTCAGTGTGAAGGAGCGCTCTTGGCTCAAACCTACATTGGCTATTCCCCGGACGTGGAGGTTCTCGGCGAGGACGAGGAGCGGCTGACCGCCGAGATCCTCGAGATCATGGCCACCACCAACCGGCGGGCCTTCGAGCGTCATCGCCACGCCGTGCGCGACGCCCATGCCAAAAGCCATGGGTTCCTGAAGGGCGAACTGATCGTTCACGAACTGCCCTCGCATCTGCGCCAGGGCTTGTTCGCCCGACCCGCCAACTATCCGGTGGTGATCCGCCTCTCTTCGGCGCCGGGCGACATCCACTCCGATACCATTCCCGCGCCGCGTGGCATGGCGATCAAGGTGATCGGTGTCGATGGCGAGCGGCTTCTCCCCGAAGACCAGGGCCACAACCAGGATTTCCTGCTCGTCAACATCCCGACCTTGAGCTTCGGCACGATCGGTAAATATCGCCAGCTCATCAGCCTTCTGGAGAAGAATGCCCATAACCCGGCCTTTCTCCAGCGAGCGATGGCTGGGGTCGCGCGCGGCGTGGAGGCGGCAGTCGAAGCGGTCGGCGTCGAGCCCGGCGCCACGCTGCGCGGGCTCGCTCGCGACAATAACCATCTGCTGGGCGAAACCTATCATTCGATGGCGGCGATCCGCTTCGGCGACCATATCGCCAAGATCAGTGCCGCGCCGTTCTCCGACAACGTCCGTGCACTGACCGGCAAGGATGTCGGCGCGGTTGAGGATTCCACCATGCGCGATCTGGTGGTTGAACATTTCCGCGAGCAAGGCGCAGAGTATCAGCTCCGTGCTCAGCTCTGTGCCGATCTCGACAGGATGCCGGTCGAGGACGCCGCCGTGCTCTGGCCGGAAGACCTTTCGCCGCACCAGCCGATCGCGACCCTGCGCATCCCGCCACAGGAGGCCTATTCGCCGGCGCGGCGCGTCTACGGCGATGATGTGCTGTCGTTCAATCCCTGGCACGGTATCCGCGATCATCAGCCACTCGGCTCGATCATGCGCGTGCGCATCGCCGCCTATGAACGATCCACCCGCTACCGCCACGAAATGAACGCGCAACCGCGCGTCGAGCCGGCGAGCATCGACGTCATTCCGGACTGACGATCCGATCGTCACACGCAATCACGAAAGGAGGCCAGCCATGGCCGAGACCGAAGAAACCCCGCAGATCGATGAAACCCGCTTGCAGGCCATCCGCCGCCGCATCGAGGAAGTGGTTGGCGATGCGCCACAGCTCGCCAAGCTCGCCCTCGAGCAGATGGTGACGAAGCATAATCCCGACCTCAAGGGCACAGCCGGCTCGGCCGGTCGCGTCGGCGCGCAGTCCGGCAATGTCTCCGAGCTCACCGCCATCGCCAACCTCAAGCCCGGCGGCGCGGATCGGCTGAAACGCATATTCGGGCTGGTGAACGGCAATTTCGACGGGGCGCAGAAGGTCGGCACGCTGCACAACATGCGGTTCGTGTTCTTCGACAACGACACCCGCATCCTGTTCGCCACCGCCTATGACGGCGACTGGGACACCTATATCAACGACTTCGCCACCAAGATCCCCGATCTGATGGACCTGATCTTCGCCTCGGTCGAGGGCTGGCCGGGCATCGCCAGCCCCGAGGTCAAGGACTTCATCGCCGAGCATCAGATCACCGCCGCCGGCTGGTTCGTCGCCAATCCGCAGGTCACCGTCGTCGATGTGCGCCGGCTCCAACGGCTCGAACATGCCGTCAACGAATTCCTGGACAAGGTGGGCTGAGCCATGGCGATCCTTCAGAAACTAAAAGAGCACTTCTCGCGGGATAGCGTCACGCTCGACCTGCAGGACATCCAGGCGCTGATCCTCAGAAGCCGGCCGGAACCCTATGTCGGCGTTCACGCCATGCTCCATTTCGACGAGGCAGCGGGAGCCCGCAATCTTCTCGGCCGGCTGGCACCGCATATCGCTTCGGCCGACAATTGGAGCGAGGATCTCGATTTCTGGATCGGCGCTGCGCTCAGCTTCGAGGGTCTGAAGGCGCTCGGCGTTCCCGACGCCCAGCTCAAGACCTTTCCGCTCCCGTTCCAGCAGGGCATGGCCGCACGCGCGGAGCAGCTTCGCGACTTCGGACCCAACGCGCCGGAAAACTGGGAAGACGTGTTCAAGCCGGGCAACTGCCATCTCGCGCTGACCATCTACGCGGTCGACGATGATGCGCTCGACAAGGCGCTGGCGACGGCGCGCACCGAACTCGACCGGAGCAGCGGCGTCACCTTGCTCGGCGAGCATCGCTTCGGCGCGCCGGACGGCGCGAAAAACCCGTTCGGTTTCCGGGATTCGATCTCCCAGCCCGCAGTGGAGGGCAGCGGCGTTGATCCGCTGCCAGGCGAGGAGCGGCCGATCAAGGCCGGCGAATTCATCCTCGGCTATGAGAGCGAGAACGGCCAGCCGCTCGGCATGCCCGAGCCTGCGGTTCTCGGAAGGAACGGCACCTTCGTCGTAATGCGCAAGTATAACAGCCGGGTCGGTTGCTTCAACGCCTTCCTCAAGGCACATGGCGACACGCCGGAGGAACGCGAGCGCCTTGCCGCCAAGATGTTCGGGCGCTGGCGCTCCGGCGCACCCTTGACGCTGGCGCACGATCACGACGATCCCGACCTCGGCGCCGATCCGCAGCGCAACAACGACTTCACCTTCAAGGACGATCCCAAAGGCCGCGTCGTGCCGTTCGGCTGCCATATGCGACGGCTCAATCCCCGCGATTCCGAGTTGACGCTGCTCACCGACGTCAACATCCACCGCATCATTCGCCGTTCCTCGACCTTCGGGCCGGTTTATTCCGAGGATGTGGGGCCTGAGGACGATGCCAACGGCGATCGCGGCCTGTTCTTCATCTTCATCAGCGCGCGTGCCTACGACACGATCGAGTTCATGCAGCAGGAGTGGATCAACCGAGGCAATTTCGTCGACCTTGGCGAAGAGCGCGATCCGATCGTTGGCCTGCATGAGGATGATGGCCGGTTCACGATCCCGCAGGCGCCGGCGCGCAAGCGCATCGACGGAGTGCAGACTTTCAATGTCATGAAGGGCGGCGAATATCTGTTCATGCCAAGCCTGTCCGCGCTCAAATGGCTGGCGGCCAGGAGCTGGGGTTAGGAACCCGCCGGTCAGTCGTTGGCCTTTGTGAAGATGAACGTGCAATTCATCAGGATCGCTGCGCTCGGCCTCACCATGATCTTTGCCAGTCGCGTCTGGCCCGATCGGTAATCCTGACGTCTGCAAAAACTGCCTCTAACGCATGATCGGCGAGGACGCTTCGGTCATCCGGACCGCTTGAGCGCAGGCGTTTCGGATCCCGGGTGGCTTTTGCTCTTCATAAGAGCTTGTCCTTCAGCAGCGTCTCAAGCCAATCGGCAAATACCTGCAGCCGGTGTGAAAGGTGCTGGCGGTGGGGATAGAGTAACGTCATAGGCATCAGCTCGGCTCGATGGCCGGGCATCACCTCGACCAATTCTCCCGCCTCAAGATGCTGTTTCACGTCATAGGCTGGGATCTGGATTGTGCAGCGGCGTGGAAGAAGGACCCCCTTAGCGGGGTGATAGGCGCCTAAAAGG
>NZ_LSJA01000191.1 GCF_001556515.1 Caulobacter sp. CCH9-E1 | reverse complement strand
ACCCAGATCGGCGGCCTGTCGGCCAGCCAGGTCGGCGCCCTGACCACGACGAACCTGACCTCGCTGAACGCCACCCAGCTCGGCGCTCTGTCGACGACCCAGGTGAAGGGTCTGACGGCGACCCAGCTGTCCAACCTGACGACCACGAACGTCGGCAACCTGAGCGAGACCCAGGTGGGGGCGTTGAGCGCCTCGCAGATCGGCTCGCTGAGCGCCAACTTCTCGGCCCTGAACGCGACCCAGGTCGGCGCCCTGAGCGAGACCCAGATCAAGGGGATCAACGCTGCGCAGCTGAAGGGACTGTCGACGACCGACGTCGCCGAGCTGTCGACCACCCAGGTTGCGGCTCTGACGCCGACCCAGATTGGCGCCATGGGCGCCAACTTCTCGGCCCTGGACGCGACCCAGGTCGGCGCGCTGTCGACGACCCAGATCAAGGGTCTCACCGCGGCCCAGATGGCCGGCCTGACGACGACCGACGTCGGCGAGCTTTCGACGACCCAGCTTGGCGCGCTCGGCGCTGACCAGATCAAGTCGCTGACGGCGGCCAGCCTATCGGCGCTCGATGCGACCCAGACGGGGGCGCTGTCGACGACCCAGGTCAAGGGTCTGACGACGACCCAGCTGAGCAACCTGACCACCACGGACATCGGCGAGTTGTCGGGGACGCAGCTCAGCGCCCTGAGCAACGCGCAGCTGGCCTCGCTGAGCCTGAACAACGTCAAGGCTCTGTCGACGACCCAACTGGGCGCGCTGAGCTCGACCCAGATGGGCGCGTTCTCCGCCACCAACTTCTCGGCTCTGGACGCCACGCAGGTTGGCAGCCTGACCGAAACCCAGGTCAAGGGCCTGACGACCGCCCAGCTGGGCGGCCTGACGGCGGCCGACATCGCTGAACTGACGGCGACCCAGGTGGGCGCGTTGAGCGCCTCGCAGCTGGGCGCCCTGAGCACCACCGCCGTCTCGGCGCTTGACGCGACCCAGGTCGGCGCGCTGTCGACGACCCAGGTCAAGGGCCTGACGGCCAACCAGCTGAAGAGCTTGTCGACCACTGATGTCGGCGAACTGTCCGAAACCCAGGTCGGGGCTCTGAGCCCGACGCAGCTGGGGGCTCTGAGCACCTCGGCGCTCTCGGCCCTGAACGCGACCCAGGTGGGCGCGCTGTCGACGACCCAGATCAAGGGTCTGACGACGGCCCAGCTGTCCAACCTGACCGCCACCGACATCGGCGAGCTGTCGGCGACCCAGATCGGGGCCCTGACGGCCGATCAGATCAAGTCGCTGACGCCGGCGAACCTGTCGGCGCTGGACGCCACCCAGGTCGGCGCCCTGACCAACAGCCAGGTCGCGGCCATGACCACGACCCAGCTGAAGGGCCTGTCGGTCACTGACATCAATGAGCTGTCGGCCACCCAGGTCGGCGCCCTCGCGGCGGCCCAGATCGGCGCTCTGAGCCAGGCTCAGGCGCAGGAGCTGTCGGTCACCCAGATCGGCGG
>NZ_LSJA01000190.1 GCF_001556515.1 Caulobacter sp. CCH9-E1 | reverse complement strand
CCCCTCCGTCGCTCCGCGACACCTCCCCCGCATTGCGGGGGAGGATCTGGCCCTACGTCCCCACGACGAAACTCACCGTCGTCGTGGTCGATCCGCCGATGTTCAGGGTCTGCACCGTCCGCGCGCCCTCGACCTGGTAGTCCCCCGCCCGGCCCGAGGTCTGCTTCCACGCGTCGAGCAGCATCCGCACGCCGGTCGCGCCGACGGGGTGGCCGGTCCCGATCAGGCCGCCCGAGGGGTTGATCGGCAGCTTGCCGCCGATCGCGATGTCGCCCGCCTCGATCGCCTTCCAGCTCTCGCCGGGCGCGGTCAGGCCCAGATGGTCGATGGCCATGTATTCGGTGGCGGTGAAGCAGTCGTGGGTCTCGACCGCATCGATGCCCGAGACGTCCAGCGCCTTCCCGGCCCGGGCGCGGGCGTCCAGGATGGCGCGGCGCACCTGCGGGAACACATAGTCGCTGTCACGCGAGGCCTCCACCTTGCGGGCGTAGCTGAGCGGCGCCGAGCGGTGGCCCCAGCCCTTGATGCGCGGAATGCTCGCCAGCGAAATCCCGCGCTCGTCCGCATAGGCCTTGGCCCGCGCTTCGGAAGCGAGAAACACCACGGCGGTCCCGTCGGTGACCTGGCCGCAGTCCTGCTTGCGCGTGCGGCCCTCGACCACCGGATTGGCGGCGTCGTCGGCGGTGAAGGCCTCGGGGCCAAAGTCCCAGCTCCGCGTCTGGGCGTTGGGATTGCGCCGGCCGTTGGCGAAGTTGACCTCGGCGATAGCCATCAGGTGCTCGTACTTCAGCCCGTAGCGCCGGTCGTACTCGTCGGCGAGGTCGGAGAAGGCGCGCGGCCACAGGAAGCGGGCGTCCTGGAACTCGTGTCCGGCCCAGGCGGCGGCTCCTAAGTTCTCGGCCGCCTTCTGGCCGGGGACGTTGCGCATCTGCTCGATGCCGACGACGCAGGCCAAGTCATAGCGCCCGGCCTCGATCTCGGCCGTGGCCGCCAGGATCGCGACGCTGCCCGAGGCGCAGGCCGCCTCGTGCCGCGCGGTCGGCAGGCCGTCGAAGGCGGGATGGACCAGGCCGAACATGCCGCCCAAGAGGCCCTGGCCCGCGAACAGCTCGGCGGCGAAGTTGCCGACGTGGCCGGTCTCGACGTCCTCCGGATCGAGGTCAACGGCGGCCAGTCCCTGCCCCACGGCCTCGGCGAAGGCGTCGGCCAGTTCCTTGCCCTCGCGCGCCCAGTTGGCGGCGAAGTCGCTCTGCCAACCGCCCAGCACATAGACCATGCCGGCCCCTCCCGTTTGTGTAGTTAGTTCGATTATACAAGTGACTCAGATCAAGTCCATGGCGTTGACACGCCGCGCCGAAGCGTCCCACCAAGCCTCATGGTCCCGCAGAAGGCCCCCGCCGCGTCGCCGGCAATGGTCCGCCGCAGTTCAGCCGCCCGCGCGCTGAACCTGATCGGCGACCGCTGGACCCTGCTGGCGCTGTACGCGGCCTTCATGGGCGTGAAGCGGTTCGACGGCTTCGCGGCCATGACGGGCGTGGCGCGCTCGCTGCTGACCGATCGGCTCAAGCGCCTTGAGACCGCCGGCCTGTTGGCGCGGGTCCTCTATCAATCGCGGCCGCCGCGCTACGAGTACCGCCTCACGCCCATGGGCCGCGACCTCTACGACTCGGCGCTGATGCTGCTGGGCTGGGAGATGCGCTGGCGCTTCGATCCCGGCTGCCCCTCGCACCACATCGTCCACCAGACCTGCGGCCAGCCGCTGCGCCCGGTGCTGACCTGCAAGGCCTGCGGCGAGGTGGTGAAGGTGCGCGACATCACGCTTTCCCCCGGCCCCGGCGCCGGACTGGAGCC
>NZ_LSJA01000189.1 GCF_001556515.1 Caulobacter sp. CCH9-E1 | reverse complement strand
CCCACGCCCAGACCCCGCAGCCGTCCCCGCCGCCGCAGCTGAACGCCGGCCCCTCGGCCAACGCCCAGGCGGCCAAGGCCTTCCTCGAGCAAAACGCCAAGGCGCCGGGCGTCGTCAGCCTGCCGTCCGGCCTGCAGTACAAGGTCGTGACCAGCGGCCCCAAGGACGGCCCCTCGCCGAAGCTGGGCGACATCATCAAGGTCAATTACGAGGGCAAGCTGCTGAACGGGCAGGTGTTTGACTCGAGCTTCGCGCGCGGCAAGGCGGCGATCATGCCGGCCGACGGCCTGATCCAGGGCTGGCTGGAAGCCTTGCCCAGGATGAAGGTCGGCGACGAGTGGACCCTCTACATCCCGCCGGAGCTGGGCTACGGCTCGCGCGACATGGGCGAGATCCCGCCCGACAGCGTGCTGATTTTCCGCCTGAAGCTGGAGGGCATGTTGGCGGTGGATTGATCCCAATCCTCCCCCTAGCGGGGGAGGCGGCGCGAAGCGCCGGAGGGGGAAGTCCTGCTGACCCGGCGTCTTCCCCCTCCGTCGTCGCTACGCGCCGACACCTCCCCCGCTGGGGGGAGGATTTAGCGTTTTCGCCTGCCTGTGGCTAAAGGCCGCGTTTTACGCTTCGCTATCCCTGGCGGCGTAAGGCGGTCGGATGGCGAGACCTGGTTCCTCTTCCCGCCGGACGCTCAACCGGCCCATGCGCCTCATCCAAGGGATGGTGGTGGCGGCGGCCGTCCTGGTGATCGTGGCGATCCTGGGCGGCCTGGCGCTGATGATCGTCACGGCCAGGACGCTGGATCACATCGAGGCCCAGGACGAGATCAGTCTGGCTGATCGATCGATCGCGCGCGACCTCGAACGGGTGCGGCGCGAGCTGACCTCCGCAACCCTGTGGGACAGCGCCTATCGGGCCATGGGCGCGAAGACCGATCTCGCCTGGGCCGACACGAACTTCGCTGGCTACTACAAGATCCAGTTCAGCCACGACGTGACGTTCGTGATGCGGTCGGGCGCCGTGGTCTACGCTTCCAGGGACGGCGTCAGGGCGTCCGAACAGGCCCTTGGGACTCTTCCCGCCCAGGCGAAGCCGATCGCCGACAAGATCGCGGATGACGCCCGCCGCGCCCTGGCGGCCGGGCGATTGGGCGCCGGCGCCGAGGCGGCGCGAACCGGACTGATGCGGAGCGACGGAGGAGTCTACCTCGTCGCCTTGGCCTCGGTCACGCCCGAGAGCAAGGCCGCGGCGGAGGCTTATCGCGGCCCGTCGGCGGTGGTCGTCACCGCGCGCCGGATCGACGCGGTTTTCCTTCGGGACTTCTCCGACGCCTACGGCCTGGACGGGCTGGAGCTGCGCGCCGCGCCGCGCGGCCAGAAGCCTTACGCCCCGCTGTCGGACATCAACGGCCGTCCGGTCGGCGTGCTGTCCTGGGACGCCAAGGATCCGGGGCTGTCGCTGCTCAAGACCCTGGCGCCGTGGCTGACGGTCGGGTTCGTAGTCATGGGCGTCGCCGCCATCCTGCTGTTCCGGCGCGTCGCCGAGGCCCTGGTCCAGCTGCGCGACAGCCGCCGCGCCCTGATCGCCGCCAAGACCGAGGCCGAGGCCGCTAACGCCGCCAAGACCCTGTTCCTGGCCAATATGAGCCACGAGATCCGCACGCCCTTGAACGGCGTGCTGGGCATGGCCCAGGTGATGGCGGCCGACACGCTGACCGAGCCCCAGGCCCGTCGCCTGCGGATCCTCGAAGAGTCCGGGCGCGCCCTGCTGGCCCTGCTGAACGACATCCTCGATATCGCCCGGCTGGAGAGCCACGCCGTGCGCTTGCGGTCCGACGCCTTCGATCTGGCCCCGATGGTCGAGGCCGCCTGCCTGGCCTTCTCCGGCGCGGCGGCGGTCAAGGGCCTGTCGCTGGCGGTTGATGTCGCGCCCGATATCCGGGGACGCTGGCGAGGCGACGCGATGCGGCTGCGCCAAGTGCTGGGCAACCTGGTCGCCAACGCGATCAAGTTCACCGAGCGCGGCGGGGTCACCGTCCGCGTCCGCCCCTCGACGCAAGGTCTGCGGTTCGAGGTCGAGGACACAGGCCCCGGCGTTCCCGCGGAATACCTGCCTGACCTGTTCAGGAGTTTTTCCCAGGTCGACGAGTCCTCGACGCGGCCTCACGAGGGGGCGGGGCTGGGGCTGTCGATCTGCCGCGAGCTGGTGCAGCTGATGGGCGGAACGATCGACGTCCACACGGCGCTGGGGCAGGGCTCCAGCTTCCACTTCGTCGTCCCCCTGGAGCGCGTCGCCGACGAGCGTCCGAGCCTGCGCGTGGTCAGATAGGGCGCTGCACAGTTCGCGCGCAACCAGGCCGTCCTTGTGCCGATAAATTCGCAGCCTTGGCCGCATCGTCCGGCCGGGTCGCCGTGAAGCCTCGCCGTCGGCGCAACGGCTGATAGCCCTTCTATCCGCACGCCGAAGTCGGCGGCGCGTGAGGGGAAGAGCTTACATGGACTCCGGTGTCAGGGCGCCGACACGGCGCCAACTTCTGTCCGCCATCGCCAAGGTCGGCGGGACGGCGGCGCTCTATCAGGCGATGACCACCCTGGGCCACGCGGCCGAGACCCAGTTCCACGGCCCGCCGAACCTGCAAGGCGCGCGGCCCGGCGCCAGCGTCATCGTGCTGGGCGCGGGCCTGGCCGGCATGCTGGCCGCCTACGAGCTGCGCAAGGCCGGCTACAAGGTTCAGATCCTGGAGTTCCAGAACCGTCCCGGCGGTCGCAACTGGTCGCTGCGGGGCGGCGACACCTATACCGAGCTGGGCGGCGCGACGCAGAAGGTCGCCTTCTCGCCCGGCAACTACCTGAACCCGGGACCCTGGCGGATCCCGCATCACCACCGGACCCTGCTGCACTATTGCAAGGCGTTCGGCGTGGCGCTGGAGCCGTTCATCCAGTTCAACCACTCCGGCTGGATCCACTCGTCCCAGGCCTTCGGCGGCAAGCCGGTGCGCTTCAACGCCGCAGCCGCCGACTTCGAGGGCAATATCGCCGAGCTGCTGGCCAAGTCGGTCAACGCCAAGGCTCTGGACGACACGGTCACGGCCGAGGACCGCGACAAGCTCTTGGAGGCCATGAAGGGCTGGGGCCTGCTGGACAACAATTACAAATATTCGCCCAGCCTGAAGGCCTCGTCGCACCGGGGTTACGAGCGGCCGCCGGGCGGCGGTGTCAATGGCGCCCCGATCCCGTCCAAGGACCTCTACAGCCTGCACGACGTGCTGGACCCGCAGGTCTGGACCGCGATGGGCTTCTTCATGAACCACGAGATGCAGACCACCATGTTCCAGCCGGTCGGCGGCATGGACATGATCGGCAAGGGCTTCGCCAAGCAGGTGGACGGCCTGATCACCTACAACGCCAAGGTCGGCAAGATCGCCCAGGACGACAAGGGCGTCACCGTCAGCTGGACCGACACCGTCACCGGCAAGGCTGTCGATTCCAAGGCCGACTGGTGCGTCTGTACGATCCCGCTGGGCGTGCTGGGCCAGATGGACCTTCAGGTCACCGACGAGATGATGGCGGCGATCAAGGCCGTGCCCTATTCCGGCCAGGTCAAGATCGGCCTCGAGATGAAGCGCCGCTTCTGGGAGGAAGACGACTACATCTACGGCGGCCACAGCTTCACCGACCAGGAGATCGCCCTGATCTCCTATCCGAACAACAACATGTTCAAGGACGGCCCGGCCGTGCTGTTGGGCGCCTTCGCCCGCGAGCTGGGCGCCTATCGCCTGGCCGGCATGACGCCCGAGCAGCGGATCGAGGTCGCCCTGGCGCAGGGCTCGGTGATCCATCCGGAGAGCTACCGCAAGGAGTTCCTGTCGGGCGCCTCGGTGGCCTGGAGCCGCGTGCCCTGGAGCCTGGGTTGCTGCGCCCGCTGGAACGAGGACACCCGCAAGCAGCACTACCAGACCCTGGTCGGCATGGACCGCCGGATCGTGCTGGCCGGCGAGCACGCCTCTTACGTCGGCTGCTGGATGGAGGGGGCGCTGCTCTCGTCCATCGACGCCATCACCCGTCTGCACAAGCGTGCGCTGGAGGCCTGATCATGAGGAAGATCGTTCTGACGGCGGCCCTGCTGGCGGCCTTCCCCGCCATGGCCCAGACGCCGGCGTCCGGCGGCGGCGACACCGGCGGCGGCATCGTCCGCGCGGCCAAGCCGGTGACCGGCGAGCAGGTCTACACCCAGGTCTGCCAGGCCTGCCACATGGCCGACGCCAAGGGCGGGGTGGGGGCGGGGACCATTCCGGCCCTGGCCTCGAACCCGAAGCTGGCCGGAGCGGCCTATCCGATCATGGTGGTGACCAGCGGCAAGGGCGGCATGCCCGGCTTCGTCGGCACGCTCAGCAACGCCCAGATGGCCGAGGCGATCACCTATGTCCGCACGCACTTCGGCAACAACTACGCCAAGCCGGTGACGGAAGCGGACGTGGCGAAGATGGCCAAGCCGCCGAGCGCGGGGGGGCATTGAAGCTGACTTCTTCCCCCTCTGGTGGAGGAGCGCCGAAGGCGCGGAGGGGGCAAGTGTGGAGCTAAATCACCTTACTCGCCCCCACCTGACCGCTTCGCGGTCGTCCTCCCCCGGAGGGGGCGGAAGAGCATCTCACCCCTCCACGATCGGCGCGATCTGCTCCATCAGCTGGCGCGTGCCGTCCTCGCGGCCTTCGGGGCTGTAGTAGCCGTCCAGGAACACCCCGACCTCGGTGATGACCAGGCGGGTCTTGGGGCCCTCCGGCCGCACTTCGATCGTCGAGACCGACACCGAGGCCAGGTTCTCGCCGTGGTGCATCCAGTAGGTGTAGACGATCCGCTCGTTCGGAACGATGTCGTGGTAGCGGCTGCGGAAGTGGTGCGGCAACTCGCCCGGCGGGCGGCTGACGGCGTAGTCCTCGCCGCCGACCCGAAAGTCCATGCCGCTTTCGGGCGGACCCCATTCCTCGGGGCCGTGGAACCACTGGGCCTTCTTCTCCGGATCTGCGAAGGCGGCGAACACCCGGGCGGGCGAGGCGGCGTAGACCCGCTCGACGACGAAGGTGGCGTGGATGGCGCTGCGGGCCGTGGGGCGCTCGGTCATTTCGTCTCCTCTTCCTCGGCGGCCAGGAACGCGCCCAGCCGATCAAGGCGCTGTTCCCACTGGGTGCGCCTCTGGTTGATCCATTGTTCGGCCAGGGACAGCGCCTCGGGACGGATCTGGCAGGTGCGCACCCGGCCGACCTTTTCCGACGTCACGATCCCGCCCGCCTCCAGCATGGCCAGGTGCTGCATGACCGCCGGCAGCGACATGTCCAGCGGCCGGGCCAGTTCGCTCACCGAGGCGGGGCCCCGGCTGAGCCGCTCGACCATGCTCCGCCGCGCGGGGTCCGCGAGGGCCTGGAACATCAGATCAAGCGAGGGCTGTTGGTTAGGCATGTGCTTAAGTATCGGGGCGGAGGGCGGATAGTCAAGTAGGTGCTTAAGTGTTTGGGTAAAAAGATGCTCCCCCGCGATGCGGGGGAGCTGTCGCGGAGCGACTGAGGGGGCAAGTGCT
>NZ_LSJA01000188.1 GCF_001556515.1 Caulobacter sp. CCH9-E1 | reverse complement strand
CTCGTCGAAGTGACGAAGGAACGAAGATGAGACCAAAACCCTTGGCCGCGAAGGCCACGCCCGGAGAGCGGGTTGTGAAGGACATTCGGCGGGCGACGCGCCGGCATTTCTCGGCGGAAGACGAGATCCGGATCGTGCTGGACGGCCTGCGCGGGGAGGACAGCATCGCTGAGCTCTGCCGCAAGGAAGGCATCGCCCAGAGCCTGTACTACGTGTGGTCCAAGGAGTTCATGGAGGCGGGCAAGCGCCGCCTGGCGGGCGATACGGCCCGGGCGGCGACCACGGACGAGGTCAAGGACCTGCGGCGGGAATCGACGGCCCTGAAAGAGGTGGTGGCCGAGCAGGCGCTCGAGATCCGCCTGCTCAAAAAAAGCATGATCGCCGATGGGGGCGACG